>NZ_JBHJWG010000083.1:0-15610 GCF_042266305.1 Kitasatospora sp. NPDC056076
GGATCCGCTGCGGGGTGCGGTGCGGCCGGGGGGGCGGTGCGGCACAAGCCGCGGGAACGGCGGGGCGTGGGGGAACGGCCGGGGGCCGCCGCCCCGGTGTGGTGCGACGGCCCCCGGCCGTTCCGGCCCGTAGCCGGTGGGGTCCCCGTCGGTCGGGCCCCGTAGGTGTCAGTCGGTGCCGGACTCGATCGCCGCGTGGTCCAGCGCGGTGGACTCCGCCTCGTCGCCGGTGCCCGCCGCGATCGGCGCCGCGCCGCCCGGGGTGAGCTCGCCGATCAGGCCGGTCCACGGCGCCAGCTGGCCGTGGCCCGCGTACTGCTCCAGCTTGCTGCGGGAGTCGGCGATGTCCAGGTTGCGCATGGTCAGCTGGCCGATCCGGTCGTCCGGGACGAAGGCGGCGTCGACGCTGCGCTCCATCGACAGCTTCTCCGGGTGGTAGCTGAAGTTCGGGCCCTGGGTGTCGATCACCGAGTAGTCCTGGCCCCGCCGCAGCCGCAGCGTGACGCTGCCGGTGACGGCCTGGCCGACCCACTTCTGCAGGCTGTCGCGCAGCATCAGCGCCTGCGGGTCGAACCAGCGGCCCTCGTACATCAGGCGGCCGAGGCGCCGGCCCTGGGTGTGGTAGGTGGCGAGGGTGTCCTCGTTGTGGATCGCGTTCAGCAGCCGCTCGTAGGCGATGTGCAGCAGTGCCATGCCCGGGGCCTCGTAGATGCCGCGGCTCTTGGCCTCGATGATCCGGTTCTCGATCTGGTCCGACATGCCCAGACCGTGCCGTCCGCCGATCCGGTTGGCCTCGTGCACCAGGTCGACGGCGGAGCCGAACTCACGGCCGTTGATCCGGACCGGCCGGCCGAACTCGAAGTCGACCGTGACGTCCTCGGTCCCGATCTCGACGGCCGGGTCCCAGAAGGCGACGCCCATGATCGGGGCGACGATCTCCAGCGAGGCGTCCAGGAACTCCAGCCGCTTGGCCTCGTGGGTGGCGCCCCAGATGTTGGCGTCCGTGGAGTAGGCCTTCTCGGCGGAGTCCCGGTACGGCAGGTCGCGCTCGGCGAGCCACTCGGACATCTCCTTGCGGCCGCCGAGCTGGGTGACGAAGTCCTGGTCCAGCCACGGCTTGTAGATCCGCAGGTTGGGGTTGGCGAGCAGGCCGTAGCGGTAGAACCGCTCGATGTCGTTGCCCTTGTAGGTCGAACCGTCGCCCCAGATCGAGACGTTGTCCTCCTGCATGGCCCGGACCAGCAGGGTGCCGGTCACGGCGCGGCCGAGCGGGGTGGTGTTGAAGTAGGTCTGCCCGGCCGAGCGGATGTGGAAGGCGCCGCAGGCCAGGGCGGCCAGGCCCTCCTCGACCAGCGGGGCCCGGCAGTCGATCAGGCGGGCCTGCTCGGCGCCGTAGGCACGGCCACGGGCCGGGACGTCGGCGAGGTTCGGCTCGTCGTACTGGCCGATGTCGGCCGTGTAGGCGTAGGGGACGGCACCGTGCTCGCGCATCCACGCGACCGCGACGGAGGTGTCCAACCCACCCGAGAATGCGATGCCGATCCGTTCACCGACCGGCAGCTTGCTCAAGACCTTCGACATGCATGCACCCTTGACCCACCCGCGGTGCGGGCTCCTGATTTAGCGACGTGTGAGGGGATTCGGCCTGATTGATCCGATGCCCGCACTCTGGCATAGATTTGCAGAGTACCGCAAGAGCATACGGCCGCGTCGGCCGGGGTGGCAGCTCCGGCGGGCCGCTCCCGGGGGCCGGGATCGACCTCAACTCCGTTGGCCGGAGGGGTGTTTGCGGGATCCGGCAGGTCGCGCGGCGGCGGGGGAGAGGGCGGGGAAGGCGCAGGGCCGGACTCCCGGGGGAGTCCGGCCCTGCGCTGGTCCGGGGAGGAGGGGGTCAGGGCTTGCGGCCCACGCCCGCGTACATCCAGCGGGTGGAGCCCGCGGTCGGTCCGTCCGGGCGCCAGAGCGGGACGAAGTCCACACCCGGTTCCAGCGGCTCCCAGCCGGTGAGGAAGCCCTCCACCTCGGCCCGGCCCCGGAGCCGGATGCGCGAATCGGTGTCGTCCCAGGTCTTCACGACCTCGGCGGCGCGCTGCGGGTTGCCCTCGGCGGTGCTGTGCGAGAGCAGCAGGAAGCTCCCCGGGGCGAGGCGGTCGTGGACGGCCTTGACGGCCGCGGCGGCCTGGTCGTCGTCGATGAAGTGCAGGACAGCCATCAGCAGGACGGCGACCGGACGGGAGAGGTCGATCAGCTCGCGCAGCTCGGGCCGGTCGAGCAGCTCGTCGAGGTCGCGCAGATCGCCGGTGAGCACGGTGGTGGAGTGGTTGCTGGCGAGCAGCGCCCGGCCGTGGGCGAGCACGATCGGGTCGTTGTCGATGTAGACCACCCGGGACTCCGGGGCCAGCTCCTGCGCGACCTCGTGCACATTGCCCTGGGCGGGCAGGCCGGAGCCGATGTCGATGAACTGGCGGACCCCGGCCTCGACGCAGAGCCGGACGGCGCGGCGCAGGAAGGCGCGGTTCTCCCGGGCGGCCTGCGGGATGTCGGGCGCGGCGGCTATCGCGTGCTCGGCGGCGGCCCGGTCCGGCGGGAAGTTGTCCTTGCCGCCCAGCCAGTAGTCGTAGATCCGGGCCGGGTGGGGCCGGTGGGTCTGGAGCATCACCGGGTCCACGAAGTCCGCCGGATGCCCGAAGCCCGCCGGATCCGCGGAGTCGGCCGGATCCGCGGAGTCGGCCGGATCCGCGAAGCCCGCCGGGTCGGTCACGTCCGCAGGGTTCGTGGCGTTGTCGAACTCGGGCATCGGGTCCCCTCCGTTTGGCCTGATCAACGGTCACCAGAAGCTGGTAGCCAGCCGGTTGATCGGTTCTGCATCGTACCCGGCCCACTGGGAAGGACGATCACTGACCCTGGCGCGGTTCACTGCGGTCACTGCGGTTCACCGCGGGGCCCGCCGCCGGGGGCCGGGCTCCGGGAGGAGGCACGGTTGCGCAGCCAGGGGGTGCGGGCGGCGACGACGCCGAGGGTGAGGGCCACCAGGTGGCCGGCGTCGGCCAGCTGCTGGTCCGCCGCCCAGGCGCCGGCCAGTACCAGGGCGAGGAGCGGCAGGCCGTACCGGCGCAGCGCGCGCGGGCCCAGGGCGAGCAGGCAGCCGATGGTGGCGACCAGTCCGTAGCTGATCCCGACGTCCCGCGCGCGGGAGAGCGCCCCCGGGATGCGGGCGGTCAGCATCACCCACATGGCACCCTCGGTGAGCAGGGTGGCGCCCAGGTGCCCGAGGACGAACACCGCGCCCGCGCGGGCCGGGCCCCAGCGCCACTCGGCCAGGCCCAGGGCGATCGCGACGGCGGCGATGCCGGCCCAGGCCGGGACGCCGTCGACCACCAGGCCGCTGGTGAACATCGTCCACCACTTGCCCACCTCCATGTGGTGGACGTTGCTGCTGTTGTGCCGGACGAACCGGGCCCGGCCGGCGTGGCCCTGGGTGGCGAGCCAGGCGGCGGTGATCGTCAGCAGGACGACGTAGACGGAGGTGAGGCGCAGCCGGAGCGCGGTGGCGCGGGCGCCTGCCGCGAGCGCGGCCCGGCCGCCGGTGGCCGTCTGGTCGGCCACCGTTCCGTCGCCGGCCGCCGCTCCGCCGGCGGCCGTTCTGGAGTCAGGCGTCCGGGAGGTGGCGGTGTCGGTCGGCTGCGTCGTTCCGAGGCGGTCCCTCATCGTGCCTGGCGCCCTTTGCGTGCGGTGTCCGGTCTCCGGTGCCCGGCGGCCCGTGGGCGGCCGGAGAGCCAGCCTACGGCAGTCGGCCGCGCCCGCCCGTCGACGGTTTCGCGGGCGGGAGGCCGGGTACGGACGCCGCCGGGCGGGTCACCCGAACGGGCCGTCGCGGCGGCGGGCGGCGGCCCGGGCGGGCCAGGGTGAGGTGGGGGCCGTCGAGGAGGAGCGGACCGTCGAGGAGGCGCCGATGCCCGGCAGCACCACCGGCGTGCCGCAGGCGCACCCGGGGCCCTGGTGGGCGCGCGCGGCCCGGGCGGCGTGGCGCTACGTCCGGCGCGCCCCCGGCACCTACGTCTGGCTGGCGATCCTGCTGGTCACCACCCAGGTGATCCGGCACGTCGACCCGGTGACCGCCGACCGGATCCTGCAGCGGCGTTCGACCAACCTGCACCACCTCCAGGTCTCACCCGTTCGGGTGCTGCTGACCAGCGCGCTGTGGATCGCGGGCGGCGGCTGGCTGAGCTACTTCGCGCTGTACAACCTCTTCCACGTGCCCGCCGAGCGCTGGCTGGGCACGCTGCGCTGGCTGTCGGTGGCGGTGCTGGCGCACGTCGGGGCGACCTACCTCAGCGAGGGGGTGCTGGGCTGGGCGATCCACCGCGGCCTGGCGGCGCCGAAGGCCGTCTACACGCTCGACTACGGCGTGAGCTACGCGCTCGCCGGGGTGGTCGGGGTGCTCAGCTACCTGATCGTGCGGCCCTGGCGGTACCTCTACGTGGGGGGAGTGCTCGCCGTGTACGTCTACGGCGTCCACCAGAGCCGGGACTACACCAGCATCGGCCACCTCAGTGCGGCACTGATCGGGCTCGCCTGCTACCCGATCACCCGGGACCGGCCGGGAGCCTTCGACCCGGCCGCCGTGGTGCGGGAGTCGTGGCGGCGGGTGCGTGGGTGGCGGGTGCGCGGGCGGCGGCAGCCCGGGCGGTGAGCGGGGCCGCCGGACGTCAGGCGTTCGGGCGTCCGGGCATTCGGTGAATGCCAACTGTTCGAAACGGTAAGGGTCTTAACCTCTTCTTACCGTTCGGGCCTTCCCCCGGCCGGGCACACCGGACAGGCTTACCCCCTGTTTCGCCGGGGCCGCGCAACCGCGCGGCCGGCCACAGGGGAGGACCGCACTCGTGCCCATCAGGCAACGTCGTCGGCTGCTGCTCAGCGCCGTCACGCTCACCGCCCTCGGACTGACCACCAGTCAGGCGCTCGCCGCGCCGACGCCGTCCGCATCGCAACCCTGGCAGGTGCAGCACCAGGCAGACGTCGGGAAGCAGCACGCGAAGAAGGTCCGGGGTGCCGGGACCTCCTCGCTCGCCCCCCGTTCGACCACCGCTCCCGAGGCCGACTCGCCCGGGGACGGCGGCGACGAGACGGAGAACTCCGCCGAGGGCGTCGCCCAGTACACCGAGGCGCGCACCGCGCCGGGTGTCGTGGCGCCGGGTGCCTACGGCGCGGCCTGGGCGCAGTTGCAGTCCATGCCGCACACGGGCGGCACCTGGGACCACGTCACCGACAAGCCGTACAACTCCGACGACCCGCGCTACCGGGACGTCAACTCCAACTCCAGCGGCGGCGCCGGACTGGTGACCGGCCGGATCACCGGCATCGCCGCCGACACCGACGGGTACGTGTACGCGGGCGGCGCCAACGGCGGGGTGTTCCGCTCCCGTACCGGCGGCGGCCGGTGGGAGCCGATCGCCGACAAGCTGCCCACCCTCTCCACCGGCACCCTGAACCTCGACGGCGGCGGGCGGCTCTGGTACGCCACCGGCGAGTCCAACACCGGGGCCACCTCGTACGTCGGCACCGGCGTGTACGTGCTGTCCGACCCGCAGCACGGCAAGTTCCAGCCCGGAAACCGGGTGGGCGGGCCGGAGCTGGAGTCGACCATCATCCACGCGCTGCGCTTCGGCGGCGGCAAGGTGTGGGCGGCGACCAGCCGCGGTGTGTGGAGCCACTCGACCTCCGACCTGTCGGGGCCGTGGAAGCTGGAGTTCGCGCCCAACCCGGACTACCTGCCGGGCGGTTCGATGGCCAAGGACCCGAGCGCGCCGTACAAGAACATCGCCAACGACATCGCGATCGACCCCAAGGACCCGTCCAAGGTGGTCCTGGCGGTCGGCTGGCGCGGCGGCGACACCTACAACGGCTTCTACAGCAAGGCAGCGGACGGGAGTTGGCAGCGCGTCGGCGCGCTGGGCGACCTGCCGTCGGACGCCGCGAACGTCGGCAACGTGACCTTCGCCCGCTCGGCGGACGGCTCGCGCTACTACGCGATCGACCAGTCGCCCGATGTCGCCGCACACAACCCGGACACCGGACTCAAGGGCATCTACGTCTCCAAGTCCGGCTCGCCGTACGGCCCGTGGACGCTGATCGCGGACAAGGACAAGCTCAAGGCGTCCGGCTCCGCGCTCCAGGACCCGGGCTACCAGCCCGGCATCCAGGCCTGGTACAACCAGTCGCTCCAGGTCGACCCGGCCAACCCGGACCACGTCTACGCGGGCCTGGAGGAGGTCTTCGAGACCACTGACGGCGGCAACGCGTGGGCGACGGTCGGGCCGTACTGGAACAACGGCTTCCCGTGCTGGAGCATCGACCCGAGCAAGCAGACCGGTGACTGCTCGCCGACCACCCACTCCGACCAGCACGCCGTCGCCTTCGGCAGCTACCAGGGCAAGGTGAACGTCTACGTCGGCAACGACGGCGGCATCTACCGGCGCCCGGGCAAGGGGCAGTTGGACGCCTGGGGCCACGGCAAGGACTGGACGCCGCTCAACGACGGCACCATGGACACCCTCCAGTACTACTCGGTCGGCGTCGGCAAGGACCCGGCGGACCGGTCCGGCAAGGGCGTCATCGTCAGCGGCGGGCTCCAGGACAACGGCGAGTCCATCCTGCGGGCGCACGACAAGGTGATGGGCTCCAACTTCGGCGGGGACGGCGGCGACACCCTGGTTGACCCGGCCAACGGCTGCGACATCGCCCAGGAGTACGTCTACCTGGACATGTGGGTCACCCAGAACTGCGCTGTGAACGACGGCAGTTGGACGAAGGATCCGAGCAAGGCCACCTCCTACGAGGTCGCCCCGCCGGACAAGGACACCAACGCCGCCCGGTTCATCGCGCCGATGACCGCCGACCCCGCGGACGCCAACACCTGGATCGCCGGCGGCCAGCACGTCTGGGTGCAGCACAAGGGCTACGCGATCCGCAGCGGCAGCGAGTGGACCTCCGCCTACGACCTGGGCGCCGGTCACGTGGCCACCGCCGTCGCCACCGTCAACGGCACGGTGTACGCGGGCTGGTGCGGCCCGTGCAACAACCAGGGGTTCAGCCGCGGCATCGCGGTGGGCAACATCGACGGCACCGGCTGGCACCAGCTGAACCTGCCCGTCGACGGGACGATCCCGAACCGGTACATCTCCTCCTTCGCGGTGGACGAGAAGGACGCCCGGCACGTCCTCGTGGCCGTCAACGGCTTCTCGCGCACCTGGACGGAGGGCCCCGGCGCGGGCACCGGCCACCTCTTCGAGACCCGGGACGGCGGCGCCACCTGGACCGACGTCTCGGCCAACCTGCCCGACGTCCCGGCGACTTCGGTGAAGCTCCTGCCCGACGGCGGCCTCACCCTGGGCACCGACCTCGCCGCGTTCTACCGAGCCCCGGGCGAGAGCCGGTTCTCGGTGCTCGGCCGCAACCTGCCGACCACGGCGGTGCAGCAGCTCAAGCAGGGCCCCGACGGCCGGCTCTACGCGGCGACCTTCGGGCGCGGCATCTGGTCGATCAACCCGCGCGAGCTCGGCCGGGACGGCGACGGCCAGGACGGCAACAGCCAGGGCGGGGACGGCCAGGGCGGCAACAGCCAGGGCTGACGGTCCCGTTCGTGCGCCGGTGCCCGGCCCGCTCCTGACGAGCGGGCCGTGCACCGGCGTCCCGGGTGCGGTGGGGGTGGGGGGATCGGTCGGGGATGGGTCAGCTTCCGACGCGCTGGGCCACGCAGAGGATGTTGCCCTCGCTGTCCTTGAACCAGGCGGCGCGCATGCCCTCGCCCTCGGCGACCCCGTTGACCGTCTTGAGGCCGGGGAAGTCGTACTCCTCGAAGGTGATGCCGCGCTCACGCAGGGCGGCCATCTCGCCGTCGAGGTCGGCGACCTTGAAACTGGCGAGGGTGTGGGCGGCCTGGCCGCCGCTGGGGGTGCGGTAGATGGTGAACTGGGTCGCGCCGCATTCGCCGGTCAGCTCCTCCTCGCCCTCCTCGACGACCTTGAGGCCGAGGGCGTCGGTGTAGAAGGCCTTGGCGCGGGCGAGATCGGTGGCGGGGATGACTGCTTGCAGCGGTCCGTCTCCAAGCATGGTGGTTCGCCTCCTCTCGGTTACCAGGCTAGGGAGGTACGCGGCCGGGCGCCCGGTGGGCCGGGGAGCGCTGCGGGCCGTGCGCGGCCGGTCACACGGGGGTGCAGGCGCGGGCGGCCGGGGCGGCGGGGGCGCGGACGGTCAGGGCCGGTGCGGACGGTCAGCCGCCCTGAGTCCACTCCTGCGGCACCCGTTCCAGTACGCCCGCGCCGAACAGCTCGTACAGCGGCAGCGTCTCCAGGTGGACGTACCCGATGTGGCAGTCGCAGACCGGCAGCGGGCAGGGGCGCGGCCGCAGCCGGGCGCGGTAGCTGCCGTCGTAGAGGTTGCCGAGGACGTCCCGGACGAAGTGGCAGCGGCGCACCGTGCCGTCGCCGTCCACGGAGAGCACCGAATCGCCGGTGCGGCAGGGCAGCCCGGCGCTCGGATGGGCGTGCCGGCTGTAGCCGAAGTGCGGGTCGAGGGCCGTCCAGTGCGCGGCCTCGGCATCGGTGTAGCTGCGGCCCTCGGCCGCGTTGATCCACAGGTACACCTCGGGGGCGAGCGCCGCGCGCAGCCGACGGGCCTCGGGGAGGTGGTCCGGCTGCCCGACCACGCCGACGCTGTACCGCACGCCCAGCGCGTCCAGCTCGCGGCACTTGGCGAGGAAGCGGTCGAAGGGCACCTGGCCGGGGTGGTAGGTGACCCACAGGGCGAGGGTGGCGGGGTCGGCCTCGGCCAGCCACCCGGTACGGCAGCTCAGGTTGGTCTGGATCGCGACCCGGCGCACGTGCGGGAGCCGGCTCAGCTCGACCAGCGCGCGACGGTACCAGGAGCGGACCAGGCCCTCGCCCCAGGGGGTGAACAGCAACGACAGGGTGTCACCGGTGCCCGCGCGGGCGGTGGCCCAGGCGGTGAAGCGTTCCAGCGCGGCCCGGTCGGCGCGCAACTGCTCGGGAGAGTCGCGGCGCTTGGCGAACGGGCAGTAGGGGCAGTCGTAGTCGCAGGAGGCGAGCGGGCCGCGGTAGAGCAGGGTGAGGTCGCGCGGCTGCGTCGCGTCGGGGGTGCCGGCGGCGGCGTCGGCCTCGACCGGGGCGGCGGGGGCGGCGGGGGCGCCGGAGGGCATGCCGAGGAAGGTCATTTCGCCTCGTAGCCCGTCATCAGGGCCCGGACCCCGGGCGAGAACAGCAGCGGCCCGACCGCGTCCGAGTGGGCCAGGCCCTCCGGGGTGAGCCGCAGCCGCTCCGGGTCGGCGGCCAGCCAGCCGCGCTCGGCGAAGCCCGCCAGCTCCGCGGCGAAGTCCTCGGCCGGCGAACTGCCGAAGCGGGCGCGGTAGTCGGCCAGGGGCATGCCCTCGGCCTGGAGCAGCGACTGGACGAGGTGGCGGCGACGCGGCTCCCCGCCGTCCATCCGGAAACCGTGTTCGGCGTGGTGGAAGTCCTCGGTGGTGACGAAGCGGTCGATGATGGCGCGCACCTCGGTGGCGTTCACCGCGTAGTCGAAGGAGTAGTGCAGCCGCGAGGTGTAGGAGCGGGCGCCGCAGCCCAGGCCGACCATGCCGTCGGTCTGGCAGGCGTACTCGCCCTGGCCGGCCTGCGGGGAGGCTGCGCGGCGGAACATCCGCATCGACACCTGCTGGTAGCCGTTGGCCAGCAGGTGGTCCCGGCCGGACCGGTAGAGCGCGAGCCGGCGGGCGTCCCAGGCGGCGGCGCTCTCCTGCTCGCCGCGCCGGGCCAGGCCGGTCAGCGGGCGGACGTACAGCGGGTAGAGGTAGAGCTCCTCGGGCTGCCAGTGCAGGGCCGCGTCCAGTGAACGCAGCCAGCTCGCCTCGGTCTGGCCGTCGATGCCGTAGATGAGGTCGATGTTCAGCACCGGTATCCCGGCAGCCCGGATCCGGGCCAGGGCGGCCTCCACCTCGGCGCGCTTCTGCGGGCGGACGGCCGAGCGGGCCTCGGTGTCGTCGAAGGACTGCACCCCCAGGCTCAGCCGGGTGGTGCCGCGGGCGGCCAGCACCTCCAGCCGGTCGGCGGTCGCGGTGGCGGGTGAGGCCTCCACGGAGAGCGGCACGGCCCGCAGGTCGGCGCCCATCCGCTGCTCGGCGATGTCGCACAGCCGCTCCAGCTCGGCGGCCGTCAGATACGTCGGGGTGCCGCCGCCGAACGCGGCCAGCGCGAACCGGGCGTCGCCGTCCAGGGCCGAGCGCACGGCGTCGGCCTGGCGCTCCAGGGCGTCCAGGTAGGCGGTGGTCAGGCCCTCGGGGCTGCCGATCCGGGTGAACAGGTTGCAGAAGCCGCAGCGGACCTCGCAGAACGGGACGTGCAGGTAGAGCGAGAGCGCGTGCTGCGGCTCCCCGGCCCAGAGCTCGCCGAGCAGCGGGCGCTCGGGCAGCGGGCGGTAGGCCGTCTTGTGCGGGTAGGCGTAGACGTAGGACTGGTACGGCGAGTCGGGGAGCGGGGGTGCGGTGGTCATGCGCGCTCCTCGGGGATGGAGGGGATGGACGGAGTGGAGGCGGGGGCGGCGGGGGAGGGGGTGGTGACAGTGCCGTGGCCGGCCGGGACGGTGAAGTGGGCGTACGGGACCGTCCAGACCACCTCGTGGCCGATCCGGTGCCCGGTGTAGCCGTCCTCGCCGTACGCCGTGCCGTGGTCGGAGCAGACGACGGCGAAGCAGGGGCGGCGGGCGCTCATCGCGGTGAAGAGGCGGCCGATGTGGGCGTCCACGTACTCCAGGGCGGCGGCGTGGCTGGCTCGCGAGTCGCCGTGCTCGCGGGTGGCACCCGGCAGGTGGAACCAGTTGGGCTGGTGCAGCGCCGAGACGTTCAGGAACAGGAACAGCGGCTGGTCGGCGGGCTGTTCGGCGGCGACCTGCTCGGCCCGGGCGACCTGCTCCTCGAAGGAGGTGGGGGAGGCCACACCCATCGCGGGCTCCCAGTGGCTCTCCTGGAACAGGCCGGGCAGGACGGAGCCGAGCGGGCCCTGCTTGTTGAAGAAGCCGACGCCGCCGATGCAGACCGTCCGGTACCCGGCCGCCCCCAGGGCGGTCGGCAGGTCCGCCGCGTCGAACACCCAGGTACGGGTGGCGGTGCTCTCCGAACCGGCGAAGCGGGCCGCGAACAGGCGCGGGTGCGGGCCGCCGGGAGCGGCCGGGGTGGGCAGGAAACCGGCCATGATCGCCTGGTGGGAGGCGTAGGTGAAGCTGCCGGGCGCATGCCGGCGCTCCCACCGGCCGCCGGGCAGGAAGGCGGCGAGGTTCGGGATCCGGCCGGCCCCGGCCAGCTCCTCGGCGACGTCGAAGCGCAGCGTGTCGAGGGTGACGAGCAGCAGGTCGTGGCTGCCGACGACCGCGTTCATGTCGGGGTTCGGGGCGGCCGTCTCGGGCGTGGGCTGGTGGTTCATCGGGAGGGTTCCATGCTCTGGTGGTGCGCCGGGGCGGGGGAGCGGGGCTCTGTGCGGTCGGTACGGGTGGTGGGGTCGGGGCGCCGGGCGAGGGCTGCGAGCTGGGCGCCGTAGGTGTCGAGGCCCTCGGCCGGGCCTCCGGGCAGGCCGGTCAGCCCGGGCAGCAGGTCGCCGAAGGCGTTCACCTCGCCGACCAGGGCGCGGCGCCAGCCCGCGGTGGGCAGGACGTCCACCCCGACCATCGGGGAGCCGGGGAAGCAGGCCGCCGCCCGCTCGGCCGTCTCCAGCAGCGCGGGCCAGGCCGGGCCGGCCGCCTCGCGGGCCAGGTCGAGGCTGCCCCGGGCGCCGCCGAGATGCAGGTTGGTCATCGGCTGGGAGCTGGTGCGCACCACCGCGTGGGTGGCCCGGCCCTCGACCACCACGACGCGCAGGTCCGCCGAGCGGCCGGACTGGGAGGCCTTCGGGATCCACTGCTCGACGTGCAGCCCGTCCGGCGCCAGGCGGTCGACGATCTCGGCGACCTCCCGCTCGTCGCGGTAGCGGCGCACCCGCAGCGAGTTGTGCAGTCGGCCGTCGGCCAGCTCGACCGAGGTGGTGGCCAGGAGTCGTCCGCGCGGGCCGAACTCCAGGGCGATCACCCCGGAGGCGGAGGAGCCGTGCGCGGGCTTGACGAAGACCCGGTGCAGACCGGCCGCGGCGAGCCGCTCGCGCAGCTGCTCCCAGCCGGAGAGCTCGCCGCCGGGAGCCGGGCCGCCAGAGTCCCGGCCGCCGGGGGCCGGGCGGCCGAGAGCCGGGCCGGGGAGCGCCCGGGGCACCGGCACGCCGGCCGCGGCGAGCAGTGCGTGCGCCCGGCGCTTGTCGAACATCACGGCGATCTCCTCCGGATCGCCGAGCAGCCGCACGCCGGGGTGTGCGGCCAGCCCGCGCAGAGCGGTCAGCATCCCGGTGTACCAGGCGGCCGTGCCCTCGACCCTGGTCGGCGCGTAGCCGGAGCCGAGCGCCGGGCCGCGGAGCAGCTCGTCGACCAGCGGCTCCTCGCCGGGCGACTCGATGCGTAGCAGGGTGCCCTCCGGCAGCCGGTACCCGCCGCGCAGGACGTCCAGCCAGGGCAGCACCGAGGGCTCGGGCAGGCCGGCGGCCCGGGCGGCGGCGGTGAACAGCGTCACCCGCCGGTGCCCGGGGTTGCCGAGGACGGTCAACCGCTGGGTCATCGTGCCGTCTCCTCTCTCCGTTGCCGTTGCCGTTGCCGTTGCCGTGTTCGCGTCCGTGTCCTTGTCCGTTTCCGGTCTCCGCCTGCGCCTGCGGCTACTCGGCGACCGCGACGTAACGGTCCTCGTCGTCCTCGCCCGCGTCCTCCGCCTCGGTGAGGTCGAGGTCGATGCCGGGCAGGGCCTGGCGCAGGCGCTGTTGCATCTCGTCGGTGAGGTAGTGGTGGTGGAGGTCGAGTGCGCGCAGGTGGGTGAGCGGCTGGCCCTCCAGGAGGGCGGCCGCGCCCTCGTCGGAGAGCACGCCCATGGAGAGGTTGAGCGACTCCAGCCGGGCGACCACGGGGGCGTGGGCGAGGGCGGCGGCGATCTCGTCCTGGAACTCGCTGTTCTGCAGGCCGAGGTGGCGCAGCCGCGGCAGGCGCGAGCCGTCCAGGAAGGGTGCCAGGTCGTCCAGCGTGGTGTCGCCGCCGTACTCGTCGACGCCGAGCCAGAGCTCCAGCCGCTCCAGCGCGGGCAGTTCGGAGCCGGACACCGCGCGGACCACGGTGGCCGGCAGACCGCCGGACTCGAAGCACAGGGACGTCAGCCGGTCGTGCCGCACCGGGAGGAGGCAGAGGTCCATGCTGCCGCGCACGGTCAGCGAGGCCAGCCGGGGGAAGGCCGTCAGCAGCGGGGTGACGTCGCCCATCTCCAGCCAGGAGATCTCGCACTCGTCGAAGGTGACGTCGCCGAGGAAGACCGCCTCCAGCGCGGGCAGGCGGTCGGCCGCGGCCGCCATCGCCTCGACCGCGACCCGCACGGGGGAGTAGCCGCCCTGCCACCAGGGGCCGATCACCAGGGCGCGGACCCCGGCCGGGTCGACGGACTGGAGGAAGGACCGCCAGAGCTCCTCGAAGCCGTGCTTGGCGTCGTACTCCAGGGCCAGCCGCCAGGCGACCTCGCCGGCGGCGGGCCGGTGTCGGGTGTCGTCGGGGGCGAACTCGTGGATCGGCAGCTCGTGGAAGTGCTTGAGGTGGTGCGAGACCGTCATGTCGGATCCTGGCGGGTGTGCTCGGGCGGGTGCGGGACAGGTGGAGCCGTAGGGGGCGGTGCGGACTATTCGGCGACGGCGACGTAGCGCCACCGGTCGTCCGGCTTGCCCGCCTCGGTGAGGTCGAGGTCGATGCCGGGCAGGGCCTGGCGCAGGCGCTGTTGCATCTCCTCGGTGAGGTAGTGGTGGTGGAGGTCGAGTGCGCGCAGGTGGGTGAGCGGCTGGCCCTCCAGGAGGGCGGCCGCGCCCTGGTCGGTCAGCACGCCCATGGAGAGGTTGAGCGACTCCAGCCGCGCGACCACGGGGGCGTGGGCGAGGGCGGCGGCGATCTCGTCCTGGAACTCGCTGTTCTGCAGGCCGAGGTGGCGCAGCGCGGGCAGCCCGGTGCCGTCCAGGAAGGGCGTCAGATCGCCGATCGTGGCGTCGCCGCCGTAGTTGTCCACCCCCAGCCAGAGCTCCAGCCGCTCCAGCGCGGGGAACTCGCAGCCGGCCACCGCGCGGACCACCGTGGCCGGCAGGCCGCCCGCCTCGAAGCGCAGGGCCTTGAGCGCCTCGTGCCGCAGCGGCTGGAGGGCGAGGCCGCCCTGACCCTCCCAGTCCTCCGAGGCGCCGCGCACCACCAGCTCGGCCAGTGCCGGGAAGGCCGTCAGCAGCGGCGTCACGTCGCACTGCTGGATCCAGGAGATCTCGCACTCCTCGTACGTGACGTCCCCGGCGAACAGCGCGCGCAGGGCGGGCAGTCGGGGCGCGGCGGCGACCACCGCCTCCAGCGGCTCCCGGAAGGAGTCCGGCTCGTCCGGTGCCCACTGGCCGATCACCAGGGCGGCGACCCGCTCGGTGTCGACCGCTTCGAGGAACTGCTGCCAGCGTTCGGGCCACGTCCGCTCGGACTCGTAGTCGAGCCGGATCCGCCAGGCGACCGCGGCCGCGTCCGGCAGCGGGGCGGGCCCGGCGCCGTCGGTCGGCCCGGCCGCCTCCGCCGCCTCCAGGGCCTGGACGAAGTCGAAGACCGGGAGACCGTGGAACTGTTCGAGGTGGTGGTTGACGGTCATGCGCTGCTCCTCCGGGGAATCGGACCGAACGACTGTCTACCAGGCGGGTCCGACAGACCGGTGGCCGGGTGGCGGCCCGGGCGCGTTGTCAGACCCTTGCTCTACGTTCTGGTCATGGCTCCGGAGCGTGACCGTGTCCGGTCGGGCGGAGTCGTGGGATCCGGCGCCCGCCGGGGTCCGGCCGTACGGCGTGGGAGGACTGATGTACCGCCAGGGTGATGTGTTGATCGTGCCGGTCGCGGAGGTCGTGGTGCCGCTGCGGGTGTCCGGGCTGGCCGTGCAGCCCCGGGACGCGCGGGGCCGGATGGTGCTCGCGCTCGGCGAGGTCACCGGCCACGCCCACGCCGTGGTCGGCCCCGGTGAACTGCGCCGGGAGGCCGGGCCCTTCGGCGAGGCCTGGCTGCACCTGCCGGAGGGCGGCCGGGTGGTGCACGAGGAGCACGCGGCGATACCGCTGCCCAAGGGGTGGTACCGGGTGGTCCGCCAGCGCGAGTACGTGCCGGGCGCGGTGCGGGTGGTCGCGGACTGAGCTGCGGGAGTAGGAGCAAGTACGGGAGCGGGTGCCGGCGCAGGTGCCGACGCGGCACGGGGAAGCGAACGGGAACGGACGGCCGGGTGGGGAGCCCGGCCGGGGAACGGAGCAGACGATGACGACGGAGACGGTGATCCGGGCCAACCCGACCGATGCGGGCGCGGGCGGACGCGGCGAGGCCGGTGGGCCCGGCGGGGCGGTCGGCGCGGCCGGGGCCACGGCGCGCTGGCGGGCCGCTTCGGCCGCCACCGGGCCGGCCGACCGGGCGGCGGTCGAGCGCGCGGTGCGGGCCGCCTACCGGG
>NZ_JBHJWG010000084.1:0-15286 GCF_042266305.1 Kitasatospora sp. NPDC056076
GGCTGCGGGCATCAGAGCTGGCCGGTCCGCTCGCGCCAGGCCCGCTCCTTGACGATCCACTCGTTGTCCTGCGGGAACTCCTCGATGCCCGGCACCCGGCGCACCTCGCACTTGGAACCGGGGAGGGCCGGCAGCCGCTTGGCCCACTCCACGGCCTCCTCCTTCGAGGCCACGTCGATCAGGTAGAAGCCGCCGAACAGTTCCTTCGTCTCCCCGTACGGGCCGTCGGTGACCACCGGCGCCTCCCCGTCGAAGTCGACCACCACGCCCTGCGACGGGTCGTCCAGCCCCTCGGCGGCCACCAGCACGCCGGCCCGGATCAGCTCCTCGTTGAAGCGCCCCACGGTCTCCAGCATCTCCTCGAAGGGCGTCTCCATCATCTTGGCCATGGACTCGTCCGTGCCCCGCATGATCAGCATGTACTTCGCCATCACAAACCTCCTTCGACGGGGGCCGCCTTTCCGACCCTCTCCACCCCAAGGTCGAACGGCGCCCGCGCGGATCGACACCCTCGACGAAGACGGACGATATTCCCTCCCACCGACAGCCCCCGGCCGCCCCGCCGGGCCCGGGAACACCCCGCCGGGCCCGGGAACACCCACCCCACCCGGGGAAGAGCCAAAGGGGTGGGCTCACCTTCCCCCCGATGCCGTTCCGTACGACCGCCCGGGGTCAGCCCTCGGCCGGGGCGTGGTGCAGGGCGGCGCCGAGGGCGGTGGCGGAGGCGGCGATGCGCTGGAGTTCGGCGAGGTGGGCGGCCAGGGCGCGGCGGCCCTCGGGGGTCAGGCGCAGCCAGGTGCGGGGGCGCTTGCCGACGTAGCCGCGGCGCAGCCTGACGTAGGAGGCGGCCTCCAGGGTGGCGGCCACCTTGCTCAGCGCCGACTCCGAGACCCCGCAGCCCTCCCGTACGGCGCGGAACTCCGCCTCGGCGCAGCCGGACAGGAAGGCGACCACGGCGAGCCGGGTGGGCTGGTGGATCAGCTCGTCGAAGGCCGGTTCCGGCGGCGGGTCGGCGCTCACGCGGCGCCCGTCCCGGCTGTTCCGGCCGCCCCGGTCGCCCGCTTGCGGCGCAGCAGCAGGAAGTGGGTCAGGCCGCCGGTGAGGCCGAGGGCGAGCAGGAACCCGGGCAGGCCGAACGGCAGGGCCAGCGCCCCGGCCGCGAGCAGCGGCAGCAGCTGGAGCGCCGCGCCCGGGTACGACAGGGTGGGGACGATGCCCGGCCGGTGCTCGACCCGGTGGCTGACCACCACGTGGCCCACCAGCAGCAGCGCCGCGGCCAGCTGCACGAGGGCGGTGGCGAGCCACAGCCGCTCCGGCAGCAGGGCCGAGACGCCGGTCCCGGCGAACCCCGCCCCGAACAGGCCCGCGGCCGTGGCCGGGTACCAGGGGGGCAGCGGATTGGGCCGCCGGGCCGCCGCCCGGGCCCGGTGCGCGGTGCGCAAGGACGCGAGGGCGTCCTCGGGGGCGATGCCGTGAACGCTCACCTGGTGCTCCAACTCCCCGTTCCCGAAAGGCTCCTGACAGCACCGGAGATCCTGGCATTTACTTTCCCGCCGGGCAAGTACTAGCGTGGCGGGCATGTGCACGGGGGAGGCAAGGACATGACCGGGACGACGACGCCACGGGCGGGCACGGTCGACCGCTCCGGAGACGAACGGCCCGGGGGAGAAGCGGCGATCCTGACGTCCGGACTGCGGATGCGCTACGGCAGCCGGGATGTCCTGGACGGCCTGGACCTCAGGGTGGAACGCTCCGAACTCTTCGCCCTGCTCGGCCCCAACGGCGCCGGCAAGAGCACCACCATCGAGATCCTGGAGGGCTACCGCCGCCGCTCCGCCGGCCAGGTCACCGTCCTCGGACAGGACCCGGCCCGCGACGACCCCGCCTGGCGCGCCCGGATCGGGATCGTCCTGCAGTCCAGCCGCGACCACGGCCGCTGGCGCGTCGGCGAACTGCTCGGCCACCTGGCCCGCTACTACCCCGACCCCTACGCGCCCGCCGAACTGCTGGCCCGGGTCGGCCTCACCGACCAGGCCGACCGCACCGCCGCCACCCTCTCCGGCGGACAGCGCCGCCGCCTGGACGTGGCCCTCGGCCTGGTCGGGCGCCCCGACCTGCTCTTCCTCGACGAACCCACCGCCGGCTTCGACCCCGAGGCCCGCCGCGACTTCCACGCCCTGCTGCGCGAACTGCGCGACGAACGCGCCACCACCATCCTGCTCACCACCCACGACCTCACCGAGGCCCAGCAACTGGCCGACCGGATCGGCATCCTGCAAGCCGGCCGCCTCACCGCCTGCGGCACCCTCGCCGAACTCGCCGAAGCCGCCCGGGCCGAGTCCGAGGTGCGCTGGAGCGACCCCGACGGCACCCCGCGCAGCCTGCGCACCGCCGACCCCTCCCGGGCGGTCTGGGACCTGCACCGGCGGCTCGGCGGACCGATCCCCGACCTGGAAGTGCGCCGCCCCAGCCTGGAGGACACCTACCTCGGCATGGTCGGCGACGCCCGACCCGCCGAACCCGCCGAGCCCGCGGAGACGCCGTGACCCCCGTGAACCCCTACGTCCTCGGCCTGCGCCGCGGCGCCGTCGAACTGCGCCAACTCCTGCGCAGCCGCAAGGACTTCTACTCCTACCTGACCACCCCGCTGGTCTTCCTCGCCATCTCCTACTGGCGCTCCGGCTCCGGTGGCACTGGCTCCGGAGACGCTTTGACCCAGCTCAGCCTGGCCGGCGGCATCGCCTCCACCGTCTTCATGTTCGGCCTCATGACCGTCCCCCAGTTCCTCTCCGGCGACCGGGAGGACGGCACCCTGCTGCGCCTGCGCGGCGTCCCCGGCGCGATGCCCGCCTACCTGGTCGCCAAGGCGCTCTTCGTCCTGGTGACCATGGGCGCCTCCATCCTGCTGCTGCTGGTCGGCGGCGCCCTGCTGCTGCACGCCGACCTGCCCGCCACCCCCGGACAGTGGCTCACCCTGGCCCTCACCCTGCTGCTGGGCACCGCCGCCGTCGTCCCGATGGGCGCCGCGATCGGCGCCCTGCTGCCCCCGGCCCGCGAGGCCCTCGCGCTGTACATGATGCCCATGCTCGGGCTGATGTTCATCTCCGGCGCCTTCGCCCCGCTGCGCAACCTGCCCACCGCCCTCCAGACCGTCGGCTCCCTCTTCCCGCTGCGCTGGATCGCCCAGGGCGTGCGCTCCGCCCTGCTGCCCGACAGCGCCAAGGCCCTTGAGGTGTCCGGTAGTTGGCAACACCTGCCGATCGCCGGCGTGCTGCTGTGCTGGGCGGTGGCGGGCTTCCTGCTGGCCCCCGGCCTGCTGCGCCGGATGGCCCGCAAGGAGTCCGGCTCCGTCCTGTCCGAACGCGAGCGCAAGCGGCTGGCCAAGAGCGCCTACTGACCCCGAATGAAGGAAGAAAGAGGTACCACCATGCTCGTCCCCCTCCCCGGCCCCTCGCAGCCGGCCGGCCTCGACCCGCTCAAGGCCGCCCTGCGCGCCGCCCTGGACACCGCCGACCAGGTCGAACAGCCGGGCCTGCGCCGGGCCCTGCGGATCGTCGAGGACTTCGTCCCGGCCGCCGCCCCCACCCCGGTGGACTGGGCCCGCAACGTCCTGGCCCACGCCGGGATCGACCCCCGCACGGCCGAGGTCAAGGCCGTCCGGGAACTGCGCCGCGCGCACCCCGGCCTCAGCCTCCGGGACGCCGTCGCGCTGGTGCGGCTTGTCGTCGGGCACTCCTGAGCGTCACCGGTCCTCACCGGCAGGCCCCGCGCGTCACCGCACGCCCGACCGTCTGCGGCCGTCCGCCGGTCGGCAGACGGCAGACGGCCGCAGGCGGTCAGCGGTCGAGGTCGATCGTGAAGCGCCTCGTGCCCGGGGCGACCGTGTCGGCGTGGATCGAGCCGCGGGCGCGGTCGAAGTCCCCGGTGCCGCCGGTGATCGCGTTGTCGAAGGAGGGCGGCGGGCCCGGGTTGAGCCGGCCGAAGACCATCCCCTGGGCGGTGATCTGGCCGCCCGGGAGGGTGTAGGTCACGGTGCACTCCTCCGCGCCGCCGTTGTCGGTGCGGGTGGTGGTGCACGTGCCGCCGGTCTCGCCGACCTGGTTGCCGTCCAGATCGGAGAGCACCGAGCGGAAGACGGTCCGGTCGCCCTGGGCGGGGGCCCCTCCTGGGTTGACGGGGAAGAACGACTGCTGCGCGAGACGGCCGATGAGCGTGATGACCCGGTCCCGGGCGACGGGTCCGGCGGATCCGGTGGTCGGCGTGGCGGTCGCGGCGGGGGCGGCGGTGAGAAGGGTGATCAGCGCGGCGGCCGTGCCGAGACCGGCCCTGGCGATGCGGTGCGTCATGTCTCTCCTGAGGTCGATGTCCTGAGGGGTCGGGCGACCCATTCATAGCCTCGGCCTATGGCCGCCCGGGCCGTCCGGGAACGGCCCGCCAACAGATTCGATCGAACGGCCCCACGGCGGCCCCCGGGGACGTTGTCGGTGCGTACCCCTACCGTGGGCGCATGATCGATTCCCAGCTGCTCCGCGACCTGCGCCGACGCTTCCCCGACCGCAGTGCCGAACGCCGTACGGCGCCACTGCTGCCGGGGCGTCAGGTCGTACCGTCGCTGTGGGTGAGCGACGGGCCGGCGCCCGAGGGCACGTGGGAGCGGCTGCGCCGGGAGCACGCGGAGTCGGGGCGGTGGCCGCTGCTGCTGGCGCCCGGCAGCGACGCCACGCAGTTGGAGGTGTCGGACCTGAGGCTCGAACCCGGCGAACCCGGTGGGCCGGGGGAGTTCCGGTCGGACCGGTACGAGGTGGCGGCCCTGCTGCGTGGGTGGTGGGAGAAGTCGGTGCTGTGGTGCCCCAGCGGGGACCCGCAGGACCGGGCCGACCTGCTGGAGACGCTGGCCCCCTTCGGCGACACCTGGCCCGGCCCCGCCCCCGCCCCCGCGCCGCGGCGCGATCCGCAGGAGTGCGCCGACCGCCTGGCCCGCCAACTGCTGCGCGCCCGCCCCGCGCTGAGGATCGGCCTGGTCCGCGCGGACGACGGCGCCCACGCGCTGGCCGCCTGCGGCTGGAACGGCACCAACGGCCACGGCGACACCGGCGAGATCGCCGCCGTGCTGCACAGCTGGCAGCACCGCTTCGGCGCCCGCCTCGTCGGAGTGGGCGCCGACTCACTGGAGTTGAGCGTCGCGGCGCCGCCGAGGAGCCGGGAGGATGCGCTGCTGGTGGCGGCCGAGCACGCCGCGTTCTGCCCGGACAACCTCTTCCAGGCCGAGGAGGGCCTGGCCGGCTACGCCGAGGAACTGGTCGACGCCGTCCACTGGGGCTTCTGGTGGGACTGACGCACGGGCCGGTGCTGCGGCCGGGAAGGTTCACCGAGGAGGTGGAAGGGGATTCACCGAGAGGTTTATGTCAGATTGACGATAACCGGTGCGCCGGGCTAGCGTGCCGGGCATGCGAGTGATCCTGACGCGCGACAGCGTGCACCCGGGAGACGACCCACCCCACCACTGGGACTTCACCGTCGACGGAGCGAGCACCTTGGGCGAGCTCGTCGACGAGGCCGTCAACTACCCGTACCAGATGGAGGGTTCCAGCTGGTCGATAGCCCCCCGGGGCGCCCCGGCGAACGAGACTCCGATCGCCACGGTGTCCATGCACTGGGCGGCGCCGCGCTTCACGAACGAGGCGGACCGGCGGCTGCGCCTGGACTCGATGGCCACCGCTCCGGGCGAGCTCTGGCTGCACTTCCGGTGGCACCCGGGAACCGTCCCGGTGGAGGAGTCCGAGTCCGCCCCGGCGGAGGAAAGCGAGCCTGTCCCGGTGGAGGGGGCCCGGCCCGCTCGCCATGGTCCCGCTCCTGCTCGTGTGGCTGCTGTTCGAAATGCTCCGGTGGGGCTGGGGCCGGTGACGGGGCCGGTGGTGGGCTGCTAACGCTTCTGGGCCCGGTACCGCTTGAGGAGGGCGGTGAGCCTCTCCGGGGCGGCCCCGCCGTTCAGTTCGGCGGTGAGGTCGTCGGGGCAGAGCTCGTAGAGGTCGCCCCACCACCGGCGCCCCCGGTTGTCCCAGATGCGGTAGCCACCGGGCACGCCCCTGGCCACGTAGCGACGCCTACTCATGAAGCCCCCGCCGGGAGCAGGGCCCACGCCCGTCGCCCACTTCCCCTCCCTCGCTCTCCACGGACGGCAGGCTACGGCAGGGCCGTCGTGGCGCGGGCGCGTTCGGCGCGGGCGCGGGTGCGGACCTCGGCGACGGCCGGGCAGGTGGCGTAGACCCGGGCCAGGTGGGCGAGGTGGTCGGCTTCCCCGTCCATGGTGTCCGTCGTGGTCGTGGCGGGTGTGGTGGCCGTGGCGGGTGCGGCGGTCTCCGGTGCGGCGGCGGGCCCGGGCAGGGTGCCGGCCGCGGCCAGTTCCAGGGCGGCGGCCAGCGAGGCGGCCTCGGCGGTGGCGGCGGCGTGGTCGGAGGGCGGCGGGAAGCGGCGGGTGGCGCGGTCGAGCCACTGCGCGGTGCGCGGGTCCAGGTGCTGGCGCAGGATCAGGCGGGCGTCGTGGATCTCGATGATCCGCCGGTAGAGCGCGAACCGGGGGTCGCGCGGGGGCAGCGGCAGCCGGCGGGCCGGGTCCAGGGCGATCTCCGGCAGCACGGTGTGCAGGTCGCGCCAGAGCGGGGTGAGCGCCCGGTAGCGGCGGTGGGCGCGCAGCCAGCCGCGTACCGCCCCGGTCGCCGCGGGCCACAGGGTGCTGCCCAGGCCGGCCGCGATCAGCGCCGCGCACAGCCCGCCCAGCACCGCGCACAGGAGGTCCTCGGGGCCGTCCTGGCTGCCGGTGACGGCCGCGCGCAGCACGTCGTCCATGCTCCAGGCGTTCCACAGCAGCCCGGCCACCAGCCCGCCGGCCAGCAGCCGCAGCCCGGTGCCCAGCCGCCCGGGGCCGGCCGCGCGGGCACGCCGGGCCAGCTCGCGCAGCAGCACCGTCAGGCACACCGCGGTGTGCAGCATGCCCACGGCGGTGTACCCGGCCAGCGCCAGCCGGGCGGACAGCTCGGGGCCGACGGTCAGGTCCTCGCCCGCCAGGCCCGGCGCGGCGGCGGTGATCAGCGCCAGCCGCAGCCCCAGCACCCCGGCCAGCAGGGCCAGTCCGCCCCGCACCTCCCGCCGTACGGGCTCGGCGGCGGGCTCGGCGGCGGCCGTACCGGCGGCGGGCTCAGCGGCGGTGTCGGCACCGGCCGTGCTCGCGGCATCGGCCGCCCGCAGCGCCGGCACGAGCAGCCGCATCGCCGCGGCCGCGCCGTCGCGCAGCCCGTCGCCCAGCACGATCACCAGCACCGCCAGCACCGGAACCCCCGTGCCCTGCACCGCCCGTACGGTCGGCGGGGCGAGCACCAGCAGGGCGGTGCCGAGCAGGGCCGTGCCGTAGCAGGTGAAACGGGCGGCGGCGCGGGAGTCGATCCGGCTGCGGGAGAAGTGGGCGGAGCTGAGGACGAAGAACAACCCGACGGGGTAGAGGGCGAGTTCGCTCACGGCCGGCGCCCCTGGGGCCTGCGGTCCTGCGGTGTGTCGTCGTTCGGCCCGTCGGTTCCCGGCCCGCCGTCGGACTCCCGGGCGGGTTCGGCTTCCCGGGCGGGTTCGGGTTGCCGGGCGGGGCCGCCGTGCCGCCGGGCGGCCAGCAGGACGCCCAGCGCGTCCAGCGACCCGCCGGCCGGCGTCGGCCCGGTCCCCGACTGGTCGGCGGCGTCGGCCCGTTCCGCCCGGCTCAGGATCAGCGAGGCCAGCAGCTCCGCCTCCCGCTCCTGCGGCTCGTCGTAGCTGGTGCGCCCCAGCACCCGCTGCACCAGCGCGGGGGAGAGGTTGGGCAGCAGTGCGGCGGCCGGGGCCAGCGGCGCGGAGCCGGCGTGGTCGAGCAGCAGGTGCGCGATCTCGTGCACCAGGATGTGCCGCTGGTGCAGCACGCCGGTGTCCGCCGCGTACAGGATGTAGTCCGCCTCCACGGTGGAGACCAGCAGCCCGCAGGGGGCGTGCGGCCGGGCGGGCACCGGCAGCAGCTCGATCGGCCGCCCGCGCCGCACCGCCAGCTGCTCCAGCAGCACCACCGGGTCGAACGGGCGCGGCAGCTCCAGCTGTTCGGCCATCCGGCGACAGCGCCGCAGCGTGGACCGGTAGCCCCGGCCGCCCCACAAGTCACCCCACAACCCGAGCTCCCCTCACCGCTCCACCCCTACGGTTCCTCCGTCGGCGCCTCCGCACGGGCCTCCGACGCTCCTGCGCCCGCCCCGCGGCCCGCCCGCCCCGTGCTCCGACGGCCCTGCGGGGTTGCGCGGCCCGCGCTCAGGGCGAGGGGCGTTTGCGCGCCGCGTCCCGGCGGGCGATCACGTCGACCAGCTCACTGACGGTGTCCAGGCCCTCCGGCGACAGGCCCACCGCCCGCAGCGCCAGGCTGCGCACGCCCGCGTCGCGCAGCGCGCCGAGCAGGGCCAGCTCCTTGGCGATCTCGGCGCCCTGCTGCTCGTCGAAGAAGTACGCGGGCGGGACCTGGAAGAACTGGGCCAGCGCCTCCAGGTGGCGCT
Organism: Kitasatospora sp. NPDC056076; assembly: GCF_042266305.1. Taxonomy (NCBI): domain Bacteria; kingdom Bacillati; phylum Actinomycetota; class Actinomycetes; order Kitasatosporales; family Streptomycetaceae; genus Kitasatospora; species Kitasatospora sp. NPDC056076. Next base: position 8,556 of record NZ_JBHJWG010000084.1, read on the forward strand.
TGGTCGGGTTGTCCCGGCGCCCGGTGCGCAGCTGCCACAGGTAGGTGGTGGAGAAGGACTCCCCGGTCGCCTCCCGGCAGGCCCGGGCCACCTCCTCGTTGGTGTACTGCTCGCGGTCGGGGCGGCGCACGGTGTGGAACAGGGCCTCGATCCGGACCGACAGCCCGCCGGCCTCCGTGCTCGCGGGGCCGTCCGTCTCCGTGCCGGCGCCCGCGTCCGGGTCCGTGCCCGGGTCCGTGCCTGCATTCGTTCCCGGGTCCGTTCCCGTGTCCGCGTTCCCGGTGCCGTCCTGGGCGGGCTCCGGTGGAGCGCCCTCCGGTCCCGCCTGAACGCCGTCCCCCGTCGACTCCGTCATGCCCCACCTTTCTCACGCCCGGGCCCTCCGGCCGCGACCTCGGCGGACGGACAGGGCCGGCCAGGTCACGATAGCCGAACGGCATCAGCTGGCATGGATCAGAAGATACCCGCAGTCAACGCCAGTTGACCCGCGTAGCGTCGGCTGACATCCTGGACGAACAGGCCCACAGGCGCCGCCGACCAGAGCTGACGAATCCTCACATCAGCCCGTACCGGCGGCACTTGACGTCTCCACCGGACCGCCCGACCGACCTCGGCGCCCCGGCCGGGAAGGGCCGACTCCCGCGAGACCGCACGGCGTCGACACACCGGACCCGGGCACCCGCACCACGCCCGCCCCACCCCGACGTGCCGCAGCCCGCCGTGCCGCACCGCCGTACCGCCGCCCGGCGGGGGACAGCCCGACCGGCCCGACCCCCGACGGCACGACGCGAGAAGGGGGCACCCGTGGACACCACGCCGCGCGGGCAGACCGCACCGCCAGCACAGCCACAGCCACAGCCACTACCGCAGGCACAGGCGCAGGCGCAGGCGCAGGCGCAGTCACAGGCACTGCCACGGCCGCGACGTCGACCGCAGACCGTCCGGCTGGCCTTCCTGTGGCGGGCCGCCGGAGCACCCGTCGGCTGCGTCCTCGCCCTCGCCATGGGCATCGTCCTCGCCCGGACCGGCGTCGCCGCCCGCCTCGGCGCCGTCCCCGCCCTGCTGCTCTCCGGCACCGCCGTCCTCGGCGTCGCCCTGCCCGTCCCCTACGGCTTCTGGCTGCGCGCCGACACCGAAGGCCTCACCCTGGTACGGGCCTTCCTCCCGCGCCACTACCGCTGGCAGGACATCGTCGCCCTCACCATGGAGACCGACGAGGACCCCGACTCCGGCGCCGCCCGGCTCGTCCTCCTGCTGCGCCTGGTCCCCGCCCGGACCGTCCGGACCGCCCGCACGGCCCGGACGGTCCGGACGGCCACCGCTTCCTCGACCGCCGCCTCCCAGGCGGACCGCGTCCACGGCCCCGTCCTCGGCGTCCTCGGCACCACCCCCGACGGACTGCCGCGCGGCACCGAACCCCGCCACCTGGCCCAGCTGTTCGACCTGCTGCGCCGCCACGGCGTCCCGCTGGAGGACCCGCGCTACGCCGACCTCGTCCTCACCGCCCACGGCTACCCGCCGCTCGCCCACACCGCCCGCACCGCCCACACCGCCCCGCCGACACGCCCGGCAGCCGTCCGGTCACCCTCCGTTTGATCCTCCGCACGCCCCGCATCCGTTGACCCCGACGGAGGCGTGTCGCCGACGGCGCGCCGCGAGGGCGGGAGGCGAACGTGCTCAGGTTCCACGGCGCTTGGCGCATCACCGTGGTCGGCTGCAACGCCGACTTCGCCCAACGGGCGGTCGTCCGCGGCCCGTACGGCACCCGGGTGCTGCCCGGGCGCCCCGGCGCCGTCCTGGAGGTGGACGGGGAGCACTGGACCCTCACCCTCGAACACCGCCCGCGCGGCCGCGACTGGCAACCCAACCTGCGCACCACCCCCGGACCGCTCACCGAACGCGACGGCGTGCGCAGCCGGCTGCTCACCAGCAACGACCGGCACTGGCCGGGCAAACCGCGGGACTACGTCAACGTCGTGCTGCGCCTGGACCAGCCGACCGGCCCGGCCGCGACCCCAGCCGCAGCCTGCCCGACCCCGGCCTGCCCGGTCGCGCCCCACCCGGCCCCGGCCCCGCTGCCGACGGCCCTGCGGGCGGTCCCCTAAAGTCCCAGGTGAGCACCGTCGCGCCACCCGAGGAGAGCCAGCATGCCGACCGAACCCGCCCCCGCTCCCACCCCCAGTACCCCGGCCCGCGCCCGGCTGGGCCTGGGCACCGCGGCGGTCGGCCGGCCCGGCTACATCACCCTCGGGCGCGCGGCCGACCTGCCCGCCGAACGCACCGTCGAGGCCCTGCGCGAGCGCACCCACACCCTCCTGGACGCCGCCTACGCCGCCGGGGTGCGCTACCTCGACACCGCCCGCTCCTACGGCCGCGCCGAGGAGTTCCTCGCCCAGTGGCTCACCGAACACCCCGAGGCCGCCGCCGAGGTGACGGTCGGCAGCAAGTGGGGCTACACCTACACGGCCGACTGGCGCACCACCGGCGTCACCGCCCACGAGGTCAAGGAGCACTCCACGGCGGTGTACGACCGGCAGATCCGCGAGACCCGCGCCCTGCTCGGCCCCCGCCTGGACGTCTACCTGGTCCACTCGGTCACCACCGACAGCCCCGCCCTCACCGACCCCGCCCTGCACCGGCGCCTGGCCGCCCTCGCCGCCGAGGGCGTCCGGGTCGGCCTGTCCACCAGCGGCCCCGCCCAGGCCGAGGCCATCCGCCGGGCCCTGGCCGTCACCGTCGACGGCCGGCCGCTGTTCAGCGCCGTCCAGGCCACCTGGAACCTGCTGGAGACCTCCGCCGCCCCCGCCCTCGCCGAAGCCCACCGGGCCGGCTGGCTGGTCGTGGTCAAGGAGGGCATGGCCAACGGCCGCCTGGCCGGCCGCAACGCCACCGGGGACGACACCGCCGCCCTGCGCGCCCTCGCCACCCGCACCGCCACCACCCCCGACGCCCTCGCCCTGGCGGCCGCCGCCGCCCAGCCCTGGGCCGACGTCGTCCTGTCCGGCGCCGCCACCCCCGCCCAACTCGCCTCCAACCTCGCCGCCGCCCACCTCACCCCCACCCCGGACGACCTCGCCACCCTCGCCACCATGCCCGAACCCGCTGAGGCCTACTGGCACACCCGCTCCTCCCTGCCCTGGACCTGACGACCCTGGACCTGACGGCCGGCCCCGCCCGGCCTGCCAGCCCAGCCCCTCCCGTCCGGTCGGGGCTAGTGCGGATGATCTTCGCCGAGTAGGGTGAACCCCCGGCAGCGGGCGGCCGTTCGCACACCACCCCGGTGGCTGCGCCCCGCCCCGTCCCGCCGACACCGCCGCAGCCCCGGAAAGGCAGTCGTAGCCCAGATGCAGCCGACGTTCGTCCTGGTCCACGGAGCGTTCGCCAACTCCTTCTCCTTCGCCCCGCTCCAGGCCGAACTCGGCCTCCTCGGGCACCGCTCGGTCGCCGTCGACCTCCCCGGACACGGCTTCGCCGCGACCTACCCGCGCGCCTACCAGGCGCCGCAGGACCTCACCGAGCTCGCCGCGACGCCCGGCGTCATCAAGGGCGTCACCCTCGCCGACAACGCCGCGCACCTCATCGCGGTCCTGGAGCGGGCCAAGCGCAACGGCCCCGTCGTCCTGGTCTCGCACAGCCGCGGCGGCCTGACGGCCACCGTCGCCGCCAACCGGCGGCCCGACCTGATCGACCACCTCGTCTACGTCTCCTCCTGGTGCCCCGTCGACCTCGACGTCAGCGCCTACTACGCCGAGCCCGAGATGGCCGAGGTCGACCCCGCCGCGCTGGCCGCCGCGCTGGTCGGCAACCCCGCCGAACTCGGGCTGCTGCGCTCCAACTTCCGCACCGCCGACCCCGCCGCCCTCGCGGCCTTCAAGGCGGCCCTGTTCGCCGACGGGACGGACGAGGAGTTCCTGGTCCTCCTCAACACCCTCCAGCCCGACGAGAACCTCGACGCCGGCACCGCCGACGACCGGGCCGGCGCCGACACCTGGGGCCGGATCCCCAGGACGTACGTCCGCCTCACCGAGGACGCCAGCATCCCGCTCGCCATGCAGGACCGGATGATCCGCGAGGCCGACGCCCTGACGCCCGGGAACCCCTACGCCGTCCGCACCCTCACCGGCAGCCACCTCAAGTGGCTGGCCACCCCGGAACCGGCCGCCCAGGTCCTCGCCGAGGTCGCCGCCCACCTGCCCACCGGATCCTGACCGGAGCGGGAAGTCGACGGGGCCGACTTCCCGTGCGCCCACCGGGGCGGTGCGGAGGTCCCGGCCCCGGGACCTGGCGTGTTCCCCATCCGGTAGCCGTAGCCGTAGCCGTCGCCGCCGTCATCGGAACGTCCCTAGGGTCGCCGGCATGACACACAACACCGTCGACCCAGCGACGATCACGCCGGAGATGGCCGCTCGGATCCGCACGTGGCGATGCGACGAGGACTACTCCTGGCGCGCCGTGGCCCAAGCCGCGTCCGACCTGTGGGGCTTCGCATCGGGCAGCAATCAGCTCTTCGGTGAAGACCTCTGCGTGGCCGCGGCCACGCTGCTGGGCGAGAACCCCTACCGGGACCCGTGGCACTGACGCCCGTCAGCGGGCGGGGCGGATCGAAGAGGCCCGTGATGGGGCGTCCGGCCCGGTGGACGTCCGTACTCGGCGGGCAGGTGCGTCCACTGCGAGCCGGTCCGGACCAGCTGACCTGGCCGTGTCCGAGAGCGACGGCGGGCGGCCCCGCACGGGCCGCCCGCCGTGGTGTTGCGGGGTCAGTTCACCGGGAGGAACCGAGGGCGAGGAGGTAGCCGATCCGGTTCGGGTAGCCCGGAATGGGGCTGCCGAGCAACAGCTGCGGGGTCCGGTAGGTGGTGCCGTTGATCTCGAACGGCGGGGTCGACGGGTCCTGCATGACCTGGTGGAGCCAGCGGGAGACCGCCGACCACTGGTTCTCCCAGCTGATCAGGGCGGCGGGGACCGGCTGGTTCGCCCTGGTACGCAGGTTGTTGCTGACGTGCGCCCGGATCTCCTCGAAGCGGGCCGCCTCCGCGAGGGCCTGGATCAGGACGAGGTAGCTCTGGTTGCGCAGCGTGGCCGAGGTGGCCGTCGAGTGGCTGTCGTAGAAGTGGATCAGCCCGGTGGCGAAGGCGATCTCGGTGGCGCCCATGCGCACGGTCGCGCGGGCGGCGCTCCCCAGGGCCATGTAGCTGGACCCCACGTTGAGGTTCCCGACGGCCCGCTGGTACCCGGCCCGTGCGAGGATCTGCTGCAACGCCACCCGCTGGTCGGAGAAGCCGAGGATCCCGCTCACCGAGCCGGAGTTCTGGCTGGGGGTCCAGATCCCCATGATGTACAGGTTGTCCGAGCGGAAGTAGACCGAGCCGATGTGCTGGCCGCCCTGCTGGAGCCGGACCTCGATGAGGTGCCGGTCGTCGTCGGGCCGGATCTCGGTGTCGTCCATCCGCCCCATGAGGACGGAGTTGCCGCGGGCGGCACCCCGCAGCTCGGTGATCACGCTGTCGTAGTCCGCAGCGGCCTGGGAGGGGTTGTTCTGGACGATCCCGTCGAGGCTCCAGTCGATCTGGAAGAGCCGGTTCGTCCCGGTGTTCGCCTGGGCTGCCGTCGTCGACGACGCCGCGAACAGACAGGTCAACAACGCCAGGACGACGGCGAACAGGGTACTGCGGTGGATCGGGCCGGGCGACTGCATCGTGCTCCTTGGACTTGCCGGGTTCTGCGGGCCGGCCGGTCTGCCCGACCGGCCGGCCCGCCGTGTACGTCCGTTCACCCGGGTTGACGGACGGATTCCCGCGGGCGGTTCAGGAGGCCTCGGAGCACGGGGAAGAAGGCCGATTCACCAGGTCGAGGACCGGGTGACGTGGCGGGCGCGGCGTCAGGTCACCCGGAAATCCTCGGTAGGGCGGGGTGGCGGAACTGCCCGCCAGCCGCTCCGAGTCGGGCATCCCCCGCGATGGCCAACGCCGCCTCGCACTCGATGTCCCCGTCGGGAGCGGCAGCACGGACCAGAGGCAGATCGGCCGGCGGGTCCGGATCGGTCAGGACGCGCTCTTGCGCCAGGTGATGGGGGAGTTGGGGGGGTCCATGGCGGTTCCCCCTGGAGGAGTGGGAAGTCGGCGGGGCCGACTTCCTACGCGAGGTGGCCAGGGCCGGTGAGACGGTGGCCGTCGTGGGAGCGGATGTGCGGAGGGCCGGAGTGCAGGGCGTCGAGGATGCGGACGGCATAGACCTCGCTCATGCGGGCGATGACCTCATCAGGGGTGAACCAGGCGATGGCGGTGGACTCGGGGGAGAGCCGTTCGGCGCCGTCCTCCGGGTGGCAGCGGAAGACCAGGGCGACGATGCCGCGCGTCAAGTTCTTGTAGACGCCGGTCAGTCGGTCGACGCCGACCCTGAGGCCGGTCTCCTCGTGGATCTCGCGGCGCAGGCCGTCCTCGATGGTCTCGGTGAGTTCGAGGACGCCGCCCGGAGGCTCCCAGGTGCCGTTGTCGGCACGGCGGATCGCCAGCACGCGCCCGTCCTCGCGGACGACCGCTCCGGCGACTGACACGGAGTGGAGTGGCGTTGACGGGGGCTTCCTGGCGCTGTTGCTCACGCGCAGGAGGATAGGAGGCATGTAGGACCATGGCGAGTGGTGACGTGGTGTCGTCGGCCAAGGCGACGTACCTGCGGGAGGGTTGGGCGCGGGGGTGGCCCCCGGGGCGGGGGCGCACCGCGAGGGCACGCCC
>NZ_JBHJWG010000085.1:0-12141 GCF_042266305.1 Kitasatospora sp. NPDC056076
GGCTACGACCGCTCGCGCCACCTGGCGACGGTGGCCGCGATCTGCTCCTCCAGCGGGGTCGCGCGGACGGTGAAGGCGGCCTCGTACGCGCTGGAGTCCACGACGAAGGGGCGGTCGAACTGGTAGCGGGTCTCGCGCAGTTCGCGCAGCAGCGGGGAGACCAGGCCGCCCGCGGCGAGCAGGACGGGGGAGAGGCGGCGCACCGGGACGGGGTCGGTGCCGGCCTCGGCGGTGAGGCGCTCGACCATGGTGCGCACGGGCAGGGCGGGGCCGGTGGGGACGTGCCAGGGGCGGCCCCAGGCGCGCTCCTCGCCGGCGACCTCGACCATGGCGCGGGCGACGTCGGGCAGGTAGGTCCAGCTGTGCGGGGCGTCCGGGTCGCCGAGGACGGCGACCGGGCGGCCCCTGAGCAGGGCGGGCACGGCGCGCGAGGCGAGGTGGCCGCCCTCGGTGACGCCGGGGCCGAAGAAGTCGGAGGCCCGCACCTCGACCGCGCGGATCCGCCCGGCCTCGTGCAGGGCCCGGGCCTGCTCCCAGGCCGCGGCGCGGACCCGGCCCTTGGGACCGGTGGCGGCGAGCGGGAGGTCCTCGGTCATCGGCCGCTCCACCGGGCCGTAGCCGTACAGGTTGCCGAGCATCACCAGGACGGCCCCGCTGTCCTCGGCGGCCGCGCACAGCGCGGCGGCGAGCGCGGGCCAGTGCCCGGCCCACCGCGGCAGCGGCGGCGCGGCGCAGCCGTGGATCGCGACGGCCCCGCGCGCGGCCTCGGCCAGCCGCGCCGGGTCGCTCGCGTCCAGGGCGAGGTGCTCGACGCCGTCGGCGGGGGCGGCGGGGCGCCCGGTACGGGTGACGACCCGGACCTCGTGGCCCTGTTCGGCCAGCAGGCGGGTGGTGGCGGCCCCGGCGGGCCCGTGTCCGACGACCAGATGGAAGCTCACGCGCCCACCTTAGGGGCCGTCGCTGACAGGCGCTGACGGTTTGTTCCGGTCTGGGAGAGCTCGGCAAATACCTGGTATGGCAATAGCAAAAAAGGACCTATGCTGTCGGGCGTTCAAGATCTCTTCACAGGAAAAACAGGTCTGCCCGCATGAAGCTGCCCCGGGTGTCCACCGTCGTCGCCGCCGCGGTCCTGGCGCCCGCCGTCCTCTTCCCCTCCTCGGCCTCCGCCGCCGACGCCCCCCAGCCCACCGGGCTCACCGGTCCTGACACCGCCTCCGGCTCCACGCCGGACGTCACCCCCGGCGACGACGGCGTCAACGGCGGCCCGGGCACCAGCAGCCGCCCCCAGGCCCCCGAGGGGCAGGAGCAGCGCGACCGCGCCGAGATCCAGAAGATCCTGGACGACAAGAACACCGGCCCCGGTGTGCGCGAGGCCGCCGAGCAGGCCCTCAAGGGCAACGCCGCCCAGCTGCGGCACTTCCTGGAGATCGACTTCCCCAAGAACCGCCTGGACGACCTGCGGGTGAAGGTCTCCCAGTACATGCACCGCGGCGGCCCGGCCGTGCGCGCGGCCGGCGGCAAGGTGCTGCAGGGCAGCGAGGCGGAGCTGCTGAAGTTCCTCTCGGAGGGCCTGCCGGCCGCCCAGGCCGAGGACGCGGACCGCGCCGAGATCCAGAAGATCCTGGCCGACCCGGACACCGGCCGCGGCGTGCGCGAGGCGGGGGAGAAGGCCCTCAAGGGCGGCGCCGCCGAGCTGCGGCACTTCCTCGACGTCGAGCTGCCCAGGCAGCGCGCCGACGACAACCGCGTCAAGGTCTCCCAGCTGCTCGCCACCGGCGGCCGCGAGGTGCGCGAGGGCGCCAACAAGGCGCTGGACGGCAACGACGCGGACATCGCGAAGTGGCTGGCGGAGGGCTACCCCAAGGCCAAGGCCTCGGACGACCGCGTCGCGCTCTTCGTCGCGCTGTCCGACAAGAACACCGGCCCGCACACCACCGAGGCCGCCAAGAAGGCCCTCGCCGGCACCCCCGCCGACGTCGCCCAGTTCCTGAGCGACCTGCCCAAGCTGCGCGCCACCGACAACCGCATCAAGGTCTCCCAGCTCATGGAGACCGGCGGCCCGGCCGTGCGCGCGGCGGCCGGCAAGGCGCTGGAGGGCAGCTACGACGACATCGTCAAGTTCCTCGCCGAGGGCTGGGCCACGGCCCGCGCCGCGGACGAGGCCGCCGCCGGCAAGCCTGCGGACAAGCCCGCCGAGAAGCCGGCCGACAAGCCCGCCGGGCAGCAGGACCAGGGCGCCCAGCAGCCGCAGACCGTCCAGCCGGCCGCCCTGACCGGGACCGGCACCACCGGGACCACGGTCACCGGCGCCACCAGCACCACCGGCAGCGGCTCGCTCGCCGCCACCGGCACCGAGGGCCTCGGCTGGGAGGCCGGCGGCGCCGCCGCGGCCCTGGCCGCCGGTGCGGCGCTGGTCGCGCTCTCGCGCCGCCGCTCCGCCGAGAGCTGACACGCCGGGACTGACACACCGGGACCGACACACCGAGGGCTGACCCCCGCTCGCGTCCGGCCCCCGAGCTCAGCGCCCGCCTTCGGTGAACCTGCGCGCGAGCCGCTCACGCCAACGCGCCGCGTCGGAGCCGTCCAACTGCCCCTCGAAGGCCCGGTCGGCGGCCGCCACCAGCTCCTCGACCGTCCCCGCCCCGGGCCCGGCGCGGCGCCTGGTCGCGGCGTCGTACACCGCCCACAGCGCCCCCTCGGTCGGGTCGTCCAGACCCAGGCAGGTCGCCACCCCGCGCCCGGCCAGCGCCTCGGCCGGCACCGCCTCGAAGACGCGCCGCAGCCGCTGCCCGTCCGGCACCCCCTCAGCTCCCGTCCCCGCCACCCTCGCCGCTGCCGCTGCCGTTGCTGCTGCCCAGGAGCCACCGCTCCCGCTGCCTGCGCCGCCGCCGGCGCTGCTCCGCGCCGCGCAGCAGATCGCCCGCGCCGAGCGTCACCGCCGCCACCGCGCGCACCCAGCCCGGCCCGCCGCGCGAGGCCCACACCACGCACCCGCACCCGGCGAGCACCAGCACCAGCAGCCCGACCAGCACCGCTCCGACCATCTCGGTGTCACCCCTCTTCTTCCTTCACCGGTTCGGCCACGAATCCTCGCATGTGCCAGGATGCCCATCCGAACACCGAACAGGACCGACGACGAAGGAGACACCCGTGGCCAACGCCCGGTTCGCCACCCTGCACACCACGGCGGGCCCGATCCGGCTGGAACTGTTCCCGTTCCACGCGCCGAAGACGGTCCGCAACTTCGTCGAACTCGCCGAGGGCGCCCGGGAGTACACCGACCCGCGCACCGGGGAGCCGGGCAGCGGCCCGTACTACGACGGCACGACCTTCCACCGGGTGGTCAAGGGCTTCATGATCCAGGGCGGTGACCCGACCGGCACCGGCGCCGGCGGGCCCGGCTATGCCTTCCCGGACGAGTTCCACCCGGAGCTGTTCTTCACCAGGCCGTACCTGCTGGCGATGGCCAACTCCGGCCCGGGCACGAACGGTTCGCAGTTCTTCATCACGGTGGGCACCCCCACCCACCTCAACCGCAAGCACACCATCTTCGGCCAGGTCGCCGACGCCGCCTCCAAGGCCGTGGTGGACGCGATCGCCGCCGCCGAGACCGACGGCGAGCGCCCGGTCCAGGACGTGGTGATCACCGAGGTCGAGATCACCCACGCGTGAGCCCGGAGCGCGTGAGCCCGGAGCCGGCGGCCTTCCCGCCCCGCCCGGTACGCGGCGTGCGCGCCCGCTACGTGTTCCAGAGCGGCTGCCCGAGCGCCGTCGCCGACGCCACGGTCGACTTCGAGCCGTGGGAGGAGGGCGTGCACCTGGAGGTCGCCGACGGCGCCACCGTGCGCGGGACCCCCGGGCCCGGAGACCTCGACCGCTACCACGCCGCCCTGGTCGAGGGCGTGCGGGCCGAGCTGGCCGAGCAACTGCCCGGTACCGTAACGGCGTTGGCGCTGGTCGTGCACCACACCACGGTGCACGACGTGGACACCAGCGAGTACGCGTACCGCAGGGCCGGGCGGGCGGCGGTGCGCGAGGTGCTCGCCCTCCTGGGCGCCGAACGGCCGAGCCGCCGCCCGGAGAAGTACGGGCGGCGGCAGGGGAGTTGACGCGGGCGGGAGCCCAGGCCGGAGCTCAGCAGCCGCCCGCCGGGCGCTCCCGGGTCACCAGGTCGGCGCGCCCCGCCGTGGCGTCCAGCCACACCACCCGGGTGCCCCGGTCGGCGGCCACCGCGTACTGGCCGCCGCGGTCGCAGGAGACCCGCTGCGCCGGGCCGCCCGCCAGCGGCACCTGCCACAGCTTGGGCAGCGCCGCGTTCGTCCAGCCGCCGGCCGGCTTCGCCGACGTCAGCTGGTAGCTGACGGCCTGGTCGGAGGCGGTCAGCGCGGTGAACCGGGGGGCCTGCGGGGAGCTGGCCGCCAGCACGTCCACGATCCCCGAGCCGTCCACCGCGCCCGAGCGGATGGTGCTGCGCCCGGCCGGGTCGACGGGGGTGTCCAGCCAGACCAGGCGCCCGCCCGCCAGCAGGGTGGAGGAGGTGCGGCTGGGCCCGGAGCCGGCCGGGGCGTGCGCGGTGTACTGGGCGGTGACCTTGCCCGCCGCGATGGAGTAGACGGTCGGGGCGGTCACCGTCCGGTCGCCGTCCTGCCAGGTCTCGGTCCAGCCGATCAGGCCGTCGCGCAGGGTCAGGCCGAAGAGGCCGTGCCCCTCGGGCAGCGGGATCCCGACCGCCGGGGCCCCGTCGTGGACGAGGTAGGCCCGGGTGCGGCCGGTGGTGTGGTCGGTGAGCGCGTAGGCGGTGTCCGGGCCGGAGACCTGGAGCCCGTCGAGGCTGTCGGTGGTGCGCAGCAGGCTGCGCACCGGGCCGGTGCCGGTGAGCGGGGCGGTGAGGATCTCCTTGCCGGGGCCGCCGGTTCCGCCCTGGGCCTCCCAGACGGCGGTGGTGCCGTCGGTGGCGGCCCAGCTGTGGAAGCGGCCGTCCTGGGGGCTGAGCCGTACGGGCTTGCCGCGGCCGTCGGTGGTGCCGGTGTACAGCCCGTTGCCGTCGGGGCCGTCGGCCAGGAGCACCCAGTGGCCGTTGGCGGCGACGGGGGTGGCCTGGCCGTTGGGGGCGGCGGGCAGCAGGGTGCGGGCGTCCATGCCGAGCCGCTGCTGCCAGCCGGCGCGGATCCCGTGGGCGTCGAAGGCGGCGGCGACGGCGCGCAGTTGGCGCTTGTCCAGGCCCTGGTCGCGTCCGGCGGCGAGGACGGCGTCGCGTCCGGCGAGGAAGTCGTCGGAGGGGGTGAGGTAGTCGGCGAGGGCGTGGTAGACGACCCGGTCGGCGGTGAGCGGGTCGAGGGTGCGCCGCACGTCCCACAGGGCGCCGCCGAAGATGGTGGAGTTCAGGTGCACCCCGCCGGTGTCGACGTCCAGGGTGCCCAGGTAGTCGTCGACGGTGGTGCGGTGGTCGTCCAGGCGGCGGTTCGCGCAGTCCTGCGGGGTGCCGGTGCGGCACAGCGACTCGCCGAGCAGTGCGGCGGTGGGGTCGTCCATGGCGAGGCCGCGGGCGGTGACCTCGATGGCGTTGCCGAAGTAGTCGGCGAGGGCCTCGTTCATGGCGCCGGACTGGCCGAAGTAGGTCAGGTTGGCGGTGTGGTCGATGACGGCGTGGGTCATCTCGTGGCCGGAGACGTCCAGGGCGGCGGAGAAGGGGTAGTGGCCCGGGAGGGCGCCGTAGACCATCTTGCTGCCGTCCCAGAAGGCGTTCTGGAACGGGGCGCCGTGGTCGCTGACGTTGACCACGGAGACGATCGGGCCGCCCTGGCCGTCCAGGCCGTTGCGGCCGAGGCGGTCGCGGTAGAAGTCGTACACGATCCCGGCGTTGACGTGGGCGTCGGTGGCGCCGTCGTCCCCGGTGGCGGCGGGGAAGGCGGGGGTGGGGGAGGAGGCGGGGACGGCGTCGGCGGGCATGACGTGGTCGAAGTCGCCCGCGTCGCGGCCGCCGGCGTCGTAGGTGGTGACGGCGGCGGGGCGGGTGAGGTCGGTGAGCTGGTAGCCGCCGTCGGGGCGCTGGGCGATGTTGACGGCGGTGGGGCGCCCGTGGGCGTCGGGGGCGGTGCCGGTGGCGGGGCGCAGGCCGTCGGCGGCACCGGGGGCCGTGGTCGCGGCCGTGGTCGCGGCCGCCGGGCGGGGCGCGCGGGCGTCGTGGGCGAGGGCGACGGTGCCGGTGGTGGCGTCGACGTACACCTCGCGGGCGGTGGCGCCGGTGCCGCCGGTTCCGCCGGAGCCGGGGCGCACGGTGTAGTGCTCGGTCAGGCGGCCCGGGCCGCCGGGCAGGACGACGGTGCCCAGGTCTTCGGCGGTGGCGCCGGTGCGCTGCTGCGGGTCGCTCAGCGCGTCGAGCGCGGCGGCGCGCAGGGCCTCGGCCGGGACGGCGGGGGTGGTGGGGGCGGTCAGGCCGGTGAAGTAGCGTCCGCCCACCGACTCGACCTTCTGGGCGTCGCCCTGTCCGGTGAGGTGCACCAGGTACTGGCCGCCGAGGACGGGGATCCCGCCGTGGCGCTGCTCGAACCTGACGGTGCGCCGGCCGTCGGGGCCGGGGGTGGAGGCGAGTTCGGTCAGCTCGCCGGTGTCGACGCGGTAGCGCTCGGGGTGGGCGGCCAGGTGGTCCCGGGCGGCCCGGACCGGGTCGCCGGGGGCGGGTTCGGCCAGGCCGGTCACCAGCTGCGGGGCGGCGGTGTCCCGGCCCTCGACCAGGGCGGGCACCGGGTCGGCGCCGCCGGCGCTCGGCGCGGACGCCGGTGCGGGTGCCGGCGCGGCCAGGGCGGTCGGTGCGGTCAGGGCCAGCGCCACGGTGGCGGCGGCGACGGCCAAGGTACGGGCGGTGCGCGGGTGTTGGGGCACGGCGGTCCTCTCGCGTGCGGATGCGGGGGCGCGACGGCACGGCGGTGCGGTCGCGCCCACCCACCATATGCAGTCCAGTGACATATGTCGATTGACTGCTCATCACGTGCGGTCCCGCGCGCTTCCCCGCTCCCCTCAACGTCCCCGTGCGGGAGGTGCGTTCACGCACCTCCCGCACGGTGCCACCGCTCCCTCAGGTCCTCGGCCGTCCAGCGGCCCAGGAACACCGCGCCGTAGACGGTGAACGGGAGCGGCAGGGCGAACAGCGGCACCGACAGCCAGCTCGGCCGGCCGGTGCTCATCCGCCCCCGCTCGTCCAGCCACACCGTGATCTCGTGGCCCCGCGGATACGGCCCCTGCGGCCGCTCCGCGCTGAACTCCCGCCCGTCGACGCTCCAGCGGAACGTGCAGGCGTAGGTCTTCGCACCCAGGCCGCCGCCGTCCCCGCCCGGCTCCTGGCCGCTCACCCGGCAGCCCGTCACCCAGGCCGTCGTACGGCGCGGATGACCCAGCCGCTCCCGCACGGTGCCGGCGACCTGCGCGGCCAGGAACACCGTGAGCAGCGTCAGCAGCAGGAACCCCACCGCCCGGGTGCCCGTCCCGCGCTCCCGCTCCGGGGCGCGGCGGCGCACCGGGAGCCAGGCCGCCGGGAGCGCCGCCGCCGCCGCGGCGCACAGCCACCACAGCCACCCGGGCACCGGATCGTCCTGCGACCACGGCCACAGCGCGGCCGAGCCCGCGAGCGCCGACGTCACCGTCGCCGCCGCGGTCACCGCCACGCACCGTCGTTCGAACCCCGTCCCGGTCACACCCGCCCCCGACGCCGCAGTCCCGCCACCGCTCCCGATCCTGGGCCCGCCCGGCCCCCGTGACCAGGCTTCTCCCGCGACGGTGACAGGGCTGCGACATCGTCACGGCCGCACCTGGCACCGGCCGCACCGGCCGCGCCCTCCTCGCCGGCCCGGCGGGCGCGAACCGCCCCGCCGCGCCCGGTGGTCGCGAACTAGCCCGCCGCGCCCGGTGGTCGCGAACTAGCCCGCCGCGCCAGGCTGTTCGAGGAGCCGGTCGAGGGCGAAGGCGAACCGCGCGTCGAAGTCGTCGCCCTCCAGGTGCCGCGCGACCCGGCCCAGCGCCGGGTGGGCGCCGTCGGCCAGCGCCCCGGCCAGGGAGTGCTCGCCGCTCTGGGCGGCCAGGGCCTGCTGCTCCTGGGTCAGGCCGAGCGCCAGGTACTGGATGCTCCAGAACGTCCAGGCCGCGCGCTGCTCGTCCAGCCCGCCCTCCAGCAGCGCGGCCAGTACGGCGTCGGCGTGGCGCAGGGTGGCCGGCTCGGCCGCGTACGTCCCGGCGACGATCAGCGCCCCGTCGCGGTGGGCCAGCAGGGCGCGCCGGTAGCGGTGGGACAGCTCGCGCACCCGCTCCCGCCAGGGCCCGGGCAGGCCGTCCGGGTCGACCCCGGCGACGATCGCGTCGGCCATCAGTTCCAGCAGCCGGCCCTTGGTCTTGGCGTGCCACAGCACGGTGTTCATCCGGACGCCCAGGCGCTCGGCGACGCCGCGCACCGACACCGCACCGGCGCCCTTGTCGTCGAGCAGGTCGAGGGCCGCGCGCACCACGGCGGCGGTGTCCAGCCGGGGCTGCCCGGCGGGCGGAGCTTGCTTCTTGGTCACTGACCTAGTGTACTGGGGCCAACGCCATTGGTCACTGACCAAGAACCGTGGAGGGGATACCCATGACCACACCCACCCACCAGGTCGTCATCGCCGGAGCCGGCCCCGTCGGCCTCTGGCTCGCCGCCGAACTGCGCCTGCACGGAGCCGAGGTGACACTCCTGGAGACCCGCACCGAACCCGACCCGCACTCCCGGGCCACCTCCCTGCACCCGCGCACCCTGGAGATGCTCGACTCCCGCGGCCTGCTCGAACCCTTCCTCGCCGAAGGCGTCCGCATCCCCGCCGGACACTTCGCCGCCCTGCCCGCCCGCCTCGACTACACCCGCCTCGACACCCCCCACCGCTACACCCTCGCCCTGCCCCAGGCCCGCACCGAACACCTGCTCGCCGAGCACGCCGTCGCCGCCGGCGCCGACCTGCGCCGCGGCCACCGCGTCACCGGCCTCACCCAGGACGACGAAGCCGTCACCGTCCACGTCGAAGGCCCCGACGGCCCCTACCGCCTGCGCACCGCCCACCTGGTCGGCTGCGACGGCTCCCGCAGCACCGTGCGCCGCACCGCCGGCATCGACTTCCCCGGCACCCCCGCCACCTTCTGGGCCTGGATGGGCGACGTCGTCCTCGACACCCCGCCCCGCACCCCCGCCCTCGCCAACGAGCGCGGCGCCCTCATGGTCTTCCCGCTGCCCGGCGGCATCCACCGCGTCGTCGGCAACGACGCCGCCACCAACCGCACCCGCCCCGACGGCCCGCCCACCTTCGACCAACTGCGCACCAAGGTCCGCCACATCGCCGGCACCGACTACGGCATGCGCGACCCCGGCCGGCTCTCCACCTTCGGCAACGCCGCCCGCCAGGCCGCCCACTACCGCCACGGCCGCGTCCTCCTGGCCGGCGACGCCGCCCACAGCCACTTCCCGGCCGGCGGCCCCGGCCTCAACGTCGGCCTCCAGGACGCCTTCAACCTCGGCTGGAAACTCGCCCGCGTCCTGCACGGCACCGCCGCCGACACCCTCCTCGACAGCTACCACGCCGAACGCCACCCCGTCGGCGCCGAACTGCTGCGCAGCACCCGCGCCCAGAGCGGCCTGATGGCCGACCACAGCCCCGAGACCCTCGCCCTGCGCGACCTGCTCGGCGAACTCATCGACGGCGTCCCCACCTTCTCCGACACCCTGGCCGCCCGCTCCGCCGGCCTCGCCGTCCGCTACCCCGCTGCCCCCGACGGACCCGAGGCTCACCCGCTCACCGGCACCCGCGCCCCCGACCTCCACCTCGGCGCCACCACCCTGTTCACCCTGCTGCGCCCCGGCCGCCCCGTCCTGCTCGACCTCACCGGCTCCACCCGCCCGGACCACCTCGCCCGCCCCGGCCTGACCCTGCACAGCGCCCCGCTCACCCGCCCCCACCCCGGCTGGGACACCGCCACCGCCGCCCTGCTGCGCCCCGACGGCCACCTCGCCTGGCGCACCGACGCCCCCGACGGCCCCGGCCCCGCCGCAGCCGCCGCCCTCACCGCCTCGGGCCTGGTCCCCTGAGGGGCGGGGCCCCGCCCCGCCCGCCGTGCTCAGACGCCGGGAAAGCGGTCGATGTTCAGCTCCACCCAGCTGCGCAGGTGCGCCAGCGGCGCGCAGGCGTCCGCGCCCAGCGCGGTGAGGCTGTACTCGACCCGGGGCGGGACCTCGGCGTGGATCTCACGGTCCACCAGGCCGTGCTCCTCCAGCCGGCGCAGGGTCTGGGTCAGTACCTTGGGGCTGACCCCCTGCAGCCGGGCACGCAGCATGCCGAAGCGCTGCGGGCCGTCCTCCAGCGCGCCCAGTGCCAGGGCGCTCCACTTGTTGGCCAGCAGATCGAGCATCTCGCGGCAGGGGCAGGCCGCGGAGTAGACGGACTTGGGGTCGGGGCAGGTGTCGGCGTGTACCGGGCTCTTCGTCACGAAGCCAACAGTACCTTTCGGGTACCAATAGCCCTTGCGGGTAACCACTACCCATCCCATACCGTCTCCGACGTGCCCGGGAACTCGCCGGGCCACCCCCGGAACCACCCCTGGACCCCCAGGTGAGGAGATCCCCGTGAACCAGCTCCCCGCAACCATGCCCGCCGTCGCCCACCGCGCCGCCCTGCCGGTCGACGACCCGCAGAGCCTGCTCGACCTCGACCTGCCCGTCCCCGAACCCGGCCCCCACGACCTGCTGGTGCGGGTGGAGGCCGTGGCGCTCAACCCCGTCGACCACAAGGTCCGCCAGAACGCCGACCCCGGCGGCCGGCCCAGGGTGCTGGGCTGGGACGCGGCCGGCACCGTCGTCGCCGTCGGCGCGCAGGTCGCACTCTTCGAGGTCGGCGACGAGGTCTACTACGCCGGCGCCCTGGAGCGCCCCGGCGCCAACTCCCGCTACCACGCCGTGGACGAGCGCCTGGCCGCCCGCAAGCCCACCACCCTGACCTTCACCGAGGCCGCCGCCCTGCCGCTGACCGCGCTCACCGCCTGGGAGGGCCTCTTCGAACGCCTGGGCCTGCGCACCGGCGACCCGGCGGCCCCCGGCACCCTGCTGGTCACCGCCGCGGCGGGCGGCGTCGGCTCCATGGTCGCCCAACTGGCCCGCGCCCTCACCGGACTGACCGTCATCGGCACCGCCTCCCGCCCGGAGAGCGCCGCCTTCGCCCGCCGGATGGGCGCCCACCACGTGATCGACCACACCCGCCCGCTCGGCCCCCAGCTCGCCCAGGCCGCCCCCGACGGCCTCGACCACGTGTTCAGCACCGCCGGCACCGACCGCAACCTGCCCGCCTACGCCGAAGCCCTCAAGCCCTTCGGCTCCGTCGTCGCCGTCGACGACTTCGACTCCCTGGAGATCGGCCTGCTCAAGGCCAAGAGCATCTCCTTCCACTGGGAGTTCATGTTCACCCGCTCGATGTTCGCCACCCCCGACCAGGCCGCCCAGCACCGCATCCTCACCCGCATCGCCCACCTGGTGGACGCCGGCACCCTCGCCACCACCGCCACCCGCGACCTCGGCCCGGTCACCGCCGCCAACCTCCGCCAGGCCCACCGCCTCCAGGAATCCGGCACCACCATCGGCAAGACCACCCTCACCGGCTTCCCCGCTCACTGAACCGGGGAACTCCCGTGCCCCGTCACACCCGTGGCCCCGGCCGCCTCGAAGCCCTGCTCGCCGCCACCGGCGGAGCCGTCACCGCCCTGATCACCCGCCTCCTGCTGGCCGGGTGCTACCTCACCCACCAGCAGGAGACGGGCGCCCTCCACCGCCTCGACGCCGCGGTCCTCGCCACCGGCGCCGCCGCGGCCGTCCTGCTCTACCTCCTGCTGCGCCGTGGCACCGGCGGCGACGGCGGTCCCGGCGGCACCGGCGGTCCCGGCGGCACCGGCGGTCCCGACCGCTGAGCCGGTCCGCCCGGGGCCTCAGCCCGTGCGGCGTACGGGGGTCTCGTCCTCGGCGCCGGCCACCCAGGCCGGCAGGGGCTCGCGCCCGGCGAGCCAGCCGGCGGCCGGACCGCCCAGCCCGGTGCGGGCGGCGACCACGCCGCCGGCGATGGCGCAGGTGGTGTCCACGTCGCCCAGGCCCTCGGC
>NZ_JBHJWG010000086.1:0-12045 GCF_042266305.1 Kitasatospora sp. NPDC056076
GCCTGGAGCAGCACCGAGCGCTCCTCGACGTCGCGGTGGTCGGCGCCCGGGGTGTGCGCCCGCTCGGGGAGGACGGGTACGAGCAGCTGCCTGACCCTGCGGCGCCGGTGGCGGCTCAGGTTGTTGTTCACCAGGGCCCGGTGGACGTAGGCGTCCGGTTCCTGGAGGCGGCTGATCCGGGGCCAGTTCCGGAAGGCCTTCGCGAACGTCGCCTGTACGACGTCCTCGGCCTCGTGGTAGTCGCCGGTGAGCAGGTAGGCGGTGCGCACCAGCCGTGGCCAGCGCGAGGCGGCGTACCCCTCGAAGTCGAGCTCCCGCAGGCCGGGGCCGCCCGCGGCGGGCGGAGCGGGCCGGGGCCGGTCCTCCACCGGGGCGGGCAGTATCCTCGCGGTCATCCAGTTCCTCTTCACGTTCCGCGCGACGGCCCGACCGGGCCATCGCTCTGCCCTACTCACCGCCGCGACGGCGCAAGGGTTGCACGCCGGAACCGAATCCTCCGACCGGGGCCACGCGACCGGCCACCCGGGCTGCCGCTACCTGCGCCCCCGCCCCCGCCCGCCGCTCCTGAGGTCCGCCCGGCGCAGGCGGTTGCGGCCGTAGGCCCAGAGCACGGGGACGGTCACGGCGACGGCGACGACGGTGTCGGCCAGCAGCAGGGCGGGGACGCGCCACAGGGGGCGCAGGGCGCGGGAGAGGCGGTGCACGGTTCGAGGTCCTTTCCGGCGGGCCGGACGGGCGTCCGGCTTCCGTGGAAGCGGTGGAGGCGGTGGAAGTGGTGCAAGTGGTGGAAGTGGTGCAAGTGATCGTCACCGGGCGGGCGGGGTGCGCGGAACGGCCGATCGGCCGAGGCCGGGGGCCGGTGCCTCGGCCGAACGGTGGAGGTCCGGGGCGCCCGGGGCCGCGTACCGTGAACGACCATGATCACCTTCCCGGCGCGCGCCGAGTTCGCCTCCTGGGCCGCCGAGCGGCGCGGCCCGGCCATCGGGGTCGCCGCCGCGACCGCGGCCGCCGTCACCGCCGAGGCGTTCGCCACCGGCTTCGCGCCGACGGTCCTCGCGACGGTCGCGGTCGGCCTGCTCTGCCTGCTGGCCCTGCTCTCGCCGCCCCGCCTCCTGGTGCGCACCGGGTGGGCCGCGGTGACCGCCTCGATCGCCCTGTCCCTCGTCACGGGGCAGCTGCGGCACCGCCCCGAGGTCACCTTCGGCCTGACGGAGATGGGCATCCTGCTGCTGCTCGTCACCCGGGCCGTGCGCTACCAGCCGCCCCGGCACCTGTTCCCGCTCGCCACCGCCGCCTGGCTGGCCACCCCGCTGCTCGTCCTGCGGCTGCCCGGCTCCGAGTGGGTGCACGTGGGCCGGTACGTCGTGCCGGCCCTGCTGCTCGCCGCCCCGGTGGCGGTCGTGCTCGGCCTGTACCTGCGGCTGCTCGACACCACCCGGGGGCGGGAGGAGAACGCCCGGCTGAACGCCCAACGGCTGGAGTACGCGCGTGAGTTGCACGACTTCGTCGGGCACCACGTCACCGCCATCACCGCCCAGGTCAAGGCGGTGCGCTTCACCACGGCGGCGGGCTGCCCGCCGACCCCGCAGGTGCTGGACCGGGCGCTGGCCGACATCGAGGACGCGGCCGCCCAGGCCACCGAGTCGATGCGGGCCATGGTCGCGCTGCTGCGCCGGCCGGACCGCCCCGCCCCGCTCTGCGCCCCCGCCGGCCTGGACGCCCTGCCCGCCCTGGCCGCGGCGCTGCGCGCCGCCGGACCGGCCGTCTCCCTCACCGTCGACCCCCGGCTGACCGCGACGCCCCCGGCGGACCACATCGCCTCCGCCGTCCACCACATCGTCCGCGAGTCGCTGACCAACATCCGCAAGCACGCGGCCCGCGCGGACACCGCCGGCATCGACGTACGGCTGTCCGCCGGCGACCCCGGCGTCCTGACGGTCTGCGTCACCGACGACGCGCCCCGGCCCGCCGCCGAACCGTCACCGGGCCGCGGCCGCGGCGGTTTCGGCATCGCGGGCCTGCGCGAGCGCGTGCACGCGCTGGGCGGGGAGCTGAGCGCGGGGCCCGGCCCGGTCGGCGGCTGGCAGGTCGCCGCCGAGATCCCGCTCGGCCGAAGCGCCCCCCGTCACGCTTCGTGACAGCTGGCAGGATGGGCGGCATGACCATCCGTGTCCTCCTCGCCGACGACCAGGTCACCGTGCGCGCCGCGTACCGGATGATCCTCGACTCCCAGCCGGACATGGAGGTCGTCGCCGAGGCCGGGGACGGCCGCACGGCGGTGGCCGAGGCCCTGCGGCTGCGCCCCGACGTCTGCCTGCTCGACATCCGGATGCCCGGCACCGACGGCCTGGAGGCCACCCGCCTGCTGGCCGGCCCCGACGCCGAGCACCCGCTCAAGGTCGTCATCGCGACCACCTTCGACCTCGACGAGTACGTCCACGGCGCGCTGCGCCACGGCGCCTGCGGCTTCGTCCTCAAGGACTGCTCGCCCGCCCTGCTCATCGAGGCCGTGCGCGCGGCGGCCGCGGGCGACTCGCTGATCTCCCCCTCCGTCGCCTCCCGGCTCCTGCGCGACCTCGCCTCCCGTCCGCCGGCGCGGCCCCGGCGCCGCGGCCCCGACACTCCCCCGCCCCAGGAGCCGCTCACCCCGCGGGAACGGGACGTCGTCGCGATGGTCGCCCGGGGACTGACCAACGACGAGGTCGCCGCCGCCCTCCACGTCACCCTCTCCACCGTCAAGACCCACCTCGGCAACGTCCAGCGCAAACTCGGCGCCCGCAACCGCGTCGAGGTCGCCGCCCGGGCCTGGCAGCACGGCCTGACCTGACCCGGGCGGCGGCGCCGCGGCCGGGGCGCCGGGGCGGGTCAGCCGGTCTGCTCCTGCTCGGCCTCGACCTGGGCGTTCCACTCGCGCTTGGCGGCCCGCCAGGCCTCGTCGCTCTGGCCGAGCCGCCAGTAGCCCGAGACCGACAGCCGCTCGCGCGGGACGCCGCGCTCCACGCGCAGCAGGTAGCGCAGGTCCTTCACGAAGCCGGCCTCGCCGTGCACGAACGCGGACACCGTGCCGGCGGGGAACTCCAGGGCGCCGACCGCCTCGACCAGCGCCTCGCCCACCGGGCGCGCGCCGCGGTGCAGCCAGTGGATCGCGGCCCCGGCGGGCGAGAGGACCTTCTGCTCCTCGGCGGCGTCCGCGACCTCGACGAAGGCGTGCACCACGGCGCCGGCCGGCATCCGCTCCAGCGCCGCGGCGATCGCGGGCAGCGCGCTCTCGTCGCCCGCCAGCAGGTGCCAGTCGGCGTCCGCGTCGGGGGCGTAGCCGCCGCCGGGGCCCAGGAAGCGCACCGTCTCACCGGGCTGCGCGCGGGCCGCCCAGGGCCCGGCGAGGCCCTCGTCGCCGTGCACCACGAAGTCGACGGTCAGCTCGTGCAGCGCCTGGTCCCAGGCCCGCACGGTGTACGTCCGGGTGACCGGCCGCTGCTCGGGCGGGAACTCCTCGCGGATCCGCGCGAGGTCGAAGGGCTCGGGGTAGTCCACGCCCTCGGGGGCGAAGAGCACCTTGATGTAGTGGTCGGTGAACTCGGTGGCGTCGAAGTCCGCCAGCCCCGCGCCGCCGAGGACCAGGCGCACCATGTGCGGGGTGATCCGCTCGGTGCGCAGCACCCGTGCCTCACGGGCGCGCGGTGTCCGGCGGGTCGGTTGCTCTGCCATGGTGCCCCCTGGGCCGTGTGGTCGTCGCGCTGCCTGGTTAGGCTTGCCTAAGTTAGCACTTCTGAGGCGGCGTCCGGTCCGGGGTGGGGCGGGGGTGTCGTGGGGCTCAGCGCGGCGGGTCGATCCTCTCGACCGGGCCGAAGTCGCGGAAGGTGCCGCGGGTGCGGATCTGGACGCCGCCCAGGTCGGTCTTCCGGTCGAAGCGGACGGTGCGGCCCTGGGCGTCGATCCACTGGTCGAGCCGGAAGCCCTCCACGCCCTTGCTCTTGAGGATCTTGTAGTGCTCGGCCTCCAGGGGCTTCACCTGCTCCACGCCGACCGTGCCGGCGAGGTGGAAGCAGGGCGTGCCCTCGCAGTCCTCCATGCCCGTGCGGGCGGACGGGCCGAGGGCCAGCAGCGCCTTGGCGTAGCCGTGGTAGTCGGCGACCCGGTCGCCGAGCGGTGAGGTGCGCCAGCTGCTGCCGCTGCGGATGTAGGTGGTGCCGTCGCCGGTGACGACGACGTTCGGGGTGTCGCTGCCGCCGGCCACGTCGCCGCCGGCGGCGCTCATGGACTCGGTGAGCCGGCCGGAGCGGACCGGGCCGTTGAGGTTCACCCGGGCCTTGGTGCGCGAGTTGAGCGGGCCGGCCTCGGTGGTGAAGTCCTGGGTGGCCGCGTA
The DNA here is from genome assembly GCF_042266305.1 of Kitasatospora sp. NPDC056076. Taxonomy (NCBI): domain Bacteria; kingdom Bacillati; phylum Actinomycetota; class Actinomycetes; order Kitasatosporales; family Streptomycetaceae; genus Kitasatospora; species Kitasatospora sp. NPDC056076. Next base: position 4,367 of record NZ_JBHJWG010000086.1, read on the forward strand.
CGGGGTCGCCTCCGCGAGCGCGAGCGCCTTCTCCGGGTCGATCGCCCCGCCCGCCGTCGTGGCCACGGCGGTGGCGGTGGTCGCGGCGGGGGTGGGCGTCGGAGTGGCCGTGGGCGTGGGCGTCGGGGTGGCGGTCGGCGCGGCCCCGGCGGTGGTGGCCGGCGCGGTCGGCGAGGCGGTCGGCGCCTTGCCGTCGTCGCAGCCCACCAGGGCGGCGAGGGAGACCGTGGCGGCGGCGACGGCGAGCACGGTGGAGCGGCGCATGGTCAGGAGACCCCCCGGTCGGACGAAGTGACGGGGCATCCTGACACAGCGGCTGCTCCGCGGGCGAACCGATTTCCCGCCGCCGTCGCCGCCCGGGGCCGGTGGTCAGCGCAGGACGAGGAGCTTGGTGCCCGGGACGAGCTTGCGGTTGACGGAGGTGGACTGGACGAAGACGGTGTAGGAGGGGTTCTCGCCGGGCTTGACGACGGCCTCCGCGGCGGGCAGGCCGAGGAGTCGGCGGGCGGCCGGGCCGGAGAAGACGCGGCCGGTCATCCGGCCGGTGGCCGGGTCCTTCTCGGCGACGGCGAGCTGCTTGTTGCCCTGGATCTTCTCGCGCTTGGAGAGCTCGTAGAAGGCGCAGCCGGTCGTGTAGGGGTGGCCGGAGCTGGTGACGAAGTCGCGGATGGGGGACGCCTCGTCGACGGGTATGAGGATGTACTTGCCGGTGTCCAGGGCGTCGAGGTTGGCCGTGACCTGGGTGGTGTCGAGGTCCTGGCCCATGGCGAAGAGGTTCTTGGTGCCGCGCACGCCCTGCTCGCGCCCGCGCAGGAAGCTGGTGGCGGCGGACTTGACGGTGCCGATGGCCTCCTCGACGCCCTTGCTGGAGTCGGCGTCCCAGATGGCGATGTTGCCGGCCGGGAAGCCGTACTCCTGGGCGGTGCGCTTGGCGAGGGAGTTGGGGACCAGGATCGCGGAGGTCCAGTGGTCGGGGAGGCCGTCCATGGCGCCCTGGATGCGGTCGAGCCAGGAGCGCAGGACGGCGGCGCCCTGGCCGCCGTTCATCCGGGTGTGCATCTGGCCGCTCTGGGAGCAGCCGGAGGCGTTCTCCTCGCCGTCGGTGACGACGACCTGGAGGAAGGAGTGCTCGCCGTAGCCCTCCCAGATGTTCTTGAGGTCGTCGACGGACTTGACGGCGGCCTCGATCAGGGCGGTGGCGCCGTTGTCGACCTGGTAGAGGCCGCGCAGGGAGGGCAGGTGCTTGACGTCCATGTCCCAGACCAGGTTCTGCACCTCGTGGTCGAAGGCGTAGAGGCTGATCCGGGTCTCGTGGCCGAGGCGGTCGGACTCCTCCTGGAGGCCCTTGACGAACTCGTCGACGACGCGGACGAGTTGGGCCTGGTGCTGGCGCATCGAGCCGGACTTGTCGACCACGAGGGAGACGTGGTTGACCTTGTGCTTGATCCTGTTCGCGGACATGGCTATCCCCTTTTCCGGCGCGCGTGCGAGGCATTTCCGGAGTCTCTCGCGGGGTTCGCCCGCGGCGCCTTTCGGCGTTCCCTCCAGCGTTGTGACCACTCTAGGGGCGGGCACTGACATCGCGTCGGGCGCCGGCGGGCGGGGTCGCGGGCGCCGTCGGCCGGGGGGTCAGGCCTCGTCGGCCTCGTCCTGCTCCTCGTCGTCGGCGCGGGAGAGGGCGTCGGTGATCAGGCGGGTGGCGAAGTCGCGGTCGTCGCCGCAGATGCGGTTGACGTACTCGGCGAGCAGGGTGGCGGTGGCTTCCAGGGGGTTCATCTCGGCGTCGGTCCAGGGGCCGTACTGGGCGCGCCACAGGTTGGGGCTCAGGTCGCCGGCGGCGGCGACGAGCAGGCCGGCCATGGTGGGGACGACCTCGGGGCGGAAGGTGCGGGGCATCATGCGCATGGTGGCCAGGAGGCTGGGCAGCACGTACTCGATGACGTCCTTGCCCTGGTCCTCGCAGGCCTTCCGCAGCCAGTTCATGTACAGGTAGATGAGGGTGCAGGCGCCCTCCAGCAGGGCGGCGAAGCCGTCCGGGCCCAGCGAGGCGGCGAGGTGGTCGACCATCTCGCGGTGTGCGGGGTCGGCGCCGGTGCGGCCGTCGTAGAGGGCCTTGAGCCGGGAGTCGATGACCATGAGCGCCGCGCTCACGTCGCCGGCGGGGGCGTACTGGGGGTCGCAGGGCGAGGTCACGGGACTCCTCCGGGGCGGGTGCCGACGGCCGCGGCGGGGCGGCCGCTCCCAGCAGAGCGGACCGGGGCCGGGCCGGGGGCGGGAACCGGCCCGGCGTCACCCGGACGGGAGGAGGAGGCCGGGGTGTTGACGGATCGGCGGGCCCGGCGCCCGGGTCAGGGCTTGAGGGCGACGCCGGCGTAGAAGGAGACCTGGGCGTCGGTGACGCCGGCCGGCAGCAGGTCGGCCTCGTCGGTGCCGTCGGGGTGCCAGCGGTGGGCGGGGACGATGCCCGGGTCGAGCAGGTCCAGGCCCGCGAAGAGGGTGGCGAACTCGGCGCGGGGGCGCAGCCGCAGGGAGGTGCCGGCCTGGTTGTAGATCTCCTGGACCTTGGAGGCGCCGGGCGGGTCGAGTTCGGCGGTGGCGTGGGAGAGGACCAGGGCTGAGCCGGACGGCAGGGGGTCCAGGAGGTGTTCGACGATGGCGTGGGCGTCGTCGAGGTCCGGGACGAAGTGGAGCAGGGCGATCATCGACAGGACGACCGGCCGGTCCAGGTCGAGGGTCCGGGCGACCTGGGGGGTGTCCAGGATGGCGGCGGGGTCGCGGACGTCGCCGTGGACGTAGGCGGTGCGGCCCTGGGGGGTGCTGGTCATCAGGGCGCGGGAGTGGGCCAGCACGACGGGGTCGTTGTCGGCGTAGACGACCCGGGCGGCGGGTTCGACGGCCTGGGCGACCTCGTGGAGGTTGGGCGAGGTGGGGATGCCGGTGCCGATGTCCAGCCACTGGCGCAGGCCGCGCCGGGCCAGGGCGCGGGTGGCGCGGTGCATGAAGGTGCGGTTGGCCCGCACGGCGGTGCGCATGGTGGGGAAGACGGTCAGGACGCGTTCGGCGGCTTCGCGGTCGACGGCGAAGTTGTCCTTGCCGCCGAGGAAGTAGTCGTACATCCGGGCGCTGTGCGGGATGTCCTGACGTATCTGCGGCGCCGCCGGCTGCTCGGGGTCGGGCTCGGTCGCGGTCATCCAGGTTCCCCCCATGCTCATTCGTGTCCCTTCTTGATCACACCGGGCCGGGGCAGTCTAGCCAACTCGCCGGTGTCGCGCGGGAAGTCGGCGGGGGCGGGTGGGGCTCGGCCGTCCCGGGCATTTTCCGCCGCGTCCGGCGGCCGGTCGCGTACGGGCGGCCCGGGATGTGGCAGGTAGGAGGGCGGCGGCCCCGCCGAGTGCCCCGGCGCGGGCGGGTCCGGCCCCTTCCCCTCTGCTGTCAGCTCCTGCTGTCACCTCCTGCGATCGAACGGAGTCCCCATGCGTCGACACCGCGGCGTCCTGCTGACCGCCGCCCTCCTGGCCCAGCTGGCCGCCGGGCCCGCGCACGCCGCGCCGGCCGGCGGAGGGGAGGAGGCCGGGCAGTGCGGGGTGGTGCGCAGCGGTGACGCGCCGCTGGGCGGGGCGCGGGTGACGCTGTACCAGGCCGGGGAGGGCGGGGGCGGGCGGCCGCGGGTGCTGGCCCGGGGGCGCAGTGACGGGCAGGGGCGGTTCAGCCTGGACTACCGGCGGCCGAGGGACGCGCGGGCGGTGCTGTACGTGCTGGCCGACCTGCCCGGACACGGGGACGGGCTCGGCGTGGGCGGGGCCGGGCGGGCGGAGGCGCCGGAGGGGGCGGGCGGCGGGCCGGTGACGCTGGCCGCGGTGCTCAGCGGTGGCGGGGCGCCGCCCGAACTGGTCGTCAACGAGCGGACCACCGTGGCCGTGGCCTACGCGCTGGCCCGTTTCACCGGCCCGGACGGCGTCGCGGGCTCCTCCCCCGGGCTGCCGAACGCCGCCGCCCTCGCGCACAACCTGGCCGACACCGGCACCGGCGGCATCGCCCCGCTGCTGGCCGCGCCGCCCAACGGCGCGCTGACCTCGACCATGGCCGAGGTCAACTCCCTGGCCAACCTGCTGGCCTCGTGCGTCACCGGCGACTCCTGCGGGCGGCTGCTGGAGCTGGCCCGGCCGCCGGGCGGCGAGCGGCCGCGCAACACGCTGCTGGCCGCCGTGAACATCGCCCACGCCCCGGGCCGCAACGCCGCCGAGCTGTTCGCGCTGGCCGCCACCACCGAGCGCTACCGGCCCGCGCTGGGCGCCGCGCCGGACGCCTGGACGGTGGCGCTGCGCTACGCGGGCAACGGGCACGAGCTCGACGGCCCCGGCAACATCGCCTTCGACGCGGACGGCAACGCCTGGGTCAGCAACAACTACCGCTACGGCCCGGACCCGACGGTGCCGGTCTGCGGCAGCGACACGGTGCTCAAGTTCACCCCCACCGGGCAGGACGCCCCCGGCGCCCCCTACCGCGGCGGCGGCCTGTACGGGGCCGGCTTCGGCATCACCGTGGACGCCAGAGGCAGCGCCTGGGTCGCCAACTTCGGCTTCCAGGGCCATGGTTGCCCACTCGATCCGACGCCGCTGGAGCGCAGCCTCTCCCAGTTCGCCCCGGACGGCACCCCGCTGTCGCCGCCCGCGGGCTGGCGCGGGGCGGGCATCGTCCAGCCGCAGGGCATGGCCGCCGACCGGGCCGGCACGGTGTGGGTCGCCAACTGCGGTTCGGACAGCGTGGCGCGGATCCCGGACGGCGACGGGGCCGCGGCCCGGGAGATCCCCACGCCCGGCCTGCACAAGCCCTTCGGCGCGGCGGTGGACCCGGCCGGGCGGCTGTGGGTGAGCGGCAACGGCAGCGACAGCGTCCAGGTGGTGGGCCCCGACGGCGCGCTGGAGCGGACCGTCACCGGAGGGGGCCTGCGCCGGCCGCTGGCGGTGGCCACCGACAGCCGGGGCAACGCCTGGGTGAGCAACAGCGGCATCCTGCCGGTGCCCTGCGGGGACAGCACCCCCGGCGACCTGGCGGACGCGCTCGGCGGCGAGGACGGCCCGCGCCCGGGCGCCTCGGTGACCCTGATCGGGGCGGACGGGACACCGGCGCCCGCGCCCTTCGCCAACGGCGGGCTGTTCCTGCCCTGGGGGGTGGCCGTGGACGGGGACGACACCGTGTGGGTGGCCAACTTCGGCGGCCACCGCGTCGCCCGGCTGTGCGGGGTCAACCTGGCGGCCTGCCCGCCCGGGGTGCGCACCGGTGAGCCGATCTCGCCGCCCGGCACCGGGTACACGAGCGACGGGCTGGAGCGCAACACCGGCGTGCAGATCGACCCCTCGGGCAACGTCTGGCTGGCCAACAACTGGCGCACCGTACCGGTGCAGGCCAACCCGGGCGGGCACGAGCTGGTGGTGCTGGTCGGGGCGGCGGCGCCGGTGGGCACGCCGCTGCTCGGCGGGGGCGGGCGGCCCTGACCCGACGGTGGGCGGCGGCGGGGAGGCGGCCGTCGGGGCGACTACCCGCCGGTACCGGAGGGCCGCGGCGGCCCGCGGGGAACACTGCGCCGGTTCGGCGCACCAGCGCGCAGGAGACCCCGGGAGCCCGTCCATGCCGCCGTCCGCCCGCCGTGTCCCCCCGGCCGCCGCGACGCCACCGCCCGCCAGGCGCGCGGCGCTGCGGCGCCTGGGCGAGTGGTGCGCGCGCCACTCCGTACTCGTCCTCGTGCTGTGGATCGTCGCCCTGGCCGGCGTCCAGGCCGCCAACCGGACGGTCGGCGGCAGCTACTCCGACGACTTCTCCCTGCCCGGCACCCAGGCCCAGCAGGGCCGGGACGTGCTGCAGGCGCACGAGCCGGCCGCCGCGGGCACCAGCTCCCAGGTGGTGCTGCACGACGCCCAGCAGCTGACGGGCTTCCAGCCGCAGATCGCCCAGACCGTCACGGCGCTCCAGCAGCTGCCGCACGTGATCAGCGCGCAGAGCCCGCTGCCGCCGGCCGGGCAGAGCGCCCCGCCGGGCGGGCCGCTGGCCCCCGACGGGCTGACCGGGTACATCACCGTCCGCTTCGACACCACCCCGGCGCTGCTGGGCCACGACTACCTGGGCGGGGTGGACGCGGCGGTGGCGCCGCTGCGCCAGGCCGGGGTGCAGGTGGAGTACGGCGGGCCGCTGGGCGAGCTGGCCCGGCCGGCGGCGGACGACCGCTCCAGCGAGGTGATCGGCTTCGCGGTGGCGGTGGTGGTGCTGCTGGTGGGGTTCGGCAGCGCGATCGCGGCCGGGCTGCCGCTGCTGACGGCGCTGATCGCGGCCGTGGTCGGGCTGGGCGCGCTGGGGCTGGTCGCGGCGCTGTCCACCTTCGCGACCGTGGCGCCGACCCTGGCCACGATGATCGGCATCGGGGTCGGCATCGACTACGCGCTGTTCCTGCTGACCCGGCACCGGCAGAACCTGATGGACGGGGTGGACCCGGTCGCCTCCGCCGGGCAGGCGGTGGCCACCAGCGGACGGGCGGTGCTGGTCTCCGGCTGCACGGTGATCATCGCGCTGTCCGGGCTGTCGGTGTCGGGCATCTCCTTCATCGCCAAGCTCGGGGCCGCGGCCGCCGTCACGGTGGTGTCGGCGGTGCTCGGCGCGCTGACCCTGCTGCCGGCGCTGATGGGGCTGATCGGGCGCCGGATGGACCGCTTCGCCGTGCGCCGTCCGATCGCCGAGGCCGGGGGCGGCGGCGAGGGCGGCGGGAGCTGGCACCGCTACGCCCGGCGGGTGGAGGCGAACCCGTGGCGCTACCTGGTCGCCGGGGTGGTCGCGCTCGGGGTGCTGTCGATCCCGCTGTTCTCCATCCAGCTGGGCCACATCGGCGACGGCGCCGACCCGACCTCCTTCACCGACCGGCGCGCCTACGACCTGGTCTCCCAGGCCTTCGGCCCAGGGGCGAACGCGCCGCTGACCGTGGTGGTCGACCAGAGCGCCGTGGCGGCCGGGTCGCGGGCCGGCGTGCAGGGCGCCGTGCAGCAGGCCCTCACCGGCCTGCCCGGCGCGGCGAGCACCACCCCGCTGCAGACCAGCCCGGACGGCGCCGTGCTGTTCGCCACCGTCGTCCCGGCCGGCGCCCCGCAGGACCGGGCCACCACCGACCTGGTCAACCACCTGTCGGACACCGTGCTGCCCGACGCGGTGGCGGGCAGCGGCGCCAGGACGTACGTGACCGGCAACACCGCGGCCCAGGTCGACTTCCTGGACATCGTCTCCGGCCGGCTGGTCCTGATCATCGCGGTGGTGGTCGCGCTGGCCTTCCTGATCATCCTGGCGGTCTTCCGCGGCCTGCTGGTCGCCGTCAAGGCCGCGGTGCTCAACCTGCTGTCGATCGCCGCCTCGTACGGGGTGGTGGTGGCGGTGTTCCAGTGGGGCTGGGGCGGGCCGGCGCTCGGGGTCGCGGGGAAGGTCCCGATCGAGAGCTACGTGCCGATGATGATGTTCGCGATCGTCTTCGGGCTGAGCATGGACTACGAGATCTTCCTGCTCTCGCGGGTCCACGAGTCCTGGCTGCGCCCCCGGCGCCGCCCGGTAGCCGTGGCGCCCGCGCGGGGGAAGACCCCGCGGGGGGTCACCGGCGCCGGGCTGATAAGGGGGTGGGTGTTCGCGCCGGTGAACGGCATCGCCCA
>NZ_JBHJWG010000087.1:0-11842 GCF_042266305.1 Kitasatospora sp. NPDC056076
GGAACCGCCCCCGGACCCACCCACCCTCCCGAAAGCCCACCCCCACACCCCAGCCCCGCGCAGCGCCCCCCTCAGTCCGTCCGCGTAATCAGCAACAACAACGCGTCATCCCGCAACGCCCCACCCGTGTGCGCCAGCAGATCCGCATACACCCGCCCCACCGCCGCCTCCAACTCCCCCGCCGAGCGCGCAGCTCCCCGCACCAGCGGCCCGACCCGCTCCGCCAACGGATAGAACTCCCCGCTCCTGCGGTGCCGCGCCTCGATGACCCCGTCCGTGTACAGCACCAGGACGTCCTCCGTCCCGAACGGCTGCCCCCAGGTGGCCGGTTCGCCGGTCGCGAGCCGCCCGAGGCCGAGCGGCACCCACGGGTCGGGCGCGTCCAGTACGTGGGCCCGCCCTTCACCGTCCACCCGGATCGGCGCGACGTGCCCGTACTGGAGCAGTTCCATCTCGCCGGGCCGGCGGAACTCGGCGAACAGCGCCGTGGTGAACTCCCCGTCCGGCACGTGCCGCTCGACGCTGGCCTCGATCCGCGAGGCGACGCCCCGTAGTCCGGCTTCGTCGTACGCGGCTTCGCGGAACGCGCCGAGCACCACCGCCGCGGTCTGGACGGCCGCGAGCCCCTTGCCCCGGACGTCCCCGACCGCGACCCGGGTGCCGTGCGGCGTCTCCAGCACCGAGTAGAGGTCCCCGCCGATCCGTGAGGCGTCCGCCGCGGACACGTACCGCACGGCGAGCCGCAGCGGCCCCACGGCCGGCCCGGGCAGCCGCAGCAGGGCCCGCTGGGCGGCCTCGGCGACGGAGCTGACCGCCGCGAAGGCGGCCGCCCGCCGCATCCGGATCTTGGCGACCCAGGCCGAGAACAGCGTCAGAACCAGATAGCTGACCATCGCACCGTAGAGGAAGCGGGCGTCGTTGATGTTGTCGACCTGGTCGTAGTGGCTGAGTCCGAAGACGGCGACCAGCCCGACCGCGCAGACGGCGAGCAGTTCGCCGGGCTTGAGGGTGAGCGCGGCGACGGCCGGGACGACGGTCATCAGCGGTGCGAGGTACCGGTCCTTGCCGGAGAGGAGGTCCGCGAGTGCGACCAGCAGGACGGCGAGCAGCGCCGGGGCGGCCCGCCACCGGAGCGGCACGTCCTGGAGGTCGACGACCCTCAGGGCGCCGCGCCGCCGGTCCGGTGGCAGCCCGGCGGCGGTGGGGGCCGAGGGCGACTGGGCACGGCGGATCGGAAACACATACCGAACATAAGGGACGATCACGACCCCGAACCACCCCGCCCACCCCGCCCACCCCACCCACCCTGCCCGCCCAGCCTCCCCCGCCCACCTCGCTCGCCCCACCCCCATAAGTCCCCATTGCCCGATTTGTCATAAAGTTCGACCGAAGCGGCTACTCAGAGGAGGCCCTGCCCGGTGTCCGGATACCGACCCACGCCGCGCATCACCGCACCCCCCGCCCGGACGGCCACCCGGCCGCACCACTGGCTCAAGTTCTTCCTGACCGGCCTGCTGCTCTGGGCCTGCACCGTCCTGGTCACCTTCTTCACCGACAACAGCAACCTGGTCCCGACCATCGTGCTGCTGGGCAGCTTCCTCGTCCCGGCCACGGTGGTGATCTGGGCGTACGAGCGCTACGCGGCCGACCTCGGCCCGGACCGGATCTTCACCTGCTTCGGCATCGGCGGGGTGATCGGCGTCCTGGGCGCCTCGGTGCTGGAGACGTACCTGCTCTCCCCCTCGGTGTGGATGTACGCGGGGGTCGGCCTGATCGAGGAGGCGGTCAAGCTGGCCGCCCTGGTGCTGGTCAGCCGCCGGCTGCGGGTCAGCGGGCTGCGCCACGGGCTGGTGCTGGGCGCGACCGTCGGCGCCGGGTTCGCCGCGTTCGAGAGCGCCGGGTACGCGTTCAACGCGGTGCTGAGCATCCAGGGGCTGTCGCTGGACGACCTGGTGGAGACGGAGATCCTGCGCGGGGTGCTCGCCCCGGTCGGCCACATCCTGTGGACGGCGATCATCGGCGGGGTGCTGTTCCGGGAGCGGCGCGGCGGGCGCTTCCGCCTCACCACCCCGCTGCTGCTCACCTACCTGGGCGTCTCGCTGCTGCACGCGCTGTGGGACAGCACGAGCGGCATCGCCGTCTGGCTGGTCGCCCGGACCACCACGAGCGACTTCCAGCGCGCCCTGTTCGACCTGGGCTACATGCCGAACCCGTCGAGCGAGCAGGTCCACCTGTACACCGTGTACGACACGGCGGGACTGCTCGTGGTCTCCTTGGGAGGGCTGCTCTGGCTGAGGCTGCTGGTGCGCAGCGAGCCCACCGCGCCGATCCCGGCACAGCAGCCCTCCGTACCGGCCTGACCGTCACCCGCCCCTCCGAGAAATACCCCAGAGGGGTATGGTGTTCGAAGAGCTGGAGAAGCAGGAGATCCAGCACCAGCACCGACCTCCAGGAGGCCCCGATGTCCAGCACCATCACCTACACCGTGTCCGGCATGAGCTGCGGCCACTGCGAGAAGGCGATCAGCGAGGAGCTGTCCGCGCTGGCCGGTGTCACCGAGGTCGCCGCCGACGCCCAGGCCGGTACCGTGACGGTCTCCTCCACCGCCCCGCTGGCGGAGGAGCAGGTCCGCACCGCGATCGACGAGGCCGGCTACGAGCTGGTCGGCCCCGCGGTCTGAGCCACCCCGGTACGGCGGGGGCCCGCCCGGGCCCCCGCCACCACTCCCTAGGAGCCCTCCGCATGACCACCTCCGCCCCCGGCGTCGGGGCACGGGACCGGGTCGAGCTGTCGATCGGCGGGATGACCTGCGCCTCGTGCGCCGCCCGGATCGAGAAGAAGCTCAACCGGATGGACGGCGTCGAGGCCACGGTCAACTACGCCACCGAGAAGGCCCGGGTCGACTTCGGCCCCGGCGTCACGGTCGAGGAGCTGATCGGGACCGTCGAGCGGACCGGCTACACCGCCGAACTCCCCCCGCCCCCGGCCCCCGCCGCTCCCGAGCCCGGCTCCGACCCCGCGCTCGGCGACCACCCCGGGCACGGCGAGCACCCGGCGCACGGCGGCCGCCCCGGCCCGGCCGGGCGCCCCGCCGCCGACCCGCTGCGCGAGCGCCTGCTGATCAGCGCCCTGCTCGGCGTCCCCGTGGTGCTGCTCTCGATGGTCCCCGCCCTGCAGTTCACCGACTGGCAGTGGCTGGCCTTCGCCCTGACCGGCCCGGTCGTCCTCTACGGCGGCCTGCCCTTCCACCGCGCCGCCTGGACCAACCTCAAGCACGGCGCCGCGACCATGGACACCCTGGTCTCGCTCGGCACCCTGGCCGCCTTCGGCTGGTCCTGCTGGTCCCTCTTCCTGGGTCACGCCGGCCTGCCCGGCATGCACCACGAGTTCTCGCTCACGGTCGGCGACACCGACCCCGCCGCCAGCCTCTACCTGGAGACCGCGGCCGCCGTCACCGTGCTGATCCTGCTGGGCCGCCACCTGGAGGCCCGCGCCAAGCGCCGGGCCGGCGCGGCCCTGCACGCCCTGCTGGACCTCGGCGCCCAGGACGTGACCGTGCTCCGGGGCGGGCGCGAGGTCCGGCTACCGGTGGACCGGCTGACCGTCGGCACCCGCTTCGTGGTCCGCCCCGGCGAGAAGGTCGCCACCGACGGCACGGTGGTCGAGGGCAGTTCCGCGGTGGACGCCTCGATGCTGACCGGCGAGTCCGTCCCGGTCGAGGTCGCCGTCGGGGACGCCGTGACGGGCGCCACCGTCAACGCGGGCGGCCGGCTGGTGGTCGAGGCCACCAGGGTCGGCGCGGACACCCGGCTGGCCCGGATGGCCAAGCTGGTCGAGGAGGCCCAGAACGGCAAGGCCGCCGCCCAGCGCCTGGCCGACCGGATCTCCGCGGTCTTCGTCCCGGTGGTCATCCTGATCGCCCTGGCCACCCTGGTCGGCCGGCTGCTGGCCACCGACAGCCCCACCGCGGCGTTCACCTCCGCGGTGGCCGTGCTGATCATCGCCTGCCCGTGCGCCCTGGGCCTGGCCACCCCGACCGCCCTGCTGGTCGGCACCGGCCGCGGCGCCCAGCTCGGCATCCTGATCAAGGGCACCGAGGTACTGGAGACCACCCGCAAGGTCGACACCGTCGTCCTGGACAAGACCGGCACCGTCACCACCGGCCGGATGACCCTGCTCGCCGTGCACACCGCCGAGGAGGTCACCGAGGCCGAGGCGCTGCGCCTGGCCGGCGCCCTGGAGCACGCCTCCGAGCACCCGATCGCCCGGGCCATCGCCACCACCGCCGCCGACCGCCTCGGCGCACTGCCGCCGGTCCGGGACTTCCGCAACCTGCCCGGCCGGGGCGTGCAGGGCGTCGTGGACGGCCGTACGGTCACGGCCGGGCGGGCGGCCCTGCTGGCCGACCACGCCCAGCCCCTGCCGCCCGTCCTGGCCCGCGCCGTGGCCGCCGCCGAGGCGGCCGGCCGCACCGCGGTCGCGGTCGGCTGGGACGGCGGGGCCCGGGCCGTCCTGGAGGTGGCGGACGCGCTCCGGCCGACCAGCGTCGAGGCCGTCGCCCGGCTGCGCGCCCTGGGCCTGACCCCGGTGCTGCTGACCGGCGACAACCGCACGGTGGCCGAGGCGGTGGCCGCCGAGCTCGGCGTCGCACCGCGGGACGTCATCGCCGAGGTGCTGCCCGAGGACAAGGTGGCGACGGTCCGCCGCCTCCAGGCCGAGGGCCGGGTCGTGGCGATGGTCGGCGACGGCGTCAACGACGCGGCCGCGCTCGCCCAGGCCGACCTGGGCCTGGCGATGGGCACCGGCACCGACGCCGCGATCGAGGCCGGCGACCTCACCCTGGTCCGCGGCGACCTGCGCGCCGCCGCCGACGCCGTCCGGCTCGGCCGCCGGACCCTCGCCACCATCCGGGGCAACCTCTGCTGGGCCTTCGGCTACAACGTCGCGGCGATCCCGCTGGCCGCCGCCGGACTGCTGAACCCGATGATCGCCGGGGCCGCGATGGCCTTCTCCTCGCTCTTCGTGGTCGGCAACAGCCTCCGGCTGCGCCGCTTCCGGGCCGCCTGAGCCCGGCCGGACGGCCCGAGGGGCCCGGACCGTCCCCGGTCCGGGCCCCTCGTCACGCACCGACGCCGCAGCGCCTCGACGCCTCAACGCCCCAGCAGTTCCCCGCCGTTGCAGTGCAGGATCTCGCCGGTGATGAACCCGGCCTCGGGCGAGGCGAGGAAGGTGACCGCCGCCGCGACCTCCCCGGTCTCGCCGATCCGGCCGAGCAGCGTGCGCGCCGCCCGGCGGGCCACCTCGGGCTCGTCCAGCCGCGGCCCGAAGAACTCGGTGCCGGCCACCGTGCCCGGCGCGACGATGTTGGCGGTGATCCCCGAGGTGCCCAACTGCGCGGCCAGGAAGTGGTTCCAGGCGTGCAGCGAGGCCTTCGCCGCACCGTAGGAGCCGGCCCCGCGCAGGGCGGCGATGGAGCTGATGGTGACGACCCGGCCGGAGCCCGGGGTGAGCCGGTCCCGGATCGACTCGGTGAGCAGCACCACGGTCAGCACGTTGCGCTCGAAGTCGCCGCGCCAGCGGGCCAGCAGGGCGTGCGGCCCGCCGCCGACCACGGTCTCCCGGCTGCCGGCGTTGTTCACCAGCACGTCGATCCGCTCGGGCAGTTCCGCCAGCGCGGCCTCCACGGCGTCCGGGTCGGCGAGGTCGCACACCAGCGGGGTGACGTTCGGCCCGAGGTCGATCGCGGCCTTCTCCAGGACGGCCCGGCGCCGACCGACGATCACCACGTGCTCACCCGCCTCGGCGAACCGCCGCGCGACTTCGTACCCGATTCCCGTGCCACCGCCGGTGACGACGACGTTCCTGGCCATCTGCGCACTCCCTCCCCAGTTCCGCCGTCGCGCGACGAGGGGGCGCGACGGTCCGTACCGGAATGCCACGATTCCTATCACGCTCGGTTGCCGTGACTGCGGGGAGGGTGACGTCGTGCGCGAGGGAAGGTGTGATATGGGCGCGGTACGAGGCGCCTACGGAGCGTGGCGAGAGGCAGCTCACACCCCCCGGGCGTAACTTCTCGCACCCTGATACGTCTTAGGTTGGTAGTGCGGCAGTTTTTCCGCTGGGCGGGGCACGATCAACGGCAATGTGTCCCCGCACTTCCGGCGGGCTGTCGCCGACGGGGCTCCGGCGGGCCCCGGGAACGGTCGTCGAATCCTCGACGGCCTTCGCGCACGGCGCCGGGGTTGTGGCGGGCCAGGGACGCTTTGAGCGGCCGTCCCCGGTCGCGGCCGGCCCCGGAGTCGTGCGCCGTACGGTTCCGTCCCCGTCCGCGGGCCTTCCGGGTCCGCGGGCGGGGACGCGAAGGGGCCCGGCCGCTCAGCAGCGGCCGGGCCCCTTTCGGTGCGGTGCGACGTCAGCGCTGTTCGAGCTCGACGTAGTCGCGGATCGCGGTGCCGGTGTAGATCTGGCGCGGGCGGCCGATCCGGCTGGTCGGGTCGTTGATCATCTCGTGCCAGTGGGCGATCCAGCCCGGCAGCCGGCCGAGGGCGAACAGCACGGTGAACATGCTGGTCGGGAAGCCCATGGCGCGGTAGATCAGACCCGTGTAGAAGTCCACGTTCGGGTACAGCTTGCGCGAGATGAAGAAGTCGTCCTTGAGGGCGTGCTCCTCCAGCTTGAGCGCGATCTCCAGCAGCTCGTCGCTCTTGCCGAGCTGGCCGAGGACCTCGTGCGCCAGCAGCTTGACCTGCGCGGCGCGCGGGTCGAAGGCCTTGTAGACGCGGTGGCCGAAGCCCATCAGCTTGACGCCGGCTTCCTTGTTCTTCACCTTCGTGATGAACGCGTCGACGTCGCCGCCGTCCTTCTGGATGCTCTCCAGCATCTCCAGGACGGCCTGGTTGGCACCGCCGTGCAGCGGGCCCCACAGCGCCGAGATGCCCGCCGAGATCGAGGCGAACAGGTTGGCGTGGCTGGAGCCGACCAGGCGCACGGTGGAGGTGGAGCAGTTCTGCTCGTGGTCCGCGTGCAGGATGAGCAGCTTGTCCAGGGCGTTGACGATGACCGGGTTGAGCTCGTAGTCCTCGGCGGGGACGGCGAAGGTCATCCGCAGGAGGTTCTCGACGTAGCTCAGGTCGTTGCGCGGGTAGACGAAGGGCTGGCCCATCGCCTTCTTGTACGCGTACGCGGCGATCGTCGGCAGCTTGGCCAGCAGGCGGACGGTCGACAGGTGGCGCTGGGCCGCGTCGAACGGGTTGTGGCTCTCCGGGTAGAACGTGGAGAGCGCGCCGACCACCGAGGACAGCATGGCCATCGGGTGGGCGTCCCGCGGGAAGCCCTGGAAGAAGCGCTTGACGTCCTCGTGCAGCAGCGTGTGCTGGGTGATCTCGCGGTTGAACTCCGCCAGCTGGGCCGCGTTGGGCAGCTCACCGTTGATCAGGAGGTACGCGGTCTCGATGAAGCCGCCCTGCGAGGCGAGCTGCTCGATCGGGTAGCCGCGGTACCGCAGGATGCCGTTGTCGCCGTCCACGAAGGTGATCGCGGACTTGTACGCGGCGGTGTTACCGAAGCCGTTGTCCAGGGTGACCAGGCCGGTCTGCGGGAGCAGCTTCGAGATGTCGAAGCCGGAGTTGCCCGCAGTGCTCTCGACGACGGGGTACTCGTACTCGCCGTCCTGGTACCGCAGTACTACCGAGTTGTCGCTCACGTCTTCCTCACCGACGAAATGAATCCTCTTCCAAGGTGCCCTGACTGACTCCACGATCCCCCATCCGGAGGACAGTCGCGCACCCGGGGTGGCCCGGAAGGGCCCGCCCCTACAAAACCTGCTGCCCCTGCCGGTACGAACCGGACAAGATCGGCACCACCCTAGGCTCTGCCGTAAATCTCTTCACGTCAAGAGAACATTAGAGGCAACCATCCTGTTGGATAATCATCCAGAAGCAAGTCGATGATCCAGCGCGGCGTGCCGCCGACCTGCACTGACGGCCCTCACAGCCTGCGCGATCGCCTTCCGTGACCCGACCAGCACGACGAGTTTCCTCGCCCTGGTCACAGCCGTGTAGAGCAGGTTTCGCTGGAGCATCGTCCAAGCGGACATGGTGACCGGAATCACCACCACCGGGTATTCACTTCCCTGCGAGCGGTGGATCGTCACCGCGTAGGCGTGGGCCAGCTCGTCCAGCTCGTCGAAGTCGTACGGCACCTCCTCGTCCTCGTCGGTGAGCACCGTCAACCGCTGGTCGTCCACGCTGAGGGCGGTCACCACTCCCACTGTGCCGTTGAAGACCCCGTTCCGCCCCTTGTCGTAGTTGTTGCGGATCTGGGTGACCTTGTCCCCCACCCGGAAGGTCCGCCCGCCGAAACGCCGCTCCGCCAGACCCTCCCGGGCCGGCGTCACCGCCCCCTGCAACAGGGTGTTCAGGTTCCCCGCCCCCGCCGGGCCCCGGTGCATCGGCGCCAGCACCTGGACGTCCCGGCGCGGGTCGTAGCCGAACTTCTGCGGGATCCGGCGGGCCACCACGTCCACCGTCAGACCGGCCGCCCGCTCGGTGTCGTCCTCCACGAACAGGAAGAAGTCCGCCAGACCCTCCGTCAACGGCGGCTTCCCCTCGTTGATCCGGTGCGCGTTGGTCACCACGCCCGACTGCTGCGCCTGCCGGAAGATCCGGGTCAGCCGCACCGAGGGGATCGGCCCGTCCTCGGCCAGCAGATCCCGCAGCACCTCACCGGCCCCCACCGAGGGCAGCTGGTCCACGTCCCCCACGAACAGCAGGTGGGCGCCCGGCGGCACCGCCTTGACCAGCTTGTTCGCCAGGATCAGGTCCAGCATCGAGGCCTCGTCCACCACCACCAGGTCGGCGTCCAGCGGCCAGTCCCGGTCGTACGCGGCGTCACCGCCCGGCTTGAGCTCCAGCAGCCGGTGCACCGTCGAGGCCTCCGCCCCGGTCAGCTCCGCCAGCCGCTTGGCCGCCCGCCCGGTCGGCGCCGCCAGCACCACCTTCGCCCGCTTGGCCAGCGCCATCGTCACGATCGACTTCACCGTGAACGACTTGCCGCAGCCCGGACCACCCGTCAGCACCGCGACCTTCTCGGTCAGCGCCAGCCGCACCGACTGCTCCTGCTCCGGCGCCAGCGCCGCCCCGGTCCGCCGGGCCAGCCACTCCAGCGCCACCGGCCAGTCCACCTCCGCCGACCACGGCATCCGGTCGGAGTCCGAACGCAGCAGCCGCAGCAGCTGGTTGGCCAGCGAGATCTCCGCCCGGTGGAACGGCACCAGGTACACCGCGGTGATCGGCTCGCCCGCCTCCCCCGGCACCGCCTCGCGCACCACCCCCTCGGCCGCGACCAGCTCTGCCAGGCAGTCGATCACCAGCCCCACGTCCACCTGCAACAGCTTCACGCCGTCCGCGATCAGCCGCTCCTCCGGCAGGTAGCAGTGCCCCTGGTCGGTGCTCTGCGACAGCGCGTACTGCAGGCCCGCCTTCACCCGCTCCGGACTGTCGTGCGGAATGCCCACCGCCTGGGCGATCCGGTCCGCCGTCAGGAAGCCGATGCCCCAGACGTCCGAGGCCAGCTTGTACGGCTCGTTGCGCACCACCCCGATCGAGGCGTCCCCGTACTGCTTGTAGATCCGCACCGCCAGCGAGGTCGACACCCCGACCCCCTGGAGGAAGACCATCACCTCCTTGATGGCCTTCTGCTCCTCCCAGGCCGCGGCGATCTTCTTGGTGCGCTTGGGCCCCAGCCCCGGCACCTCGATCAGCCGGCCCGGTTCGTTCTCGATCACCTCCAGGGTGTCCACCCCGAAGCGCTCGACGATCCGCTCGGCGAACCGCGGCCCGATCCCCTTGATCAGCCCCGAGCCCAGGTACCGCTGGATGCCCTGGACGGTCGCGGGCAGCACCGTGGTGTAGTTCTCCACCGTGAACTGCCGCCCGTACTGCGGGTGCGAGCCCCACCGCCCGTGCAGCCGCAACGACTCCCCGACCTGCGCCCCCAGCAGCGCGCCCACCACCGTCAGCAGGTCGTTCCCGCCCCGGCCGGTGTCCACCCGGGCCACCGTGTAGCCGGTCTCCTCATTGGCGTAGGTGATCCGCTCCAGCACGCCCTCGACCTGCGCGAGCTGGCGGGGCACCTCCTGCCCCGACTGCGCCTGCTTGCCCACCGGAGCCCCCTTCGACCGGTACGGGTGGACCATTCCGTTACGCACCGTACCGCCCGGCGCGGACAGGTCCGGACCGCCCGCCGGGCCTGCCGTGCACGGCCCCGACCGAGGTGCCAGGCTGAAAGGGTCCAGGGGGTCGTCGACCGCGCCCGCGCCCGCACGGGACCCGTCCGAGGAGCAGTGCCGCCATGCTCAACACCGACTTCCGCCCCGGCTCCCCGAACTGGCTCGACCTGAGCAGCCCCGACACCCGGGCCTCCGTCGACTTCTACTCCGCGCTGTTCGGCTGGACCTTCGACTCGGCCGGCCCCGAAGCCGGCGGCTACGGCTTCTTCCAGCTCGACGGCCGCACCGTCGCCGCCCTCGGCCCGCTCGCCGAGGAGGGCGCGCTCCCCGGCTGGACCCTCTACTTCACCACCGAGGACGCCGACCGCACCACCGACCTGGTCGAACAGGCGGGCGGCCGCATCCGGTTCACCCCCTTCGACGTCTTCACCGCGGGCCGGATGGCCGGCTACACCGACCCGACCGGCGCCGACTTCGCGGTCTGGCAGCCGCACGACACCCGCGGCCTGGACGTCGTCAACGACCAGGTCAGCCTCTGCTGGGCCGAGTGCTACAGCGTCGACGCGGAACGGGCCAAGGCCTTCTACCGCACGGTCTTCGACTGGCAGGAACAGGACGTCCCGCTCGGCGAGGCGTTCTACACCGTGCTCACCCCGTCCGGCGGCGGCACCGACGACGCCCACGGCGGCATCCTCCAGCTCAGCCCCGAGCACACCGCCCGCGGCACCCGCTCGCACTGGCTCCCCTACTTCGAGGTCCCCAACGTGGACGCCTGCCTCGCCATCGCCGACCGGCTCGGCGCGAAGGTCCGGATCCCGGCGACGGACCTCCACGGGGTCGGCCGGCTCGCCCAGCTGCTGGACCGGCACGGAGCCGTCTTCGCCGTCATCACCAGTGCCGGGCCCGGGGAGTGACCCGGCATCGGACCGTGGTGGGCCACAGCGGGCCCTGGAGGCACGCTACGGGCGTAGACAGGGTCCGCCGACCCCCTCGGCCCTCCTTATCCTCTGATCATGACTGAAACGGCTGTTCTGACGATCCGACGGGCCGGCGAAGGCGATCTGCCGGCGATCGTGGCCATGCTCGCGGACGACCCGCTGGGCGCCACCCGCGAGAGCCCCGACGACCTCACCCCCTACCGCACCGCCTTCACCCGTATCGACCGCGATCCGCACCAGCACCTGGTCGTCGCCGAACGCGCCGGCCGCGTCGTCGGCACCCTCCAGCTCACGGTGATCCCGGGCCTCTCCCGGGCCGGCGGCACCCGCACGATCATCGAGGGCGTCCGCATCCACGCCGACGAACGCGGCAGCGGACTCGGCACCGAGTTGATCGAGTGGGCCGTCGAGCGCTCCCGCGAACTCGGCGCCGACCTCGTCCAACTCACCTCGGACGCGACCCGCACGGACGCGCACCGGTTCTACGAGCGACTCGGCTTCACGGCCTCGCACCTCGGATTCAAGCGGCAGCTCTGACATCTTCCCCGGAAATGCGAAAAGGCCCACCCGGTCACCCGGGCGGGCCTTCTCTGAATGATTGTTCGGCGGCGTCCTACTCTCCCACAGGGTCCCCCCTGCAGTACCATCGGCGCTGTGAGGCTTAGCTTCCGGGTTC
>NZ_JBHJWG010000088.1:0-11683 GCF_042266305.1 Kitasatospora sp. NPDC056076
CCCCGGCGGTGGGCGCCCGGGCGGCGCGGGCGGCCGTCCTCGGCCAGCCGCTGGGCCACCCGCAGGCAGCGCAGGTCCAGGTGGGCGCCGAACAGCTCGCTGCGCAGCGCCGGCCCGTCGTGCAGGCCCTGCGCCCACAGCTCGCCGGCCAGCCGGACGGCCAGCGGGTGCCGGGCGTCCTCGGCGGCGGCCGGGCGGCCGGGCGGCAGCCCGTAGCGGCGGCGCACCCGCTCGGCCGCCTCCGCGGGCAGCGGGCCCAGCCGGTGCCCGGCCAGGGTCGGGGTGCCGGGCCCGCCGCCGTCCATCCGGACGGTGGGGGCGCTGGCCAGGTCGCCGTCCGGGCCCGGTTCCGCCGGGCGGGGGACGCCGGCGGCGCCGCTGCCCCAGGGCTCGGCCGCCAGCCGTTCCCAGAGCTCCTCGCCGCAGGCGGTGAGCAGTCGTGCGCCGCAGCCGGTGAGCCACTGCCCGGCGCCGCGCAGCCAGCGCGGGTCCGGTTCGGCCGGGGCCTCCTCGGGGCCGTCCAGGACGACCAGCAGCGGGCGTCCGGCCGCCGCGCACAGCGCCGCCACCGGCTCCGGCGCGGGCGCCGGGGTGCCGAGCTCGGCCGCGGCGGCGGCCAGCGCCCGTTCCACCGCCTCGGCGAGCGAGCGGTCCTCGGCGCGCAGGTCGGCGCCGCGCAGCCAGAGGGTGGGCAGCGGCCGGGCGCCGTCGCAGCGGCGGGCGGCCAGGGCGGCCAGTTCGGTGGAGCGGCCGCTGCCGGGGGCGCCGACCAGGGCGGTGACGGTCGCCTCCGGCTCGTCCCCGGCCAGGCCGTCCGGCCGGTCCACCCGGTCGGCGGCCAGCCCGGCCACCCGGCCGGGCCCGGCCCCGGCGGCGGCCAGCTGGGCGGCGGTCAGCCGCAGCACCCCGGCCAGGTTCAGCGCCGGGCCGTACCCGGGCACCGTCGCCGCGTTGCGCTCCAGGAGTTCGGCCAGCGCCGGCGCGACCACCGCGCCGCCCCCCGCGGGCACCGCCCACAGCGCCCCGCCGTACGGCCCGGAACCGGCCGCCCCGCCGTACGGCGCTCCCCCGTACTGCGGTCCGCGCAGGGCCGGCGCGGCCAGTGCCACCACCGCGCCGCTGCGGGCGTCCAGCACCGGTGAGCCGGCCGGCACCACGACCCCGGCCACCGCGGGCACGTCCAGCACCGGCACCCCGGCCAGCAGGTGGCCGCCGTACGCGGCGCCGCCGACGCCCAGCAGTCCGCAGCGCAGCACCACCGCCCGGCCGTCCTCGCCGGTCAGGGCGGGCAGCAGCACCTCGTGCCCGGCGCCCACCGCGGCCACCGGCAGCGGCGGGACGGGCAGCCCGCCGACCGCGTCGGTGCGCAGCAACGCGAGCCCGTGCTCGGGCAGCGGCAGCACCGCGTCGGCGCCGAGCACCCTGGTCTGTCCGCCGGGGGTGTGCAGCACCAGCCGGTCCAGGCCGGCCACGGCCTCGTGCGCGGTGAGCACCCAGCCCTGCGGGTCGGCGGCGAACCCTAAGCCGTGCAGCCGCCCGTTGAGGTCGCGGATCCGCAGCAGGTACCGCCCCGGATCGCCCTCCGCAAACCCCGGCATGGAGCCCCCTCACCCGTCGAGCGGGCCCGTCGCC
Organism: Kitasatospora sp. NPDC056076; assembly: GCF_042266305.1. Taxonomy (NCBI): domain Bacteria; kingdom Bacillati; phylum Actinomycetota; class Actinomycetes; order Kitasatosporales; family Streptomycetaceae; genus Kitasatospora; species Kitasatospora sp. NPDC056076. The sequence continues at coordinate 1,633 of NZ_JBHJWG010000088.1, forward strand.
CGCTCGCCGCCGGGAGCCTGCCCCCCGCAGGGGCGCCCCGACCGCGCCCGCGCCGTTCACCACGGCGGTTCACCTCGCGCGCTCCCCCGTGCGGGTGAAGCCCACCGTTCGGGTGAAGGACCCCACCGGGGGAACCCGGGACCGGACGCGGAACCCCCGCCGGGAGGGCTCCCGACGGGGGTCTGCGGTACGACGGACGGGCCGGCTCAGCCGACGAACACCGCGACCGGCTTCGCCTGGCCGCCCTGCTCCTCGACCAGCGCGAGGAAGCGCCCGTCCGGCCCGAACACCGCGATCGGCCCGTCCACGCCCAGCCCGGGCGCCTTGAGCCGGGAGCCGTGCGACAGCTTCTCCGCGGAGGCCTCGTCCAGGTCCCAGCGCGGGAACGCGGCCGCCGCGGCCGCCCCGATCGGCAGCACCTCCAGCCCGCTGGCGGAGTCGCCGGTGACCGACTCCTCCAGCTGCTCCAGGGTGCGCGCCGACTCCACCCCGTACGGCCCGACCTTGGTGCGGCGCAGCGCCGTCAGGTGCCCGCCGACGCCGAGCCCGGCGCCCAGGTCGCGGGCCAGCGCCCGGATGTAGGTGCCGGAGGAGCACTCCACGGTCACGTCCAGGTCGATCACCGGCGTGCCGTCCTCGGCGACCGCCGCGCGCTGCGCGTGCACGGTGAAGGAGTGGATGGTGGTGGGCCGGGCGGCGAGCTCGAAGTCCTCGCCCTCGCGCACCCGCGCGTACGACCGCTTGCCGTCGATCTTGATCGCGCTGACCTTGGACGGCACCTGCATGATCTCGCCGGTGAGCGCCGCGATCCCGGCGTCGACCGCCTCCCGGGTGACGCCGTCCGCCGGGGCCGAGGCGGTGACCTCGCCCTCGCGGTCGTCGGTCACGGTGGTCTGGCCGAGCCGGACGGTCGCCTCGTAGGTCTTGGCGGTCAGCATCAGGTGGCCGAGCAGCCGGGTGGCCCGCTCGACGCCGATCACCAGCACGCCGGTGGCCATCGGGTCCAGCGTGCCGGCGTGCCCGACCTTCCTGGTCCCGGCCAGCCACCGCAGCTTGGCGACGACCCCGTGGGAGGTGATGCCCTCGGGCTTGTCGACGATCACCAGGCCGTCCGGGCCGGTGCCTTTGCGCTTCATCGGGTTCTTTCTCCGGTACGTGCGGGAGTTGCTCTACGGGAAGGTCAGTGGAGCGGCCGCAGCGCGCCCCGGAACCGCTCGACCACCGCGGCGACGTCCTCCCGGGCGGCGAACCCGGCCGCGAAGACGTGCCCGCCCCCGCCCAGTTCACCACAGGCCGCGGCGACGTCCACCGCGCCCTTGGAGCGGGAGGAGCCACGCAGCGTACCGTCCGGGTCCTGCTTGAGCACCAGCGCCACCTCGGCCTCGGCCGGCCGCCGCAGGATGTCGATCAGCCCCTCGATCTCCTCGACGGTGACGCTGAACAGCGCCAGGTCCTGGTAGGGCACCCAGGTCCACACCAGGCCCAGCCCGTCGGCCGCCTCCGGCTCGTAGACGGCCCGGTCCAGGGCGGCCGCGAGCACCTTGAGGTAGCCGAAGGAGGAGGTGTCCCACAGCTGCCGGGAGATCAGGTCGTGCCGGATGCCGGTGGCCAGCAGCCGCCCGGCGAGTTCGTGGGTCGCGGGCGTGGTCGCCCGGTACTTGAAGGAGCCGGTGTCGGTGGCGACCCCGGTGTACAGGCAGGTGGCCAGCTCCTGGTCGAGCTCGACGCCGAGCCGGCGCAGCAGTTCGTCCACCAGGACGGCGGTGGCCGGCGCGGTCGGGTCGATCAGCTGGTGGGTGCCGAAGCCCGGGTTGGAGGCGTGGTGGTCGAACACCACCAGGACGGGCGCGGCGAAGGCCTTGTCGTGCAGCAGCCCCAGCCGGCTCTGCGCGGCGACGTCGAAGCAGAGCACCAGCTCGGGCACGTCCGGCACCTCGGAGGCCGGCACGATCAGCTCCTGGCCTGGCAGGAAGGCCAGCGACTCGGGCACGACCTGCGGGTCGTCGCCGAAGGAGACCCGCACCCGCTTGCCGAGCGCGCGCAGCGCCAGGGCCGCCGCCAGCGAGGAGCCCAGCGCGTCGCCGTCCGGGCAGATGTGGCAGATCAGGTCGATCGAGCGGGCCCGCCCGATCTCCGCCACCACCTGCTGCCAGACCAGCTCGAAGCCGCTCTCCTCGGCACGCGGGCCGGGGAGCGCCGCGAGGGCACCCTCCACCGTGCTGGTGGAGGACGCCCCCGTGGTCGATCCGGCTCGCGAGGCGGCCTGCGCCGGCTCACCCGCCATGTCTACTCGTCCTCGTCGTCACGCTCGGCCGCCGGGACCTTGTACGGGTCCGCGTCGCCGGCGTAGGTCGCGCCCGCGGCGGTGGTGCGCACCGCCGCGTCGATGGCCTTGGCCCGGTCGAGCAGGTCGTCGATGTTCCGGGCGTTCTCCGGCAGCGCGTCCGCGACGAAGGTCAGCGTCGGGGTGAAGCGCACCCCGATCTTGCCGACCTCGGAGCGGATCACGCCCTTGGCGCTCTCCAGCGCGGCCGCGGTGGCCTCGCGGTCGGCGTCGTCACCGAAGACGGTGTAGAAGACGGTGGCCTCGCGCAGGTCGCCGGTCACCCGGGTGTCGGTGATGGTCACGAACCCCAGTCGCGGGTCCTTGACCCGCCGCTCCAGGGTCTGGGCGACGACCACCTGGATGCGGTCGGCGAGCTTGCGCGCCCTAGCGGTGTCGGTCACGTTGCCTCCTCGTGCAATGGGCCCGGTACCCGGGAGAACTGCGCACCCGTCGGGGCCCACGCCCCAAAGTACCGGCCCGCGCCCGGCCTTGCGGGCGCTCTCGGTCCTGATCCGTGTGAGAACGGCGACTTCCGCCGACCGGCTCCACGGTCCTCATTCGTCGTCGTCGTTGTGGTAGCGCCTCCTCGCGGAGAGGAGCTGCACCTCGGGGCGGCCGGCGACCAACCGCTCACAGCTGTCCAGGACCTCGGTGACGTACCCGGCTTCGCCGGCGACCACCGCGAGGCCGATCTCGGCCCGGCGGTGCAGGTCCTGGTTCCCGGTCTCGGCAGCGCACACGCTGTACTTGCGCTGCAGTTCGGCCACGATCGGCCGCACGATCGAACGCTTCTCCTTGAGCGAGTGGACGTCGCCCAGCAGCAGGTCGAAGGTGAGTGTTCCCACGAACATGTATGACAGGTCTCGCCGACCTGGAAGGCCTCGGGATGTCGGCGCGGAACCGGCCGACACCCCAGGACCCTACACAGCGAGACCGGGGCCGGTCGACGGAAATACCACCCGTCGACCGACCCCGGTTGACACCGACTAGCCGCGCGGCTTCTCGCGCATCTCGTAGGTCTCGATGATGTCGTCGACCTTGATGTCGTTGAACGACCCCAGGGTGACACCGGCCTCGAAGCCCTCGCGGACCTCGGTCGCGTCGTCCTTGAAGCGGCGCAGACCCTCGATGGTGAGGCTCTCCGCCACGACCTTGCCGTCGCGCAGCAGGCGGGCCTTGGTGTTGCGGCGGATGATGCCGTCGCGGACCAGGACACCGGCGATGTTGCCGAACTTGGAGGAGCGGAAGACCTCGCGGATCTCCGCGGCGCCGAGGCGCACCTCCTCGTACTCCGGCTTGAGCTTGCCCTTGAGGGCGTTCTCGATCTCCTCGATCGCCTGGTAGATGACCGAGTAGTACCGGACGTCCACGCCTTCCTTGTCGGCTGCGGTACGCGCACGGCCTTCGGCGCGCACGTTGAAGCCGATGATGATGGCGTCCGAGCCCATCGCCAGGTCGACGTCGGACTCGGTGATCGCACCGACGCCGCGGTGCAGCACCCGGAGCTCGACCTCCTCGCCCACGTCCAGCTTGACGAGGGCGTCCTCGAGGGCCTCGACCGAACCGGAGACGTCACCCTTGATGATGAGGTTGAGCTGCTCGATGGAGCCGGCGGCGATGGCCTTGTCCAGGTCCTCCAGGGACACCCGGACCCGACGCTGCGCGAAGGCGGCGTTGCGGTCGCGGGCCGAGCGCTTCTCGGCGATCTGGCGGGCGGTGCGGTCCTCGTCGACGACGATGAAGCTGTCGCCGGCGCGGGGCACCGAGGTCAGACCGAGCAGCAGCACCGGGCGGGACGGGCCGGCCTCGGCGAGGTTGTTGCCGTTCTCGTCCAGCATGGCGCGGACGCGGCCGTAGGCGTCGCCCACGACGATCGAGTCACCGACGCGGAGGGTACCGCGCTGGACCAGGACGGTCGCCATGGCGCCGCGGCCCTTGTCCAGGTGGGCTTCGATCGCAATACCCTGCGCGTCCTGCTCCGGGTTGGCCCGCAGGTCGAGCGAGGCGTCCGCGGTCAGGACCACGGCCTCCAGCAGCTGGTCGATGTTCAGACCCTGGCGCGCGGAGATGTCGACGAACATGGTGTCGCCGCCGTACTCCTCCGCCACCAGACCGAACTCGGTCAGCTGGCCGCGGACCTTGGTCGGGTCGGCGCCCTCGACGTCGATCTTGTTGACCGCGACCACGATCGGCACACCGGCGGCCTTGGCGTGGTTGAGCGCCTCGACCGTCTGCGGCATGACGCCGTCGTTGGCCGCGACCACCAGGATCGCGATGTCGGTGGACTTGGCACCACGGGCACGCATGGCGGAGAACGCCTCGTGACCCGGGGTGTCGAGGAAGGTGATCGGGCGCTCTTCGCCGTTCACGATCGTCGCCACCTGGTAGGCACCGATGTGCTGGGTGATGCCACCGGCCTCGCCGGCCACCACGTTGGACTTGCGGATCGCGTCCAGCAGGCGGGTCTTACCGTGGTCGACGTGACCCATGACGGTGACGACCGGCGGGCGCGGGGCCAGCTGGTCCTCGTCGCCCTCGTTCGCACCGAAGTCGATGTCGAACGACTCCAGCAGCTCGCGGTCCTCGTCGTCCCGGCTGACGATCTCCAGCTGGAAGCCCATCTCGCCGGCCAGCAGCTCGAGGGTCGCGTCGGAGACCGACTGGGTCGCGGTGACCATCTCACCGAGGTTGAACATGACGGAGACGAGCGCGGCCGGGTTGGCGTTGATCTTCTCCGCGAAGTCCATCAGCGAGGCGCCGCTCGACAGGCGAACGGTCTGGCCGTTGCCGCGAGGCAGCATCACACCGCCGACGGACGGGGCCTGCATGGCCTCGTACTCCTGGCGCTTCGCCCGCTTCGACTTGCGACCGCGAGCCGGGCGACCGCCCGGGCCACGACCGAAGGCACCCTGCGTGCCACCACGGGCACCCGGGCCACCGGGACGACCGCCGAAGCCGCCGGGACGGGGGCCGAAGCCGCCGCCACCACCGGGGGCGCCGCCACCCGGACGCGGACCGCCGAAGCCGCCGCCACCGGCCGGACGCGAGCCCGGACCGGCCGGACGACCCTGGAAGCCCGGACGGGCGCCACCGGCGCCACCCGGACCACCCGGACGGCCGCCGGGGCCACCGGGGCCACGGCCGCCGGGGCCCGGACGCGGGCCCGGAGCCGGACGCTGCGGCATCATGCCCGGGTTCGGACGCGGCATGCCGGACGGGGACGGGGCGCCGGGGCGCGGACCGGCCGGACGCGGCATGCCGTCGGGGCGCGGAGCGCCACCGGGACGCGGCGCACCGGCACCCGGGGCACCGGCGGGACGCGGACGGTCGCCACCGGGACGCGGGGCGCCACGGTCGGCACCGGGAGCACCGGCGGGACGCGGACGGTCGCCACCGGGACGCGGGGCGCCACGGTCAGCACCGGGAGCACCGGCCGGACGCGGACGGTCGCCACCGGGACGCGGACGGTCACCGCCCTGCGCACCCGGAGCACCCGGACGGGCACCCGGCGCGCCCGGACGGCGGTCGCCGGGGCGCGCCATGCCGGTCGCGCTGCCCGAGGTGAACGGGTTGTTGCCCGGACGCGGGCCGGCCGGACGCGGGCCCGGACGGGCACCGCCGGAGGCCTGGCCCTGGCCGCTCGGCCGCGGGGCCTGGGTGGCCGGACGCGGGGCGTCGGCACCGGCCGGAGCCGGCGAGGAGAACTCGGCCGCGGGCGCGGCCGGGGCCGCCGGAGCGGCGGGACGCGCGGCCGGGCGCGGGCCCGGAGTCGGCGCACCCGGACGCGAGGCGGCCGGGGCGGCCGGAGCCGCGGGGGCGGCCGGCGCGGCGGGAGCCGCAGCGGCCGGGGTCGGACGGGGACCAGGGGTCGCGGCAGGCCGCGGACCCGGGGTCGGGGCACCCGGCTTGGGTGCACCCGCGGCACCTGCCGCGGGCTGGGGCGCCGCGGGCTTCCGCGGGCCAGGCTTGGCAGCGCCACCACCAGTGGGGGCCACACCAAGCGCGTCAGTCAGCTTGCGCACGACCGGCGCCTCGATCGTCGAGGACGCCGAACGGACGAACTCACCGAGCTCGGTGAGCTTGGCCATGACGGCCTTGCTCTCCAAGCCAAGCTCCTTGGCGAGTTCATAAACCCGGACCTTAGCCACTTCACTCCTGTCTATGAGTCCGGGGGTCTCGTCCGCCGGACTGTCGCTACTTCATGGGCGTACCCATCGCGTACTCATCGCGTACTCATCGAGTGCTCATCGCAATCTCGACCTACTTCCACATCGCGAGGTACCTGACTGGTGGCACAGCGCGCGGCTGCCCGAGCGCTGTGCTTGTTGCGGTGGTTCTCCGCCGCGATGAGCGGCGGTCGTCACGGGGGGCGGCCCGCCTCAGGAGGCGCCGCCCGCCCGCTCCTCGATGAACCCGCGGAGCCGCTCCGTGTCGAGCGTTCCCTGGAGGCGGAAGGCCCGGGGGAACGCCCGACGGCGGACCGCGAGGTCGAGGCAGGCCGGATCGAGGTGCAGGTGAGCGCCCCGGCCCGGCAGTGCGCCACGGGGGTCAGGGACGCAGACGCCCTCGACCGCCGTGACACGCAACAGCTGGTGCTTGGCCGCTCGCTTGCGGCAGCCCACGCAGGTGCGTTCCGGGCGTGCTCGGACGTGCGTCCGGCCAGACGAAGGCAAGTCTACCCCTCCGAAGCGACATGGCGCCGCCCCATAGATCCCGGAGGACCGGCGGGGACGCCGGGGACAACGCTGACTACCGGTCCGCCGATTCCTCGGCCTGGCCCTCGGTGTCCGGCCGGATGTCGATCCGCCAGCCCGTGAGACGGGCGGCCAGACGGGCGTTCTGCCCCTCCTTGCCGATCGCCAGGGACAGCTGGTAGTCCGGCACGACCACCCGGGCGGAGCGCTGGGCGAGGTCCACGATCTCCACACTGGTCACCCGTGCGGGGGACAGCGCGGAGGCGACCATCTCGCGCGGGTCCTCGGACCAGTCGACGATGTCGATCTTCTCGCCGTGCAGCTCGCCCATCACGGCGCGCACCCGGGAGCCCATCGGACCGATGCAGGCGCCCTTGGCGTTCAGCCCGGCCCGGCGCGACCAGACCGCGATCTTGGTGCGGTGGCCGGCCTCACGGGCGATCGCCGCGATCTCCACGCTGCCGTCCGCGATCTCCGGGACCTCCAGCGCGAACAGCTTCTTCACCAGGCTGGGGTGGGTGCGCGACAGCGTCACCGACGGCCCGCGGACACCGCGGCGCACCGCGACGACGTAGCACTTGAGCCGGGTGCCGTGCCGGTAGTCCTCGCCCGGGACCTGCTCCTGCGGCGGCAGGATGGCCTCCAGCTTGCCGATGTCGACCAGCACGCTCTTCGGGTCGTTGCCCTGCTGGACGACACCGGTGACGATGTCGCCCTCCTTGCCCGCGTACTCGCCGAAGGTCTGGTCGTCGGCGGCGTCGCGCAGGCGCTGCATCATCACCTGGATGCCGATGCTGGACGCGATCCGGCCGAAGCCGTTCGGGGTGTCGTCGAACTCCTTCGGCTCGACGCCCTCGTCCAGCTCCGCCGGGTCCTCCATGGCCCACACGGTGACGTGGCCGCTCTTGCGGTCCAGGTTCACCCGGGCGCGACGGCGCGAGCCCTCGGTGCGGTGGTACGCGGTGAGGAGGGCTGACTCGATGGACTCGACCAGCAGGTCGAAGGGGATGTTCTTCTCGTTGACCAGCGTGCGCAGGGCACTCATGTCGATGTCCACGGCTACGCCTCCTCGTCTTTCGTCACGTTCATGATGGTCGTACGGCGGCCGGATCACTCGGCGCCGTCGTCCCCCTCGTCGAAGTCGGCGGCCTCGTCCAGGAGCTGCTCGTCGTCCTTGCGGTTGAACTCGACCTGGACCCGGGCCCGCGCCACCTCGACGTACTCCAGCCGGCGCTCCTTCGGACGGCCGCGCCCCTTCACCGGCTGCACCTCCACCAGCGCGCCGTCCTCGTCCGCCTCCAGCACCCGGGCGACCAGTTCCCCGCCGTCGACCAGGTGGACCTTGGCGAGCCGCCCCTCCGCACGCTGCCAGTGCCGGGGCAGTTCGAGCGGGCGCTCCGCGCCCGGCGAACCGACCTCCAGCAGGTAGGGCTCGTCCCCCATGACGTCCGAGGCGTCCAGGGCCTCGCCGACCACCCGGCTGAACTCGGCGATCGCGTCCATGTCCACGCCGCCGTCGGTGTCGACGTCGATCTGCACCTGCCGACGGCTGCCCGCCTTGGTGACCTTGACGTCCTCCAGGTCCAGTCCGGCCTGGACGGCCAGCGGCTCCAGCAACGCGCGCAGCCGGTCGGTGTGGGTGGTGCTCATCCGGGTGGACTCCTCGGCCGCGTCTGCTGTTGTCAGAGGTCGCCCCGTGCCCTCCGCGCCCCGCGGGACGCACACCGGGTCACGGCAGCTCGGCCCAAAGCCTAGCCGGTGAAGCCGCGAACCACCGATTCCGGACCTCCCCCGACCGGTCGCACGCCACCCACTGCGAGCAAGCTCACACCACCCCGCCCACCGCACCGAACCCCCCGACACCACCCGCAATCGTGGGGGTTCTGCGAAGATTCAGCCCAACGAGGGCAGGCAGGGGAGGCCGCCCTCCCGTACCCGCTCCGGAGTGACCCCGATGCAGCCGCCCAGCCGACGGACCTTCCTGGCCCTCGGACTGATCACCCTGACCGCCGCCTGCACCACCGGCACCGACGGAGCCACACCCCCCGACCCCAAGGCCTCCGGCCCGGACACCGACCACCCCGTCCGCCTCCGCGCCGTCGCCGCCACCGACACCCTGCTGGCCGCCTACGACACCCTCCTCACCACCCCCGGCGACCGCACCCCCCTGCTGCAGACCCTCCGCGCCGAGACCGTCCAACACCGCGCCGCCCTCGCCCAAGGCCTGCCGACCACCTCCACACCCCCGGCCACGCCCACCCCCAGCAGCACCACCACCCCGGCCACCCTGGCGGCCCTGGAACACCGAACCGCCCAGTCCCACCTCTCCGACCTCGCCGCCGCCCGCCCGCCCCTCGCCCGCCTGCTCGCCTCGGTGTCCGCCGCCAACACCCTGCACGCCACAGCCCTGGGCGCCCCCGTCGAACAACCCACCCTGAGCCCCACCCCCGGAACAACCACCCCCGGAACCCCCCTCCCCGCCCTCCAGAAGGCCCTGAGCGCCGAACACGCCGCCGTCTACGGCTACGGAGTCGTCGGCGCCCACCTCCCCGACGACCAGCAACGCACCGACGCCCGCACCGCCTACGCCGCCCACCAGTCCCAGCGCGACGCCTGGCAACGCCTCGTCACCACCCTCGGCGCCACCCCCACCCCCGCCGCCGGCGGCTACCGCCTCCCCTTCCCCGTCACCGACCCCACCACCGCCACCAACCTCGCCGCCCACCTGGAAACCAGCCTCACCACCGTCTACGCCGACCTGGTCGCCGACCTCCCCGCCCCCCACCGCCCCACCGCAGCCACCGCCCTCCGCGACTGCACCCTCCGCGCCCACCGCTGGGGCGCCCCCGACACCCCCTTCCCCGGCATCCCCACCCCCCTCCCCACCCCCACCCAGTCCTGACCCACACCACCCCACCCACAGCACCCCCTCCCCTCCCCCACCACCCGCCCAAGGCGAGAGGGACGCGCTGCGGGAGGGGGCGGTGGAGGGGGTGGGTGCGGAGAGCGGCGTAACGGGTGATTTTCAGAC
>NZ_JBHJWG010000089.1:0-11645 GCF_042266305.1 Kitasatospora sp. NPDC056076
CGTCCCGGCGCCCCTTCGGCGTTCTCAAGGCGTCGGCCTCACAGCGCGACGCCGAGCAGGGCGTCCACGGTGCGGCTCACCAGGCCGGGGGCGCCGATGTCGGTGCCGCCCTCGGTCTCCTGCTGCGCGGCCCACCGGTCGACGGCGGCCAGCGCGGCGGGCGCGTCCAGGTCGTTCGCCAGCGCGGTGCGGACCTCGGCGAGCAGCTGCTCGGCGGCCGGGCCGTCCGGCCGGGAGACGGCGGCCCGCCAGCGGGCGAGGCGCTCGACGGCCTCGTCCAGGACGGCCTTGGTCCACTCCCAGTCCTCGCGGTACTGGTGGGAGAGCAGCGCCAGGCGGATCGCCGCCGGGTCGACGCCCTCGCGGCGCAGGGCCGAGACGAAGACCAGGTTGCCGCGGGACTTGGACATCTTCTGGCCGTCCAGCCCGACCATCCCGGCGTGCACGTACGCCTTGGCGTACGGGTGGGAGCCGGTGGCGCTGTGGGCGTGCGCGGCGCCCATCTCGTGGTGCGGGAAGGACAGGTCGCTGCCGCCGCCCTGGATGTCGAAGCCCATGCCCAGGTACTGCAGGGCGATGGCCACGCACTCGATGTGCCAGCCGGGGCGGCCGTGGCCGAGCTCGGTGTCCCAGGCGGGCTCGCCCGGGCGGGCGGCCAGCCAGAGCAGGGCGTCCAGCGGGTTGCGCTTGCCGGCGCGGTCCGGGTCGCCGCCGCGCTCGGCGAAGACCGGGCGCATGGCCTCGCGGGTGAGCCCGGAGACCTCGCCGAAGTGCGGGTCGGCGTCGACCGAGTAGTAGATGTCCCCGTCGACCCGGTAGGCGGCGCCGGAGGCCAGCAGCTTCTGGACGATCGGGACGATCCACGGGATCGACTCGACGGCGCCCACGTAGTGGGCCGGCGGGAGCAGCCGCAGGGCCGTCATGTCCTCGCGGAACAGGGCGGTCTCGCGCTCGGCGAGGGCCACCCAGTCCTGACCGGTCTCGACGGCGCGCTGGAGCAGCGGGTCGTCCACGTCGGTCACGTTCTGGACGTAGAGGACGTCGTGGCCGGCGTCCCTCCAGACCCGCTGCACCAGGTCGAAGGCGTTGTAGGTGGCGGCGTGGCCCATGTGGGTCGCGTCGTAGGGGGTGATGCCGCAGACGTAGATCCGGGCGGTGCCGTCCTGCGGCACGACCTCGCGGACCGTGCCCGCTGCGGTGTCGAAGATGTGGAGGGGGAGCCCCTGACCAGGCAGGGCGGGAACCTCGGAGGCGGGCCAGGCATGCATGGGATCGACCTTAACCTTGAGAACATTTGAAAGCCTAACCAGTAACGAAGATCGACTGGATTAGCTTCCTGTCGTTGCCCGGTCACCCTGCGACTGGTCCGGCGCGTTCCCTTTCGGACCGGTGATTCGGTCCGATCGTTTCCGGACACGGGTGAGCGCCCGGTCGGCCCTGCCGCCGACCGGGCGCCCGGCTCCTCGGGGGAGCGGCCGGAGCCGCTACGACCGCTGCCAGAGGGCCGGCACGTTCGGCGGCTCCCAGCCCACCAGGGCGGTGTGCGCCTGGAGGCAGACGTAGGAGGCGCCGGAGTAGGTGACGCGGTCGCCCGCGTTGTACGCCCGGCCGGCCGCCCAGCTGCCGCTCGGCGGTGTGGTGGGCCCGCCGGTCGGGGTGGCCGTCGGGGTTCCGGTCGGGATGGCGGTGGCCGTCGGGCTGGGCGTGCCCGGGGTCTGCGGCACGTCCAGCACGAAGTCGAAGGTGGCGTTCTCGCCGGATCCGTTCTGCTGGACGTTCATCAGCAGCCGGGCGTCGTAGATGGTGTCGGTGTTGTTGCGCGGCTCGCCCGGGAAGTACAGCTGGGTGGTCAGGATCGGCCGGCCGGGGGCCTGGAGCTTGACGTGCAGGTGCCGGGTGCGGCCCGGGTAGAGGCCCGGGACGACGGTGTCCAGCTTGTACGCGCCGTTGGCGTCGGTGAACTGGTGGCCGCGGAAGGTGTAGCCGACGTTGTCGTAGTTCCCGCCGTCGTCGGCCTGCCAGAAGTCCAGCAGGACGCCGGGGACGGGCCGGCAGGCGCGGCCGAAGACGTAGCCGCTGACGGTCAGCCGGGTGCCCGGGCCGTCGTTCACCATCGAGCTGCGCAGCGGGGAGTTGGGCTTGAAGTACGGGCCCTCGATCTGCTCGACGGTCGGGTCGTCCCCGTCGTGGCACTCGGGGGTCAGGCCGGGGATGCGGCCGGCGCCGACCTTGTCACGGGCCAGGGCGACCCCGCCGCCGACGAGCAGCGGTGCGGCCCCGAGCGCGGCGGCGGCCTTCAGGACGGTCTTGCGGCTGATCATGCCGTCGGACGGGGGCATGCGCCGTCTCCTTCCGGTGGATCCTTCGTGGGGGGAGGTGGGGGGCGGCCCTTGCCATGGTGGGGGCATGACAAGGGCCGAACCGGCCGCCGTCCGCGCGCTGGCCCGGCCGCCGGTGGCCAGTAGGAACGTTACGGACCGTCCGGTGCGACGGCGATGGACATGATCCGGGGATCGTGGTGATTTCCGTCGACCCTGCCCCGGAACTCCCCCGGGGTCATCCCGGTCTCCCGCCGGAAGAAGCGGCAGAAGTACGCCGGGTCCGCGAAACCGGCCTCCTTGGCGACCTGGCGGATCGTCAGATCGGTGCAGGCAAGCAGCCGTTTGGCCTCCAGGGTCTGCTGCCGGCGGATCAGCCCGCCCGGGGTGCGGCCGGTGGCCTGCTTGACCAGGGTCTGCAGGTGTCCCGGGGAGACCCCGAGTTCCTGGGCGGTGGAGGCCACCGAGTGCCGCACCCCGCCCGGCTTGGCGATCAACCGGGTGAAGGCGGCCGCCAGTTCGGCCGGCCGGGTGGGCACCGCGGGCCGGTCGTCCGGGGTGCAGGCGCGCAGCGCCCGGACGATCAGGATGTGCAGGCTGGCCCGCAGCACGCCCTGGTAGCCGGGCGCCCTGGTCCGGTACTCCTGCTCCATGTCGGCGAGCAACCGGGCGATGGGGCCTGCCTGTTCGCCGAGCGCGATGCCGGGGCGGGCGGCCAGCGCGCGCAGCGCGGCGAGGTCCTGGGGGTGCCCCAGCAGGAAGTCCTCGTTGAACAGGACGACCCGGCCGGTGAGCTCCTCGGCGTCCGCCCAGTGGTGCACCTGGCCGGGCGTGATCACGCACAACTGCGGTGGCGCCAGCGCCCGGTGGACCAGGTCCAGGACGTGGGCGCCGTGGCCGCCGGTGACCATGACGATCTCGTGGAACGAGTGCCGGTGGGGGAAGTTGGCACGGGAGAGCGGGCCGATCGCGTCGAAACTTCCGATCGCGAAGGGCAGCACGTGGGGCAGTGGGACCTGCAGGCGGTGCAACGGCAGGTCCGGCGCGGGGCGGGGGGTGGGGGTGGTCCGTCGCACGTCCATCGGAGCAGTGTGCGACCTGTTCCGGTGACAGGTCCAGACCACCGGCCGGTAACCCCGGCGGAACCCCCGCTCCACCCGGCGCAACCCCCGCTACGCCGGCGGAACCCCCGCTACACCGGCGGCCAGGGGATCGCGGGCCAGTCCTCGGAGGGCAGCGGGTGCTTGCCCGAACCGAGCAACCCGGCCACCCGGGCGCGGGTGGCGTCCAGTTCGGCGGCGGTCAGGTGCGGCGCCAGCCGCTCGGCCAACGCCCCCTCCAACTGCTCGGCCAGCCCGGCCAGCACCTCCAGCGCCTCGGCGGGCAGCGGGTCGCCCGCCCAGCCCCAGAGCAGGGTGCGCAGCTTGCCCTCGGTGTTGAAGGTGACGCCGTGGTCGATGCCGTACACCCGGCCGTCGGCGGCCGGGATCAGGTGGCCGCCCTTGCGGTCGGCGTTGTTGAGCACCGCGTCCAGCACCGCGAGCCGGCGCAGCCGCCGGTCGTCGTGGTGCACCAGCAGCGCGGTGCGACCGCCCTCGACCTCGGCCCGGACGATCGGCAGCCAGCCCTCCTCCGGGCCGGCCGGGTCCTGCAACGCCAGCAGCGGCTCGGCCTCCGGGTCGGGCTCGACCCACAGCTGCACCATGCCCGGCCCGTGCGGGCCGTCGCGCAGCACGGTCGGCGGGATCAGCTCCCAGCCGGTCGCCGCGGACAGCTCGTACGCGGCGAGCTCGCGGCCGGCCAGGGTGCCGTCCGGGAAGTCCCACAGCGGGCGCTCGCCCGCCACCGGCTTGTAGACGGCCTGGGCGCTCAGCCCGTCGTGCTCGACGGTGCAGTACAGCGCGGCGTTGGAGGCCTCGGTGAGCCGGCCGTGCACGGTCAGCCCGCCCCGGCGCAGCAGCGCCAGGGCGGTGGGCACGTCGGCGGCGAGGGCGGCGGCCGCCGCCGGGTCGGCCTGCGGCGGGGTCTCGGTGTTCAGCGCCGGTAGCCGTTCGCGCGCGGGCACAGGTGGCCCTCCGGGTCCAGCGGCAGGTTGCAGAACGGGCAGGGCTTGCGGCCGGCCGCGACCAGGTCCAGCGCGCGCTTGGCGAACACCCGGGCCATCGCGCCGGACAGCCGCACCCGCAGCATGTCCGGGCCGTTCTCGTCGTCCTGGAGGGCGGCCTCCTCGCCGTCCTCCTCCTCGTCCTCCTCCACCAGCGCCTGGGCCTCGACCACCAGGCAGGCGTCCACGCTGTCCCAGGCCAGGGCCATGGTGCCGACCCGGAACTCCTGCTCCAGCGGGAGGTCCAGCGGGGCGGTGTCGAGCAGGTCCTGGGGCGCGGCGGCCGGGATGGCGGAGTCGCCCCCGCTGCGTCGCAGCGCCTCGTCCAGGACCTCCTCGATGCGCTCGGCGAGCGCGGCGACCTGGGTCTTCTCCAGCAGCACGCTGGTGATCCGGCCCCGGGCGCTGGCCTGCAGGTAGAACGCCCGGGCGCCGGGCTGGCCGACGGTGCCGGCCACGAACCGTTCGGGCTGGTCGTAGAAGAAGACCTGACGGGGCACGCTCTAGCTCCGGATCGTGTCGGTCGGTGCGGATCCGCCAAGCGGGATCGCGGGGTTGTCCACCTGGGCGGGTGGTCGGACTACGGGGCACTCACCAGTCACCCTACGACCTCCGGGCCCCGGTCGGGGAGCCGAGCCGGGGGCCGCGGACGGGGTGGCACCCGCCGGCCCGGACGGTGTCGCGCGCCGTTCGGACGGGGTGCGTGGGGCGGGCCGGGTGCACGGGGCGGGCGGCGCCGCTCAGGCCGTACCGCCGACCACCGCGTCACCGGCCGGGGTGGCCGGGGCGGCGGAGGGCCGGGGCGCCAGCGAGGCGAGGTCGCCGGTGTCGCCCGTTCTGAGCACGAAGGGCCGCTGCGGGGTGTAGCGGATCGCGGTGACCGAGCAGGGCTCGACGCTGATCCGCTGGAAGTGGTCCAGGTGCAGGCCGAGGGCGTCGGCCACCACCGCCTTGATCACGTCCCCGTGCGAGCAGGCGATCCAGACCGCGTCCTCGCCGTGCTCGTCGGCGATCCTCGCGTTCCACTCGCGGACGGCGTCGACCGTACGGTGGCTCAGCGCGCGCAGCGACTCGCCGCCCGGGAAGGCCGCGGCGGAGGGGTGGTCCTGCACGGTGCGCCAGAGCGGCTCCTTGGCCAGCTCCGCCAGCGGGCGGCCGGTCCACTCGCCGTAGTGGCACTCCCCCAGCCGCTCGTCCTCGGTCGGCGCGCCCAGCTCGAGGCGGGCGGCGAGCAGCGGCTCCAGGGTCTGCCGGCAGCGCTCCAGCGGGCTGCTGACGGCGAGCGCCAGCGGGATCCCGGCCAGCCGCCCGGCCAGCGCGGCGGCCTGGGCGCGCCCGGTGTCGTCCAGGTCCACGCCGGGGGTCCAACCGGCCAGGATCCCGGCGGTGTTCGCGGTCGAGCGGCCGTGACGGACGAGCAACAGGGTGGGCATGGGGCTCAGCCTACGGCCTCCGGACCCCGCCGTGGAGTGCGGTCCGGGGGACAATGGCCCGCATGATCGTGCACTGCGCCGCGTACCGGGACGGCCGCCGGCTCGGGACCTCCGAGGACCTGACCGACTCGCTCGCCACCGCGCGCGCGGCCGGCCCGGGAGCGTTCGTCTGGATGGGCCTGTTCGAACCGACGACCGAGGAACTCGACCGGGTCGGCAAGGAGTTCGCGCTGCACCCGCTGGCCGTCGAGGACGCCGTCAGCGCCCACCAGCGCCCCAAGGTCGAGGCCTACCAGGGCTCGCTGTTCGTCACCCTCAAGACCCTCGGCCACCACCCCGACACCCGTACCGTCACCAGCGGCGAGGTGATGGTCTTCCTCGGCCCGGACTTCGTGATGACCGTCCGGCACGGCGAGGACACCCCGCTCAGCGGCCTGCGGGCCCGGCTCGAACGGCAACCCGAACTGCTGCGCTACGGGCCCAGCTCGGTGCTGCACTCGGTCTGCGACACCGTGGTGGACGGCTACGTCGAGGTGGCCACCGCACTCCAGGCCGACCTGGACGAACTGGAGGCGGACGTCTTCGCCCCCGGCCGGGTCGGCCGCGACACCGCCGGGCGGATCTACGGCTACAAGCGCCAGGTGATGACCGTCCGCCGGGCCGTCGCCCCGCTGCTGGAACCGATGCTGCGGCTGGAGCGCGGCGCCCCCTTCGTCCAGCCGGAGACCGCCCCCTACCTGCGGGACGTCGCCGACCACCTGGCCCGGGTGAACGACCAGGTGGAGGGCATGGACCGGCTGCTGTCCGACATCCTCGGCGCCAACCTGGCCCAGGTGAGCGTGCAGCAGAACAACGACATGCGGAAGATCTCGGCCTGGGCGGCGCTGGCCGCCGTACCGACCATGATCGCGGGCGTGTACGGGATGAACTTCGACGACATGCCCGAGCTCCACCAGCCCTGGGGCTACCCGGCGGTGCTGTCGCTGATGGCGCTGGTCTGCGTGGTGCTGCACCGGGTGTTCAAGCGGCACGACTGGCTGTAGTGCCGCTCGGACCCCTCCGGCGGATCAGGCGAGTCCGGCCCGCTCCAGCGCCTCGACGCCGGTGCGCAGCGCCTGGATCCGCTCGTCGAGGGTGAAGCCGGACGGGGCCAGGGTCAGCGTGGTGACGCCCGCGTCGGCGTAGGCCTGCATCCGGTCGGCGATCCGGGCGGTGTCGCCGATCAGCGAGGTGGCGTCGATCAGGTCGTGCGGGACGGCGGCCGCGGCGCCCGCGTAGTCCTTGGCCAGGTACTTCTCCTGGATCTCGTCGGCGGCCTGCTCGTACCCCATGCGCCGGGTCAGCTGGTTGTAGAAGTTCTTCTCCTTGCTGCCCATGCCGCCGATGTACAGGGCGGCGTAGGAACGCTGGGAGTCGACCCCGGCCTTGATGTCCTCGCCGACCGCGAGGGTGACGGTCGGGCAGAGGTCGAAGCCCTCCAGGGACTTGCCGGCCTTGGCGCGCCCGGCCTTCAACGGGTCCAGCGAGAGCGCGGCGTGCTCGGGGGCGAAGAAGATGCCGAGCCAGCCGTCGGCGATCTCGCCGGTCTGCTCCAGGTTCTTCGGGCCGATCGCGGCGATGTACAGCGGGATCTGCTCGCGCACCGGGTGCACGGTCAGCTTGATCGGCTTGCCCGGGCCGCCGGGCAGCGGCAGGGTCCAGTTCGCCCCCTCGTGCACCAGGCGCTCACGGGACATCGCCTTGCGGATGATCTCCACGTACTCCCGGGTGCGGGCGAGCGGCTTGTCGAACTTCACGCCGTACCAGCCCTCGGAGACCTGCGGGCCGGAGACGCCGAGGCCGAGCCGGAAGCGGCCGCCGGAGAGGGTGTCCAGGGTCGCGGCGGTCATCGCGGTCATCGCCGGGGTGCGGGCCGGGATCTGGAAGATGGCCGAACCGACGTCGATCCGCTCGGTCTTCGCGGCGACGAAGCTCAGCACCGTCGCGGCGTCCGAGCCGTACGCCTCCGCCGCCCAGCAGACCGAGTAGCCGAGCCGGTCCGCCTCCTGGGCCACCGCGATGTTGTCGGCGTCCATGCCGAGTCCCCAGTAGCCGAGGTTGATGCCGAGTCGCATGTGCCGAACCTTCCAGTCGGGTGGGCCCGGTGGCCAGTCGGGCGGGCGTCGTGGCCGGTCGGGCGGGGCGTGCCAGCACGTCGGGCGGGCCTTGCCGGCGAGCGTAGCCGCGTCCGCCCAAGTCATGCTACTGACGGGTAGTGGTGGTCTGGGTCACACCCGCCGCATTGATCGTTCTGCGGGTCGGCACCCCTGCCCGGGGACCGGCCGCTACGCTCAGCCGACGTGGGGAGCGCTCTCCCCACCTGCGCGTTCACCGGGGCTACCGGGCCACCGGTGCCACCGGCCAGTGGAGGGCCCGTCCGATGGAAAAGCGTCACCTCGGCCGTACCGGCCTACAGGTCTCCCGCCTCGGTCTCGGCACCATGACCTGGGGCCGCGACACCGACGAGCACGAAGCCGCCGAGCAACTCAAGGAGTTCGTCGACGCCGGCGGCAACCTGGTCGACACCGCCGACGTGTACGCCGACGGCGGGGCCGAGTACCTGATCTCCCGCCTCACCGACAGCCTCGTCCCCCGCTCCGAACTCGTCATCGCCACCAAGGCGGGCAGCGTCCCCGAGTCCGCCCGCCGCTTCGACGGCTCCCGCGGCCACCTGCTCGCCGCCCTCGACGCCTCGCTGCACCGGCTCGGCACCGACTACGTCGACCTGTGGCAGGTCCACGCCTTCGACCCGACCACGCCCCTGGAGGAGACCCTCAGCGCCCTCGACATCGCCGTCTCCTCCGGCCGTGCCCGCTACGCCGCCGTCTGCGACTTCAGCGGCTGGCAGCTCGCCAAGGCCGCCACCTGGCAGCGCGCCCACCACGACCGGATGCCGCTGGCCGGCGCCCAGGTGGAGTACTCGCTGCTCCAGCGCGGCATCGAGCGCGAGGCGCTGCCCGCCGCCCTCGACGCCGGGGTCGGCATCCTGGCGGGCTCGCCGCTCGGCCGCGGGGTGCTCACCGGCAAGTACCGGCACGGCGTCCCGCAGGACTCGCGCGGCGCCTCGCCCTACCTGTCCGGGTTCGTCCAGCCCTACCTCGGGGAGCGCTCCCGGCGGATCGTCGACGCCGTCGCCACCGCCGCCGACGGGCTCGCCAGCAGTCCGCTCGCGGTCGCGCTGGCCTGGGTCCGGGACCGGCCCGGGGTGGCGAGCGCGCTGATCGGGGCGCGCACCGTGGCGCAGCTCCAGGCGGCGCTGTCAGTGGAGGCGCTTACGCTTCCGGGTGAGATCCGCGGCGCGCTGGACGACATCTCGTCGCCGGTGCACCGCTACCCGGACCAGGGGTGGACGGAGCTGTAGCCCTGGCGCCGGGCGGTCGAGCAGAACGCGCAGTGCAGAAGGACGCAGTACAGAACAAGCGGTACAGAACGAGCAGTGCAGAACGTGCAGTGGAGTGAGCTTTGGAGCGGACGACGATGAGTGGCACGGGCAACGGCGCTCCGGAGGGGGCTGCGGCCGCGGCCGCGCCCGACCAGGCGACGATCGCGGACATCGTGGCGCGGATGCGCCGGATCGAGCAGCAGGAGGCGCGGCCGGGGGCCCACCGGCTCGGGCCTTCCGCTCCGAAGGCTTCGGGGGCTTCGGAGGCCGAGGGGTCCGGGGCCGAGAGCTCCGGGGCCGAGGCGTCCGGAGCCGAGGGGGCCGCGCCGGTGGCGTCCGAGCCGGGTGTCGATGAGGCGACGGCTGCTCCCTCGGCGGCTGAACCGGCCGCGGCCGCCCCGGTGGCCCCGCCGGTCGCCCGGCCGACCGCTCCCCCGGTCGCCGCGCCGATGCGGGCCGCCGCACCGAGCGCGGACGCGCTCCGGGAGACCACCGCGGTGCTGACCGCCGGTGGCGCCCCCGCCGACCTGGCCGCCGCCGCGGTGGCCGCGCTCGGCGAGGGGGCCGCGGAGCAGCTGCGCGAGGACCCGTGGGCGGTCCTCGGGCTCGCAGGTGTGCGCCCCGAGCACGCGGACCACTTCGCCCGCGGCCTGCTCGGCACCTCGGTCGGACCGGACGACGAGCGGCGCGCCCGGGCCCTGGTGGTCTGGCTGCTGGAGCAGGCGGCGCTGCGCGGGCACTCGGCCCAGGACGCGAAGGACGTGGTCGCCGGACTGGAACGGCTCCGGGTCCCGGACCCGCTCGCCGCGATCGCGGAAGCCGTCGCCGAGGGGCGGTTGCTGTCGTTCCAGGAAGAACTGACCGGACCCGGCGCCCCGGCGGCGAACAGCGACGAGGAGGAGGCCGAGCCGCCGACCCGGATGCTGCTCGCCCTGGAGGGTCCGGCGATGGCGGAGGACAGCCTCGCCGAGAAGCTGCTCCAGCTGATGGCCACCTTCGTACCGGGCGAGGACGCCGGGGAGGAGGAGGGCGAGGAGCCGGATGCCGGGGAGCCGTCCCCGGAGGCGAGCTCCGGGGAGTCCGCCGAACCCGAACCCGCAGCACCCGAACCCGCAGCACCCGGCCCCGCCGCCTGGGAGGCCACCGCCGAAGCCGCGCCGTCCTCCTCCTCGACCGCCCTGATCCGGGCCGTCGCCGGGAGCGCCCTGGTGCTGCACACCGGTGGCGACGCGGCTAGGGCCGAGCCGGCCGCGCTGCTCGCCGCCGCGACGGGGCTCGGGCTGCGGGCCTGGGCAGCCACCTGGACCGACCAGGGCCGGGACTCCTTCGACGCCCTCTCCCCCGCCGCGACGCCGGTGGTGACCCTCGCCGAGCTGCTCTCCGGTACGGCCGGCCCCGGCCGCGCCGCCGACGGCACGCTCGCGCTGGACCTCCTGGTCCTGCTGGACGCACCGCTGCTGGACGTCGAACTGGCCGCCACCGTCCTGGAGTCGCTCGCCGACGGCACCCGGCTGGTGCTCAGCGGGGATCCGGGCCAACTCTGGTCGGCCGGCCCCGGCCGGTTCTTCGCCGACCTGCTGGCCGCCAAGGCCTGTCCGGCGGTCGCCTCCCGCACCCCCGACTTCGGCCCGATCGGCGAGCTGGTGTCCGGGGTCGGCGTCGGCGAGCTGCAGCCGGTCGAGGCGCCGGAGAAGGAGGTGGTCATCCTGGCCGCCAAGGACGGCGGCGAGGCCGTCCACCGCGCCGTCCAGCTGCTCACCGACTCCATCCCGCGCGCGCTCGGCATCCCCGCCGAGCAGGTGGTGCTGCTCACCCCGGGCCACGGCGGCCCGGCCGGCACCCGTGCGCTGAACGCGGCCGCGAAGGCCCGGCTGAACCCCGGCCCCGGCCGGTTCGGCGGCTTCGACCCGGGCGACCGGGTGGTGGAGTCCCCCGCCCCCGGGGTCACCCGCCCGGCCCGGGTGCTGGACGGCGACGCGGCCGGACTGCACCTGGAGTTCCCGGACGGCTCGCGCCGGACCGTCCCGCCCGCGGAGGCCGGCCGGCTGCGGCACGGCTGGGCGCTGACCGTCCACCAGGCGCTGGGCCGCCGCTGGCCCGCCGCGGTGGTCGTGGTCCCGGAGGACGCCGGGGCGGCGCTCTCCCGGCAGTGGGTCTACACGGCCTTCGGGCGCGGCGAGCGGCACCTGTCGGTGGTCCACGCGGCGGGCCCGGCGCTCGCCCAGGCCGTCGCCGAGCGCCCGGCGCAGCCGCGCACCACCCGGCTCAGGGCGATCCTCGCGGAGAACGCGGTCGCCGAGGACTGATCCTCCCGTCGGTCGGCTGTCCGTCCGGACGGCCGGCCGACGGACGCGTGAGGGGCGGGCCCG
>NZ_JBHJWG010000090.1:0-9850 GCF_042266305.1 Kitasatospora sp. NPDC056076
CCTGGTGGCGCGAGCGGTCGTAGCCGGGCGGGCCCCAGCGGCGGGCGGCCGCAGGGGCGGCAGGGGCCCCGGGGGCGGCAGGTGACGGACCGGCGTACGGGGCGGTAGCGGCGCGTGGCAGGATGACCACCGCACGTACGCGAATCGTCGTACGTCCGTGCGCAGTTCGCCTGCCCAGGATCGGGGGGATCCTTGTGTCCACGACCAGAACTCCAGTCGCCGCCGGTGCGGTGGTCGCCGTCGCCGCGGCCGTCGCCCTGACCGGGTGCGCGGCCAACAATCTCGACCTGCCCAGCCCGCTGTCGGCGGGCAGCGCCTCGCCGTCCGGGCCCGCCGTCACGGCCGCCCCGCCCGTCGGCACCACGCCGACGATCGACGCCGCCCCGCCCACCGCCCCGCCCGTCGTCAGCTCCGCGAGCCCCACGGCGAGCGGCCCGAAGCCGCTGAGCGGGCGCCAGTTGAAGCCGCTGCTGCCCACCTCGGCGACCCTGCCGGCCGGCTGGACGATGAAGGACAGCAGCGAGACCGACACCGGTGACAACTTCGAGGACGATCCGTACCCGACGCTGACGGACAACCCTGCAACTGGCTGACCACCGCGGGCGGGAACAGCCTCGCGATGGGCTACCAGACCGCGCACGCCGAGGAACTCGTGTCCGAGGACGTCAACGAGGCCGGGATCCACCTGGGTTCCTACTTCCCCGGCACCGCCACCAAGCAGCTCGCCCTGATCCGCGCCTACGCCGACAACTGCAAGACCTACACCGGCCAGGACTGGGACAAGAAGCCCGTCCCGCACACCGTGACGGTCACCTCGGTGCCCAACCTCGGCGACGAGGCCATCGAGGTGAAGAACTCCCCGACGGGCCCGTACGCGCCCCGGGACGTGCTCGCCGTCCGGATCGGCGACAAGGTCCTCCTCCTGGACGGCGACAACATCGTGGACCGGCTGCCGCACATCAAGGACCTCGCCGTCCCCATCGTCCAGCACATCCAGCAGGTCAGTCCCTGAGACCCGGGGCCCGGCGGCGCACTCGACACCCTCGACACCCTCGACACCCTCGGCGTCCTCAATGCGCCTGGAGGCTGTCCGCGCCCCGGTAGCCGGCCGGCACGCCCTCGATCAGGATGATGTCGGCGTTCATGTGCCGGGTGCGCAGCGGCAGGATCTCCCGGTAGGCGGGCGAGTCCCACCAGGCGCGGGCCCGTTCCAGGTCGGGGAACTCGATGACGATCGTGCCGCCGGTGCCCCAGTTCCCCTCCACCGTCTCGTACGTGCCGCCGTGGACGACGAAGCGGCCGCCGAAGGGGTCGAGGGTGGCATCGATGCGCTCCAGGTACTCCACGATGTCGGGGCCGAACTCGACCGAGTGGACCTGGGCGATCGCGTAGGCGGTCATGGGGTGCTCCTGGGGGTTCGCCGTGGGTGGTTCCTGCTGACGTCCCCGACGGTAGGGCGTGGGGGGTGGCGGGCGAATCGGTCGCGTATCGGTAGGTCGGTGGGTCGGTAGGTAGGTAGGTCGGTAGGTCGGCAGGGGTGACGTACGGACGCCCTCGGGGGTGCCGGGCGGGTCCGAGAAAGCTCGGATACCGGCGGGTGACGGGTTCCTGACAGGGTGGGGGTCGGTCGGCCGGCCGTACCGCCCTCGCCCCCCTGCCCCTGCCTCCTCGATCTGGAGATCCCTTGCGCTCGCTCATCCGACGCATCGTCCTCTCGGCCGCGCTCGCCCTGGGCGGCCTGGCGCTCGCCCCCGGCGCGGCCTCGGCCGACACCCCTGCGACGGTCCTGTTCAACCAGGCCTCCGAACGCTGTCCCGACGGCGCGGTGTGGGACACCCAGGACATGCACCCCTGCGCGCCCTCGAACAACCCGGGCAAGTGGGTGTTCACCCCGGTCCCGGGCTGGAACGGCGTCTACACGATCAACAACGAGGTCGACAAGCGCTCCTGCCTGACCGCCTCCGACAGCCGCCCGAGCGGCACCCAGTGCTACACGAACGTGACCAGCCAGATGTGGAGGATCACCCCGTACACGGCGGCCGGCCAGACCGCGAAGTACGACATGGTCGGGGTGCGGATCCAGAACGTCTCCAGCTCGCTGTGCCTGGACAACACCGAGAAGAACTTCGGCGGCTGGAAGCTCTACATGTTCGGCTGCAACGACGGCGCCTACCAGCAGTGGGACATCTACCGCAGCAGCTACGAGGCCCTGTTCGGCCCGGTCGGCGCCCACAAGGGCATGACCTGGGCCAACCTGGAGCAGCGCGCCGACAACGTGGTGCACGTCGGCTACGACACGGCCAGCAACCCGTACCAGGGCGACACCCCGGCCGGCACCCAGCTGCCGGTGCTGTGCCTGCGCAAGGACGGCCGCCCCGCCCCGGCGGGCGTGCCCACCAGCGGCTTCCACAGCTGGGCCGGCGGCGAGGTGAAGGCCACCGCGCCGGTGCCCGGCACCCAGCTGAGCAGCCGGGCCGCCGCCGACCAGCTGTGCGCGGCCTCGTTCGGGGCGGGCTTCCGGATGGCGGAGTTCCACGACGCGTCGGGCTGGGGCCTGTGGGCCAACGGCACCCTGCCGACCCAGACCAGGTTCTGGACCGCGATCGACGACCAACCGGCCAACCCGTGGAGCTGACCGCCGCGGCGGCGCGTCACGGGTGATCGGGGGCGGGGGCGGGTGCCGAGCAGTGGCACCCGCCCCCGAATTTTTCGGTCACCCTCGGCCTGCTCCCGGCCATTCGTTCGTACGTCCACCGACAACGGGGGCCCGCTTCCCTAGCCTTCGGTCCGTGGCCAAACGACGTGACATCGAGCGGGAAGTGCTGGGCACCATCGGCGAACTGGCGGCCGCCCGGCTGCCCACGGCCGAGCTGTTCCGGGAACTGCACGCCCTGCTCCAGGGCCCCCTCGGCTTCGACGGCGGGTGCTGGCACGGCACCGACCCGGTCACCGGTTTCCCCACCTCCACCGTCGCCTCCGGCCTCGACCCCGCCCGCTTCGAACAGGCCGTCCGCCTGGAGCTCCAGGGCGAGGACGCCACCACCTTCGAGGCCATCCGAGCCGCCGGGCACCGGGTGCAGAGCATCGGCCGCGCCACCGACGGCCACCCCGAACGCAGCCTCCGCTACCGGGAGTTGCTCCAGCCCTGCGGCTACGGCGACGAACTGCGGATCAACTTCGACCTCGGCGGCGGCCGCTGGGGCAGCGCCGCGTTCATGCGCGAGAACGGCCGCGGCCCCTACGAGCTGCCCGAACTGCGCCTGGCCGCCCGCCTGGTCACCCCCGTGGGCACCGCCCTGCGCGCCGCCCACCGCGCCTCGCTGTGCCCCACCCGCACCACCACCGCACCGCCCGCCCCGGCCCCGGCCGTCGCCGTCCTCGACGTCCACGGCCGGCTGCGCTCCGCCGACGCGGCGGCCCGCGACCTCATCGCCCGGATGGCCGAACCCGGCGGCCTCGTCCCGGGCGTGCCCAGCGGCTTCCTCACCGTCGCCCGCCAGGCCGCCCGCACCGGCCGCCCCGCCGAGGTCCGGGTGTGCACCACCCCCGACGGCCAGTGGCTCGCCCTGCACGCCACCCCGCTCGACGGCCCGGCCGACGGCGTCGCCGTCATCGCCTCCCCCGTCTCCCCCGTCCAGCACCTGCCGCTCGCCGTCCTCGCCCACGGCCTGTCCCCGCGCGAACAGCAGGTCGCCCTCCACGCGGTGCGCGGCACCAGCACCAAGGACATCGCCGCCCTCCTGCACCTGACCGTCCCCACCGTCCAGCAGCACGTGGGCGCCATCCTCGACAAGACCGGCACCCGCACCCGCCGCGAACTCGTCACCCTCCTGATGGCCGGCCACCTCCCCACCCTGGGCCTGCCGCCGGCGTGACGGGGTTGCGGTACGTACGCCCTGACGGTTCGTGTAGCATCCGCCCAGCTCGAACACATGATCACGCGAACGGGGTGGGCCGGATGCCGCAGGAAGACGACAGCAGCGGGACGACGAAGCGGCGCCGGCAGGCCCTGGCCGTCGCGGCGGGGGCGTGCGTCCTCGGCGCGGCCGGGCTCGGCGGGGCGCTGCTGCTCACCGGCTCGCACGGCGCCACCGCCCCGGCGGCGCAGGACGCGGCGGCCACGTCCAGCCCCTCCCCCGCGGCCACGCCGTCCGGCACGCCGTCGGCCTCGCCGTCGGCCTCGCTGTCGGCCTCCCCCTCGGCCTCGGCCTCGGTCGAGGCGCCGACGACGGCCCCGGTGCCGGTGGAGACCGAGGCGCCCACGGCCGTCCCCACCGTCGTCCCCGCGGCCGACCAGTCCGAGGACGGGGCCGAGGCCGCGCCCGAGCCCGCCGCCACCAAGCCCGCCCCGGCCCGCCCCCGCACCACCCAGGCCCCGGCCGCCCACGCCCCGGCCGCCCCGGCGAAGAAGCAGCCCGCGGCCGAGCAGCCGCCCGCCCCCGAGCCGGCCCCGGCCCACACCGGGAACCCGATGTTCGAACCGACCGTCCCGCCCCGGCCGGTCCCGCCGGCCCCCAAGCCGGTCCGCACCGACACCCCCTGCCCGCCCGGCCAGGCCATCACCTGGGACGGCTGCCGCCCGCTGCTCGGCCCGGTCATCACCCTGGGCCCGACCACCCCGCACGGCTGAGCGCCCCGGGTCCGGCCGTCGGGGCGGTGGGGATCACGGCTAGCGCGAGCGCCACAGGCCGGGGCCCATCGACCGGTCCAGGTACTCGTCGGCGTCGGGGAACCCACCCTCGATGACGGCCGCGAGGAACTCGGCCATGCCGCCGTCGAAGCGGACCATCTCACTGATGCTGAAACGCCACACCACGACCGGCCACTCGTCGGGGTCGCCGGCCGAGGTGTCCCAGCAGAAGTAGTCACAGCCGGTGTTGTTGGCCCACGCGAGCAGGCACCCCTTCGCCGGGAACGGCTCGTACGGGCGGCCGGACACCCCGTCCCAGGTGTACCACTCCGCCAGCATCTCCCCGACGTCCTTGTTGAAGTAGTAGAGGCTGTTGAAGGTCTCCTCCTCCGGGCCTCCGGGTTCGAGCACCGGCGACGCGAACCTGATGTCCCCGCCGAACTCGAGACAGCCGTACCGTTCCACGAGCTCGCGGTAGTCCGAGGGCAGCCGGACCCCGAGCCGGTCGATCGACCCATCCCAGTCCACCTCGGCGCGCTCGCGGCCGGAATCACCCATGATCTGTACGAGCCTGTCGATGCCGCTCGTCATCTCACCCCGCACAGCGCTCAGTCCCACCAGAAGCTCCACTGGTGGGAGTCGACGAGCTGCTCGGCGTAGGCGGTGAGGGTGCCGGCGCCCTGGTGGACCTGGTCGGGGCAGAAGGCGGTGTGCTCGGCGGCGATCGGGAGCGCCTCGGCGACGGTGGCGGGCGGGACGGGGACGCTCAAGTGGAGGGTGTCGAAGCCGACTTCGACGAGCTGCGCGCCGAAGCGGCGTTCCCAGTCGGCGAGGACGGCGGCGATCCTGGCGGTGTCGTTCTCGTGGTTCAGCGGGCCGCTCCACCCGCACGCGGCCAGCGCCTCGGCGCCGCTGCGGGCGGGCACCAGGCCCAGCCGTACGTCCTTGAAGGACGCCAGGACCTCGGCCAGGCCGCGCGCCTCAGCGTCGGCCACGCCCGCCGGGACGGTGACGGCGGGGGCGGGCCCGGGCCAGGTCCGGCCGTAGGGGGCGAGGACCTCGGCGAGTTCCTCGTCGTCGTCGCCGTCCTCGTCCTCGTCGCCCGCCTCCCACCAGGTGCGCAGCAGGGCGGCCGAGTCGTACGACTCGAAGTCGGAGACGTGCTCCGGGAACAGCTCGCCGGACAGCCAGGGGCGGAAGTCCGGGTCGCCGGCACTCAGCGGGCTCAGCAGCAGCGGCCACAGTCCGCTGCGCGGGTGGGCGCGGTGCAGCTCGGCCCACAGGCCGGCGGGCGCGGGCCCGTCACTGATCCACAGCAACGGCTGCGTGCCCGCCCCCTCGTCCCCGACGACGGGACGGCCGGGCGGCAGGGGGACGGGCGGGGCGGTGTCGAAAGGCCAGGTCATGCGGTGAACGGTAGGGGCGGGCACTGACAGCGGCCTGGCCGGTGTCGGTCAGTCGGGGCGCTGGCCGTGGAGGAGGAGGGGGAGGGCGCGGCCGGTGAGGGCTTCGGCGGTGCGGGCGGCCTGGGAGGGGGCCATGTGGTGCGGGAGTTCGTGGACGGGGACGAAGCGGGCGCCGTGCAGGCGGCTGCGCTTCTGCGGGGGGACGGTGAGGGGGTGTTCGTCGCGCAGGGTGCCGCCGTCGAAGACGAGGTTGAAGCGTTCCAGGTAGCGGTCGGAGGGGGTGTAGTCGAGGGCGACGGCGTGGGTCAGGCGCAGGATGATGCCGGTCTGGGCGTGGAGGTGGCGGGCGGCGGCGCGGTGCGGGGGCTCGTTGGCCTTGCCGGGGCCGCCGGGCAGGATCATGCCGTCGAGGTAGTCGGGGTCGACGAGCAGGACGTCGCCGTGCTGGTTGCGGACCAGGACGAGGCAGCCGAGCCGGCAGATGGGGGGCTTGGCGAGGAGGCGGGGGTCGTGCACGGGGGGTTCACTTCCTGAGAGCAGCGAAGAGAAGGAGGGCGAGGCAGGCCCACCACAGGAGGCGGGGGATGAGTTCAGTCGTCATACGTGAGGCGCTCGTAGCGCAGGCCCTTGCGCAGCAGGTCCACGATCCGCAGCAGGTCGAGCGGGCGGGCGGTGAGGTGCAGCAGGTACTCGCAGGTGGAGCGGCCGGTGTCCCAATCCACCTCCAGGGTGGGCAGGTTGACCCGGCCCAGGGCGAGGACGGTGGTGAGGTCGTCCAGGACGACGGCGGCCTGCCGGCGCTGCTCGGCCGTGACGCGGGAGAGGGTCACAACTCCCCCGGCCGCTTGTGGACTTCGAAGAGCCGCCACGCGGAGAACGCCTCGGTGAAGGAGGAGAAGCCGCTGCGCTCACCGTCGGGCTTGCACAGCCACGCCCCGGTGCACTCGTTGCGCACCCGGTAGCACCGGGCCTCGGTGTCCCAACGGACACCGTACCCGTGGAGACGGGGGACTTGATCTTGAGCCATGAGATACCCTCCACAGTCGAAATTTCCCATGTCGATCGAACACGCAGCGCGGCGATCTCGTGCCGCGAGCGCAATCCGATCGTGCCTGCTGACGCAGAACCACCGCGACGACGGGAAGGCGTCTCTTCGGCACGCTGACAAGACGTCATTTCGGCGTCATGTAGCGCTGCTTGGATCTAATCTGTTGTCGTGACGACGCCGAACGAGACTCTGCGGGCCGTGCGCCACGGGCTGCGTCTGAGTCAGGATGAGTTCGCAAAGCGCCTACGGGCGGCAGGGACGAAACAGGGTGAGCCCAACGAGGCGAGCAAACGCCTGGTCCAGCGTTGGGAATCCGGGGAGGTGCGCGCCCCCCGCCCGGTGTACGTTCGTGCTCTTGAGGCTGTCACGAATCTTCCTGTCGACCGCCTCGGGTTCGAGACGCCGCAGCTACCTCCCAGGGTGACCCTGGACGGCACAGGAGGGCACGACATGGTCAACGGCAAGCCAGGTATACCGGTGCAGGTACTTCCCACTCCGACTGGTGACGACCACTCCGGGATCTGGCTGAGCCGCTATGAGTTCTTCAGCAGCAGCCGCGACAACACCTTCACCGGGCTGCACCACGTCGTCCTGACGCAGAACGGCAACCGCATCACCGGGCACTCGCTCCCTTCCGCTTCCTCCAACCCCGATTCCCCGCTGTCCTTCGACCTGACTATCGACCGGAACATCGTCACCGGCACCTGGGTCGAACAGACCGCCCAGGACGGTTACTACCAAGGCGCCCGCTATCACGGTGCCATCCAACTGCTGGTCGATCCGACCGGGCGGCGTATGACCGGCAAGTGGGTCGGATTCGGCAAGGAATTCGACGTGAACACCGGCCCATGGGACCTCAGGCTGCTCGACAAGTCCACGGCCGACGAAATCACGGCCAAGTACAGCGCACCCCCCGCAGAAGACCCGGCCCCCCACAACTGACCGGCCTGCCCACGCCCCGCCGCCCCGGCCTCGGGGCGGCGGGGCCCCAACCCTCCCGCCACAAACGCCGGCTCCACGCCCACCACACCGAGACCTCGGGGTGATGAACCGTGACCCTGCCGAACATCCTCAGGGCGAACGTCAAGACCGGGCACGACCGGGAAGTCCTCGCCGTCTATCCGCACCGCTCGGCCTGCCCTCGATCGGTCTGGGCGCAGCTGATCGCGGAGGCGCGGTCCGAGGTCTTCCTCGCCGGGTACACCAACTACTTCGTCTGGCTGGAGCAGCCCGAGTTGCTGCAGACCCTGCGCCGCAAGGCCGAGGGTGGGTGCCGGATCCGCTTCCTGCTCGGCGATCCGGATTCCGACACGACGCGCGAGCGCGAGCAGATCGAGGACGTGGCCCTCACCGTGTCCACCCGCATCAGGGTCACGCTGGAGAGCTTGGGCAAGCTCTCCAGCGTCGAGGGGGTCGAGGCCCGTTTCAGCGCCCCGGAGGACGGCCCGAACCACGTCGGCCTGTCCGTCTTCCGCTTCGACGAGCACGCCCTCGTCACCCCCCACCTCGCCCGCACGGTCGGCCACGACTCGCCCCTGATGCACCTGCGGCGCAGCGGGGAGAACGGGATGTTCGACCGCTTCGCCGAGCACATCGAGGAACTCTGGTCCCGGGGCCGCGACATCCGCCCTGCCCCGGCCCGCGCATAGGAAGTCGGCCCCGCTGACTTCCCACTCCTCCAGGAGGGAACCGCCATGCACCCCGACTCCCCCATCACCTGGCGCAAGAGCACCCACAGCGGCAGCGGCGGTCAGTGCGTCGAGGTGGCGGATGCCCGTCCAGTGCGCGTGCGGGACAGCAAGGACCCGGACGGCCCTCGTCTCAACTTCTCGCCAGCCAGTTGGCAAGCGTTCATCATCGCCATACGGGCTGGCGAGTTCGACGGCGTCTGACCCAAGCTCCGCCAAGTCAACTCCCCGCGCCACCGCGACTCCAGAGCTGATCCACGAGAGACCCGGCCGAACCTGCTCCGGGCGAACCTCAAGACCAGCCACGCCCGGAAAGTCGGCCCCGCCGACTTCCCACTCCTCCAGAAGGGAACCGCCATGAAGCCCAACTCACCCATTACCTGGATCAAGTCCTCCCACAGCTCCGACGGGGGCCAGTGCGTCGAGGTCGCCGACGGCGTCCGCGGCGTCGTCCCGGTCCGTGACTCCAAGGACCCCTCCGGCCCCACCCTCGTCTTCCCCGCCGCCGCCTGGCACTCCTTCGTCACCGCCGTGCGCACCGGCGAACTCCCCACTCCCTGAAGCCGGGAGGACCCGACATGGCCGACGGGAGCCGGGCAACGTGAACCACTCCGGGATCTGGCTGAGCCGCTACGAGTTCTTCAGCAGCAGCCGCGACGACACCTTCACCGGGCTGCACCACGTGGTCCTGACGCAGAACGGCAACCGCATCACCGGGCACTCGCTCCCTTCCGCTTCCTCCAACCCCGATTCCCCGCTGTCCTTCGACCTGACCGTCGACCGAAACATCGTCACCGGCACCTGGGTCGAACAGACCGCGCAGGACGGCTACTACCGGGGCGCCCGCTACCACGGCGCCATCCAACTGCTGGTCGATCCGACCGGACGGCGTATGGCCGGCAAGTGGGTCGGGTTCGGCAAGGAATCCGACGTGAACACCGGCCCGTGGGACCTCAGGCTGCTCGACAAGTCCACGGCCGACGAAATCACGGCCAAGTACAGCGCACCCCCCGCAGAAGACCCGCTCCCCCGCACCTGACCGGCCTGCTCACGCGCTGCTGCCCCGGCCACCGGGGCC
>NZ_JBHJWG010000091.1:0-9759 GCF_042266305.1 Kitasatospora sp. NPDC056076
TCGCCGGGTCGAGCGTGCTGGTGGTGGCGTTCGTCGCGCTCAACCTGCTGGCCCAGTACTTCGGGAAGCTCCGCGCCACCGGCGGCCTCGACCACTACGCGACGCTGCCCGTCCCGGCCGCCTCGGTGGTGCTCGGCGCGGCCGCCGCGTACGCCTCGTTCACGCTGCCCGGCACGCTCGTCACGGCGGGCATCGGCGCGGTGATGTTCGGGCTGCCGCTCGGACAGCTGTGGGTGCTGCTCGCCGTGGTACCGCTCGCCGGGGCCGCACTGTCCGGGCTGGGCGCGGCCTGCGGGCTGCTGGCGCCGCGGCAGGAGATCGCGACGATGCTGGGGCAGCTCGGCATGTCGGCGGCGCTGCTGCTCGGCGTGCTGCCGGTCGACCACCTGCCGCAGCCGGTGCTGTGGCTGCGCGACCTGCTGCCGTCGACGTACGGGGTGGAGGCGTTCGCGCGGACCTTCGCGCCGGACCCGGACTGGGGGATGGTGCTCGCCGACCTCGGGGTCTGCGCGGGGGTGGGCGTGGTGTCGCTGGCCCTGGCCACCTGGGCGTACCGGCGGGCCGTCGCGCGGTAGGGCCCGCCTTCCGGATCTTGCCGGGTGGGTGGTGCGGTGGGCGGTGCGGCCGTTCGGACGGACGTCGTGAAACGATGGGACCCGTGACCGTACCGAACACACCTCCGGAACCCGCCCGCGCCGACGTGCCGGCCGAGCCGGGAGCCGTACCCGACCCGTTCGCACCGCCGCCGGCCTCCGACCAGGAGCCGCCCGCCGGCCTGCCCGCCGTACCGCCCGCGGGCGTGCACCGGGTGCCGGACGAGCTGCGGATCGGCGCCGGGGTGGTGCTGGTGTGCCTGCTGGCCGGACTGGCGATGGCCGGGCTGTGGGCCTGGCTGGCGCCCAAGGTGCCGCTGGTCGTGGACGGCGACCGGATCCTCTACGTGGACCCCGAGGGCGAGCAGCGGGCCGGTGCCGACGCGGTGTTCGTGCTGATCGGGCTGGGCGCCGGCATCCTCACCGCGCTCGGGGCCTTCCTGGTGACCCGCAAGCGCGGCGGCGGGATCGCCGTCGCGCTGGGGCTGGCGATCGGCGGACTGCTCGGCTCGTACGGGGCCTGGAAGCTCGGCCGCTGGCTCGGGCCGAGCGACAACCTGATCGGCGAGGCCCGGCGGGTCGGCAACGGCGGGCACTTCGACGCGAGCATCGACCTGGGGGCGCTGGGCGCGCTGCTGGTGTGGCCGATGGCGGCGATGGTGGTGCTGCTGGCGCTGTCGGCGGCGTTCGGGAAGCGGGAGGAGGACCCGCCGCCGTACTGGGGGGTGCCGGCGGGGTCGTACGGGGACCCCGCCGGGCCTCCTGCGGAGACGCCGGTGGACGCCGGGCAGGTCGCTCCGGTGGAGACGGCTCCGGTGGATGCCGCTCCGGCGCCGGAGGAGCGGCGGCAGGGCTGAGTGCTTGAGCGGGGCGGAGGGGCGACGGCCGGGTACAGGCCAGGGCCCTCCGCCCCGTGAAGAATCCCCGTACCCCCTTTGGGGGTGCGGGGATTCTGTTCGTTCAGCGGGCGATCGGGGCGGTGGCGGCGCGGGTGAGGGCGATCAGGTCGGCGGGGGCCAGTTCCACTTCGAGGCCCCGGCGGCCCGCCGACACGTAGACGGTGGGGTGGGTGAGGGCGCTGGCGTCGACCACGGTGCGCAGCGGGCGGCGCTGGCCGAGCGGGGAGATGCCGCCGAGGACGTAGCCGCTGCTGCGTTCGGCGGCGGCCGGGTCGGCCATCGCGGCGCGCTTGCCGCCGACGGCCGTGGCCAGGGCCTTGAGGTCGAGCTGGCCGGCGACCGGGACGACGCCGACGGTGAGGGTGCCGTCCACGTCGGCGACCAGGGTCTTGAAGACCCGTTCGGCGGCCACGCCCAGGGCCTCGGCGGCCTCGCCGCCGTAGGAGGCGGCGGCCGGGTCGTGCGCGTAGGCGTGGACGGTGTAGGGGACGGCGGCGGTCTCCAGGGCGACGGTCGCGGGCGTGCCCTGGCCGCCCTTCTTCGGCTTCTTGGCCATGCGCGGGTGCCTCGGGTCGGTGGGGTTTCGTCAGGGTCGGTCAGGTCAGTTGGGTCAGTTGGGGCTGAACGACTGGCGGGTGAGGTCGACCGCGGGCAGCGAGGGCAGCCAGCTGAGCACCGCGCTCTCGCGGCGCAGCAGGTCGAGCTCGGTGCGCAGCCGCTGGGCGGTGTCGGGGCAGGCGAGCAGCTGCTGCTTGACCGGGGTCTCGAACACCGAGGCGGCGGCGACCAGGTAGGAGAGCACCTGGGGGTCGTCCGGGAGCTGCTGGCGGCCGTGGGTGCTGGCCTCGCGGGCTCCGGCCAGGCGCTTCTGGTAGACCCGGAAGGCCCGCTCGACCTCGGCGGCGAGCGCGCCGGAGCCCTCGCCGGGGCGCTCCTCGACCAACTCGACCTCACCGGTCAGGTACGGGCCGCCGACGTCGACCGAGCTGATCCGGAACCGGGTGGTGCCGGTGACCAGCAGCTCGTAGCGCCCGTCGGGCTGGGGCTGGACGGAGGAGACGTCGGCGACGCAGCCGATGTGGTAGACCGCCTCCAGCGGGTCCCCGGTGGCGGTGCCCAGGCCGTCCAGCGGCCCGGCCGGGCCGTCCTCGGCGGGCCGTACCGGGGCGACCTCGCGGCCGTCCTTGATGGCGAGCACGCCGAAGCGGCGCGGCTCGTCCTCGGGCTGTTCGAGCAGATCGGCGACGAGTCGGCGGTAACGCTCCTCGAAGACGTTCAGGGGCAGCACCAGGCCCGGGTAGAGCACGGTGTTCAGCGGGAAGAGCGGCAGCCGTTCTGTCACGGCGGACAGCGTAGTTCTTCGGGGCCGGGCTTTGTCGCGCAGTAACCGCAGCCCCGCCCCGCGGACACGCACCGTGTTCACGCGGTGGCGACCAGCCCGCCCCCGCGCAAGGCCGCGCGGGCACGGGCGGCGCCGCCGGGCGTGGCTGCGGCGCCACTGCCGATCGTGAGGGTCCTGGCGCCGCCGAGGCCCGCACACGGGCGGCAGATGCCGGGGCGGGGTACCGGGTCGTGGCACTTGGCGCACTCCGCGGGTGTGGCCTGAGGTGCACGGGCGGGCGGCAGCTTGCGTTGGAGGCGGTCGCGCAGGATCGCCACCGGGGAGTGCAGCGGAGAGGGCAGGCCGGGAAGCAGGGCGTGGGCCAACTCGGCCGCCGTGCTGCCGCGTTCCAGCCACTGGGCGACGAGCGGAGCCAGTTGCTGCGCCTCGGCCTCGCCGAGGCGCAGCCGGGGCTCGGGACGGATCGCGCGGAAGAGTGCGGACACCGCCCTGCGGGTCTGCTCGTCCGCTCGCGTCAACTGGGCGGGGAGGGTGGGTACTTCTCCCGGGTCCTTTACTACAGGGCTGTCAGGGGGACCGGCCTCGGGCTCACCGGAGTCCGAGGAACGGGCACTCGGTGACGTCGGGCGCTGCGGGGTGTCGTACACGTGCACGTCGGTACGGAGCGTGCCGTCGGGCATCCGGACCGTCTCGACCCGGTAGTACCCGGCGTCCTTGAGCTCGTTGAGCGCCCTGCGGACGGCGCCGCGCCCCTGCGGGCTGCTGTCGGCCATGTGCCGCCCGTCCTCGCGCCAGCCGTCGGGGCGGGAGAGGAGGTCGGAGAGGAGCCCCCGGGCCGTGTAGCTGAGGCGACGGTCCTGGAGGAGGCCGTTCGGAAGTACGGTGAAACAGCGCGCGTGGGCGCTACGATGAATCTGCATGGGGAGTGTCAGCTCCTGGTGCCAGACCCCGGGGTGTTCCACCACCGCCGGGGTCTTCTATGTTCTGTTGATGATGCGGAACGTAGCACAATCACTACGCTGAGTGCGAAGTGTCGGGAAATTCGCCGACCACCGGCCGGAGTTGTGGTGCGCGCCCGTCGATCAGGCGGCGGCGCCGTACTGGCTGGTCAGCCGCCGAACCTCGGCGTCCTTGAAGACCTGCACCTCTTCCACAATCCCGCTCTTCTGCAACTCAGCCACAGGGACGCAGAGGTCCATGCGCTGGATGCAGACGCCGACCATGTACTCGCCCTGGTCGGTGAGGTACAGGCGGACGCCGTAGTAGCCCTCCTCGCAGTCCGTGTCGTTGTTGAACCGACACGACGCGCAGGTGTCCGGGAGCCGCACCGGCAGCAGCCGCTTGACGTAGACCGCCCTGCCGCCGAGCGCCCGGTAGAGGGTGCGTTCGTCGGAGGTGCCGGCGGTGAACGTCCGGAGCACCGGTTCGGCACCGACCCGGTCCAGGACTTCGGAGATCGCTGCGATCGATTCCGCTCCGTCCTAGATGCTGGTGAGCATCCGAACGTCCGCGAACTGGCCGTACGACTCGACCAGGTTGACGACCCGGTCCACGTGGGCCATGCCGGGAACGACGATGTTCACGGAGGCCTTCACCCCGTTGGAGACGGCGGCGCGGATGGTCTGCTCGGCAGCACGGATCTTCGCTTCGGCCAGACCCGAGGACGTGAAACGCTCGGACTGAACGGCCTGGAGTTCTTCGGCGGTGGTGCCGAAGACGGAGACGTTGACCCGGTGGAGGCCGGCTGCCGAGCAGTCCGGCATCACCTGTCGGCCGCGCTCGCCATTGCTCGTCATTCCGACGCTGAGGCCCATTCCGGTGAGCGCCGAAACCAGCGAGGGGACCTCCTTGTGGAGGGTGGGCTCGCCTCCCGTGAGGTGGACCTCGTCGGCGCCGAACGCCTTCGTCACGGTCCGCACCGCACGCCGGAAGGACATGTCCGGAGCCATCTTCGCGGCGAGGAAGCCGACCCCGTTCGTCTCGCTGTAGATCGACACGCGTCCGGTCCTGCCGGGCCCCGCGACGAAGGGCAGCAGCGTGCGGCCTCGGTTGTCTGCGGTGACCGGCGTTCCCTCGTTGTGGCAGAACGTGCAGGCCAACCCGCAGTCGTCGATCACCTTGATGCGGATGGTCCTGTCCCGGACGACCCGGATGGCCGGGTGTTTGGTCGTTGGCAAGGCATGCCTCCTGTTACTCGAAGATGAGCCGGGGGATCGCCTCGATGTCGATCCCGTAGCGGCGGTAGACCTTGGTCGTGTTCTCGCTCGTCAGCTCGGTCAGGGGAAGGCCGAGTGAGAGTGCCGTCGCGTGGACGTGTTCGGCGCTGTTTCCCTCGATCTCCAGGTACGGGGGGATCAGCGGCCACTCGTCGATTTCGATGGCCGCGCCGCCCAGTGCCCAGGAGGACCGGCGGTTCTCCTGGTACGCCTTCGGGCGGTATCCGAGCTTGCCGAGAAGCGTGTTCATGGCGTCGAAGTCGCCGACGGTCGTCTCCGTCTCGGTCACGCCGTCGATCGCGTCGGAGTGGATCTCCTTGACGCACAGCGTGACGCTGCTACCGGTGTCGCGAAGACGGACCCACGAGCCGGGCCGACCGGGGATGTCGTAGACGTAGCGGCGCTGGAAGCGGTCGGCCACGTGCTCGGCCCCTGCCTCGGCCAGCAACGCGCGGACCTTCTCCGGCTCGACGTTGAGAATCTTTGCTTCGAACTCAGTTGCGGTCATTGGCCGTTGCCTTCCTCGATGCCGTACGGGACATGCGAGCGAACGATATCGGCGATCGCGCGGGCCACCTCCTCCGGCGTGCGGTCGGTGCCGTCCACGCGAAGGAGGCCGAAGGCCTGGTAGACACGGGAGCTCTCGGCCGTGTTGGGCTCCTCCCGCTGGTGCCAGTAGCTCAGCGTCCCGCGCTCGGCCCGCCGACGGAGTCGTTCCTGGCGGACCTGCTCGTCCACCTCCAGCAGGATCGGCACATTCGGGAGGAGGGCCCCGTTCGGGTACTCCGGGGGCCACTCGTGCCCCATGGCCCTGTGCGTGGCGATGGTGCGCGGGAAGTAGGACTCGACCACCACGGTCCACCCGCTCTCCGTGAGCGTTCGGGCGGTCTCCGAGGTGATGTGGTTCGCCATCAGCCACCAGTGGAACCGCGCCGACAGGATGCCGGTGGCATCCACCTCCGCGCGCATACGGGGGAACGTCGGCAGGGTGTCGTGTGTGAGGTGGATTCCGTTGACGAAGGCGGCGACCAGCGGGGCGACGGTGCTCTTCCCGCTCGCGCTGAGACCGTCGAGGGTGACGAAGGACCCTCGGGGCGCATCCATGCGAACTCCGTTCCGTGGTCTCGGGTTGTGTGTTGCGGGACTCGCCCCGGCCGCCGGGGGCTGGGTGCTCGGGGTCACGCCGAACGCCTAGGGTGACCTGTGGCCTGGTCGTTGGCGGCGCGTAGGAGGACGGCCAGGCGCTGGCCGCCCGTGATCAACTGGTCGGCCGTGCACTCGAACCACACGGTCTTTCCCTGCCCGGCCGGGTGCCAGCCCCAGGAGTGCGCGAGGCCCTCGATCAGGAGCAGTCCACGGCCACCCGTGATGGTGTCCTCTGCGGTCTCCCGATCCGGAAGGGCCAGGCTCGAATCGGTGACCTCCACGCGCAGCCGTTCGCCGGTCCACCGCACCGAGACCCGGCACCGTGCACGGGTGTGCTCGATGGCGTTGGCCAACAACTCGTCGGCGCACAGCTCTACGTCCCGTAGAGCGGCGTCCGACATGGGCACCCGCCAGGCTTCGGCGATCTTCCGGATCAGGCGACGAGAGGGCGGCACGGCCGCCGGCTCCGGCTCGACGTCCCATTCCTGCGGCACCGGCAACGAGGCGGTGTCGGTCGGGCTCATCAACGTGGCCGAGTGGTCGTCGACGGGCATACGGCCTCCAGCCGTTGGGAGTTGCGAGGGGAGGGCCCGGCCTGACCGAGACGCGGGTTCGACGCTGCACTGACGTCGCTCGGGGGCCTTCCCGACAGCACCGGCGTAACCGGCCCATCACCCCGGGCGACTGAGAACCATCAAACGCCTGCGGCGCGGGTAGGGGCAGGGCGATCCTGTAGGCAGAAGCTAGGCAGTTCACTAGGCTGTCTGGCCCTCACCAACGGCACCGCAGAGACGGGCCTCGGATGACCAACGACGCTCTACGAAGGCTTCGTCTCGGGCGAGAGTGGACCCAAGGCGAGGTCGCGAGCCGGGCGAACGCCCGGATCAAGGCCGCGACCGACCGTGAGTCGGCGATTGACGCCAATGTGATCAGCCGATGAGAACGTGGCGTGATCCGCTGGCCCGATGCGGATGTCCGTGATGCCCTGCGCGGCGTCTTCGGCGTGGCCACGAACGCAGAGCTGGGACTGTTCCCGAAGCGGACCCGGCGGGACCGTGAGGAGGTGAGTGAGTCGAAGCGCCGTGACTTCTTGGCCGTCTCCCTGGCCTCGATCCTGCCCGACGTGGTGCCGTCCCCATCGTCCTTGGGGATGAAGGACGTTGACGATATTGCAGAGCGAACCTTCGCCCTGGAGGAGTGGGATCGGCGAAGCGGAGGTCTTGCCACTCGCCATCTGGCCTTCGGTGAACTGCGAAGCGCTGTCGATCTCACCAAGTCGTCGATGGGACCGCGTGTCCGCGACCGGCTGTGCGGCCAGATCGCCAATCTCGCCGACCTTGCAGCGTGGTCGGCGTTCGACGCGGGTCAGAGCGCGCCCGCACGCAGCACATTCGGGCTCGGCATCAAGGCGGCCCAGGAGGCCGGCGACGACGGGCTCCTGTGTCACGTTGCGACCGGCCTCGCCCGCCAGGAGATTGCCGAGCGTAAGTCCGGAGACGCTGTCGCCCTGGCCGACATGGCCATGGGCAACGTGCCCTTGTCGGCGCTCGCGATGATCGCGGCGGTCAAGGCCCAGGCGTACGCCATCCAGGGCGACGAACCCGAGGTGATGCGGCAGATCGCCCTCGCGGAGTCGATCTACAGCCGCGTGAGTGATCTCCGCAGCGAGCCGCGCTGGATGTGGTACTTCACCGAGCACAAGCTGCACGGCGAGACCGGCCACGCCCTCTACCTGCTCGCGGCGGTCAAGGGGAAGCCTGTCTCCGATCTGGTGTCCCGACTCCGCCGAGCCGTGGACTCCCAGACCTCCAACCGGGCCCGCTCGAAGGCGATCGACACCGCCCAACTGGCCACAGTGCTCTACCGTCAGGGCGCCCGGGAAGAAGCCGAGCACTACGCCCACACAGCCACCGACCTTTCCGCCGTCGTCCGCTCCGCACGACTGGACGCCGCACTGGCCGAGATGAGGAGAGCACAGGCATGACGATCGAAGACGTGATCAAGGAAGCCGCGGCTCGAGGTATCACGGGGCTCCCGGAGCCTTCCCGGCTCACCCACGTCCGGGTGTGGCCAGGCGCGTCGCAGTGGGTCGGCGAGGTCGGCGAGCCGCCCCACAACGAAACGGTGGCGGATGGCATGTTCGACACCAAGGACGAAGCTCGGGAGGCCGCATTGAAGGCCGTCACTGATGGTCGAGCCCTGCTGATCGCCCTGCTCCCGGCGGATCTCGCAGCGACGGCCGCAGAGTGGCCGGAGCCGACCGTGACCTCCTGGGAGGCCTGACAGCTGTTGGGTGGCCCGGTCTGAGAGGTGCCCAGACCGGTTCGACCATGGCCAGGGCAGAGGATCGCAACGGGGTTTCGCTGCGCGTCCGAGGACGCGGGCCCGCTGCTCTCGAACCGCACTCACGAACCCTCCGGAGCTGCCACAGTGGCGAGGAACACCGCACAGCAGGACGTCGCAGTCGCCGACCAGTCCATCCTCGCGAACAGCGCTTACGCTGACGGTCGCCATCTGGCCGCCCGCCAGTCGATCTACCGGTGGCAGCAGCCGCAGTACGACCTGCCCGGGATCGTCGTCGAAGAGCTGGCCGGTACGAGCGGGATCGTCTTCGACGTCGGCTGTGGCAACGGCAAGTTCGTGGGCCGTCTACGCAAGGACCGGCCGGACCTTCGGCTCGTCGGGATGGACATCTCATTGGGCATCCTTACGGATGTCGAGAAGCCGGTTCTGGTAGCGGACGCCCAGGCCCTGCCTTTCGTCGACGACAGCGCCGACGCCGTACTGGCACTGCACATGCTGTACCACGTCAGCGATATCGAGGCCACGATCAATGAACTGGCTCGTGTCCTCCAGCCGGGTGGCGTGCTCATCGCCTCGACCAACAGCGAAACCGACAAGCAGGAGCTGGACCAACTCTGGGCCAAGGCTGCAGGAGATGTCCTCGGGACCCCTGAGGGGCCGGCGCGGGTGTCCCTCAGCTCTCGCTTCTCGCTGGAGAAGGCCCGCGGCTACCTGCGGACAGCGTTCAAGGACATCCGGATCCGGGAACTGCCCGGCACAATCGAGATCACCGATCCCGCGCCAATCGTCGCCCATCTGGCCTCCTACGAAGCATGGGCCGACCAATGCGGCGTTCCGTTCCACGACACCGTCAGCAGGGCGGCCGAGATCGTCACTGCCACGATTGAGGCTGAGGGGTCATTCAAGATCACAGGCCTCGGTGGCATCCTGATCTGCCGCCATCTTCTCTAGATCTGCATGGGAAGTCGGTCTGGTCGACTTCCTGTGCCGGGCAAGAAGCTTGGCGCTTGTCGTTTCGGTGGCCCCGGCCATTTTGGCCGGGGCCACCGCTGATTCTGCAGAACAAATTGCTTTATCGGATTTCGCGAGCTCCAAAGAGTGTCCTTCTCGGATCTTCTCCGTATGCGGGCGGGGGCGCGGCGGCCGCCCCGTCCCCCCCCCCGCCCGTGGGGCGGGGGGGGGGGGTGGCGGTGGGGGGGGCGGGGGTCTCGTAGACAGATCTGGGTCTCCCGTCGTCTACAGCAGTGGATCTCTCTGTG
>NZ_JBHJWG010000092.1:0-9644 GCF_042266305.1 Kitasatospora sp. NPDC056076
GGTTACATTCCGAACCCGGAAGCTAAGCCTCACAGCGCCGATGGTACTGCAGGGGGGACCCTGTGGGAGAGTAGGACGCCGCCGAACAATCATTCCAAAAAGACCCCCTCCCATTCGGGAGGGGGTCTTTTTGCGTTACCCTCTGCCAATGCAGAACCTGACCCTGACCTGGCAGACCGCCGGGGGTGCCGCCGTCGTCCTCTACGGAGGCGCGTACGCCGCTGCGAGGGTCCGGAAACCGGGGGCGTCGGCGCTGCTGCGGGAGGCCGGCACGCTGCTGGCGCTGTTCGCGCTCTGGCAGCTGGTCGGGCACCTGTCGGTGATGAGTGCCGATCACGCGTTGGACCGGGCGGGCTGGATCCACCGGACCGAGCAGGCGATCGGCCTGCCGGACGAGGCCTCCTGGCAGGCGGCGGTCACGCCGTACCCGGTGCTGGTGCGGCTGGCGAACTACTACTACGCGGTGATGCACTTCGCCGTCATGCTCGGTGTGCTGCTCTGGGTCTTCCTGCGGCACCGGGAGCGCTACGCGTGGGTGCGCAACACGGTGGTGATCACCACGGCGGTCTGCCTGCTGGTGCAGTTCATCCCGGTGGCGCCGCCGCGGATGCTGCCGCAGAGCGGCTTCGTGGACGTGGCCGCGGAGTACGGGCAGTCGGTGTACGGCGGCGCGGTCGGCGGGGTGGTGGTGGCGGACCAGCTGTCGGCGATGCCGTCGGTGCACGTCGCCTGGTGCGTCCTGGCGGCGGTCGCGGTGGTGCGGGTGTCGCCGAGCCCGTTCCGCTGGGTGGTGGTGCTGCACCCGCTGCTGACGGTCGCGGTGGTCGTGGTGACGGCCAACCACTTCTGGGCGGACGGCATCGTCGCCGTCGCCATCCTGCTGTTCGCCTACGCCGTCCTGGCGCTGGCGGCACGGCGACGGGGCCGGGTCCCCGTCGAGACGGAGACCCGGCCCCGGGCCGGTGCCGAGGAGCGGCCCCAGCAGGTCGGTTGAGCCCCGGCAGGTCACTTGACCGGCAGGGCGACCTTCCCCCAGGAGCCGTTGCTCAGGCGGGAGGTGGCCCAGTACCAGGCGATGGCCCCGGAGACGGCCGCGACCCAGCCGGCGGCCTTGCCGAGGCCGCTGTAGCCGCCGAGGACGGCGATGGCGTCCAGCACGAGGGAGACGGTGAACAGGCCGTAGACGGCGCGGCTGAACAGGCCCGCGCCCCAGCTGGCGGCGGTGAGGCTGAGGGCGAGCAGGGCCCACAGCAGCAGGAACAGACCGGCGGCGTTCTTGCTCGCGCCGCCGGCCACCGACCAGGTCGCCCAGAAGGCGCCGAGGCTGGTGAAGGCGGTCCCGGTGAAGCCCTCGCCGCCGCGGAGCTGCCAGAGGCCCGCGATGAAGAGGGTGACGCCGCCGAGCAGGTGGGCGAGGTGGGCCGCGTCCCCGACACCGGTGCCGTGCAGGATCCCGGTGGAGAGCAGACCGTAGGCGAGCAGTGTCAGGCCGAGGGCGAGGTAGCCGAGGTTACCCGCGTCGGCTCCGGTGGAGCGGGCGTTCGTTGCCCCGGTAGCGTCGTTGCTCACCGGAGGCTCCTTTCACTCTGGGCGCGCGCAGGGCGCAGTGACGCTTGGTGTCGTTCCGATGAGTGGATGCGCGCGACCGCGCCGAGGGCGCACGGCTGTGAGCGTGCGCGGGCTGCGGTCAGAAGTGAGGTCAGAAGCGACGGGCCTGCGGAGAGCCGCTGGTCACGTCCCCGCCGGGGGATTCCCCGGCGAGATCGGTTTACCCGGCCCCGCTCGCTTGTACCCTTGTGAAGATAACAATTTGTGACGATGTCAGCCGGGGAACGCTCAGGTCTGGCGCTGGGTCGGAACCCGGAGCGTCAGGATCGCCATGTCGTCGGACGGCGGCTCGGGGGCGAAGCGCTCGACCGCGCGCTGCACCCGCATGGCGACCGCGCCGGCGGTCAGTCCGGTGCAGCCGGTGAGCACCTCGGCGAGGCCGTCGTCGCCGAGCATCCGCCGGCCTTCGCGGCGTTCGGTGACGCCGTCGGTGACGCAGAGCAGGACCTCGCCGGGCGCCAGCACCAGGTGCTCGGCGGTGAGTTCGAGGTCCTCCATGACACCGAGCAGCGGCTGCGGGGTGGCGGCCCGGTCGACCTGGCCGTCGGTGCGCAGCCGCAGTGGCAGCGGGTGGCCGGCGCAGACCAGGGACAGTTCGGTGCTGCCGTCCGGGCGGGGCGTCAACTCGCCGTAGAGCAGGGTGAGGAAGCGGCTGCGCGCACCCTCGTCCAGGATGGCCGCGTTGAGCCGGCGCAGCACCTGCGGGGCGTCCAGGCCCTCGCGGGCGAGCAGGCGCAGCGAGTGCCGGGCCAGGCCGGTGACGGAGGCGGCCTCGGGGCCGGTGCCGCAGACGTCGCCGATCGCGAAGCCGTAGGTGCCCTCGCGGATGGTGAACAGGTCGTAGAAGTCGCCGCCGACCTCGTTGCCCTCGCCGGCGGCCTGGTAGTAGACGTCCACCTCGACGCCCGGGATCTCGGGCAGGTCCGGCGGGAGCAGGCTGCGCTGCAGGGCCTGGCTGGTCGCGGTGCGCTCGGAGTAGAGGCGGGAGTTGTCGAGGGCCAGGGCGGCCCGGCGGGAGAGGTCCTCGGCGAGTTCGAGGATCTCCTGCCGGAACCGCACGCCGGCCGGGACGCCGAGGGCGAGCAGGCCGATCACCCGGTTGCGGGCGGTCAGCGGCAGGACGACGGTCTCGCCGAGCAGGCCGGCGAGTTCGGGGCTGTCGGTGAGGCCGCGGGCTCCGGCGGTCTCGGTGGGCGCGGTCCAGAAGCGGACGCCGTGGGTGGGCCCGGCCTCGGGGGCGGGGGTCTTGTCGAGGAGGTCGCGCAGGGGGTCGATCCGGTCCTCGTCCTCGTGCAGGACGAAGGCGAGGCCGGCCGAGGAGCTGTGGTCGCCGTTGGTGTAGACGGCGCACCAGGAGGCGAGGGTGGGGACGGCCATCTGGGCCATCAGCGCCAGGGTCTGCTCGTGTTCGAGGGTGCCGGCCAGCAGGTCGGAGGCTTCGACGAGGAAGGAGAGCGAGCCGCGGCGCAGCCGTTCGAGCTCGGTCAGCCGGGTGCTCTCGACGGCCAGGGCGACCCGGTCGGCGGCGAACTGGAGGCGCAGCGCGTCCTCGTTGTCGTAGCGGCCGGGGGCGGCGGTGGCGATGCCGAGCGAGCCGATCAGGCGGCCCTCGACCTTGAGCGGGACGGTGACCAGGGAGCGCATGCCGCTGCCGGTGAGCAGGGGCAGGCCGGTGGGGCGGGCGGCGAGGTCCTCGTGGACGGTGGGCAGCCGGGC
Organism: Kitasatospora sp. NPDC056076; assembly: GCF_042266305.1. Taxonomy (NCBI): domain Bacteria; kingdom Bacillati; phylum Actinomycetota; class Actinomycetes; order Kitasatosporales; family Streptomycetaceae; genus Kitasatospora; species Kitasatospora sp. NPDC056076. Next base: position 3,325 of record NZ_JBHJWG010000092.1, read on the forward strand.
GGAGTCGTAGCGGTTGCCGGTGCCCACCGGGAAGCGGGTGTGCCGGCGGTGCCCGGTGGTCAGGCCGGTGGCGGCGCGGACCTCGAACTCGGCCTCGTCGTCGGTGGTGAGCAGCAGGTAGGCGGCGTCCGCGTCGAGCAGGTCGCGGGCGCGTTCGACGGTGCGCTGGAGGAGGGTTTCGAGGTCGTCGGTGGCGACCGGGCCGGCCAGCAGGTCGAGCCGGGGACCGGCCTGGTCGGGGCGCTCGCCGGGCAGGGCGCGGGCGGGGGAGCGCAGGACGGCGCGGTCGGGTTCGAGGACGAGCAGGCAGAGGGTGGAGGCGACGCCCTCGGTGTCGCGCACGCGCACCTGGACGCCGTAGACCTCGACCTCCTCGCCGTCGGCCCGGCGTACGCCGTAGTCGCCCTCCCAGCGGGCCAGCCGGAGGGTGTCGGTGAGGCCGAGGCCGCGGCCGGGGGACTGCGGCCAGACCGCGAGGTCGGCCCAGGGGCGGCCCAGCACGGTGGCGGCGGGGTAGCGGAAGAGGGATTCGGCGTCCGGGTTCCAGGCCAGGACGCGGCCGTCCTCGTCGAGTTGGACGACGGCGACGTGCACCGGCCCGGGGCTGCTGGGCAGGTCGCTGCCGGGGGTGGCGGGGACGGCGTAGCGGGTGCCGGCCACGTGGGCGGGCAGGGCGAGCCGGAACCAGACGGTCTTCTGCCCGGCCGCGTACTCGACGCCCCAGCGTTCGGCGAGGGCGGAGCACATCAGCAGGCCGCGGCCGCCCTCGCCGTCGGGGTCGGCGAAGCGCTCGGAGGCGGACACCGGGCCGTCGCCGAGCGAGGGCAGGCCGCGCTCGGGGTGGTGGTCGGTGACCTCGATCCGGACGCTCTCCTCCTCGCGCAGGCAGCACACCTCGGCGGCGGTGCCGGCGTGCACGACGGCGTTGGTGACCAGTTCGCTGACCAGCACGACGGCGTCGTCGACGACCTCGGGCAGGCCCCAGCCGAGCAGCGCGTCCCGGACGAAGCCCCTGGCGGCGGCCGCGGACCGGCCGTCGGGGTCGAAGGTGGCGGCTGCGCGCGCGGTGACCACGTTGCCACTTCTCCTCTGCTGCTCTGGCCCTGACTGTCCGGGGCTCGTGCCGACCTTCCCGGGCGGGCCGTCGGGTGGGCGGCGTCGTCGGGTCGGGTCGTGGCCCGGTGCAGCGCTCCACCCTACTTTCCGCTTGGTTCCCCGTGGGGGCGGGGCGGCGAAACAGGCACCGGAGGGTGATTCTGCCCACCTGTTTCGGACGGTGCGGGGACAACCGTGGGCAACCAGCCGTATACCCGGCGCCGGTGCTGCCAGACTGGGGGGTCCGCGACGGCCGGTGGGAGCAGTACGGTCGTGTGGGTGCCGGTGGGCCGTGAGGTCCGGCCGGTACGCAGCCCAGCCGGGCCGGTGCCCGGTCCCGTGCCGTTCCGGCGCGGCGGTCACCGGACAGTACACACGATGTGGGAGGGGCCCGTTGAGTTCGGCCACCAAGGACGCCACCAAGGACGCCACCGGTACGACGCCGCAGGCTCCGCGCGGCGGGCGGGCCGGGGCCGCGCCGCGGATCGCGGCCGGCCGGCGAGCGGGCCACAGCCGCGGCGCGGAGCCCGCCGAGCTGCGCAAGCTGCTGGCCGCGCTCACCGCGATGCGGGACGGGAACTTCCGCCGCCGGCTGACGGTGCCGGGCGACGGGCCGTTGGCGGAGATCGCCGCGGTGTTCAACGAGGTCGCCGAGCGCAACCAGCACCTGACCGGTGAACTGGCCCGGGTGCGGCGGGCGGTGGGCCGCGAGGGCCGGCTGAACGAGCGGCTGGAGACCGGTGCGGGCGAGGGCGCCTGGATGGCGGCGGTCGACAACTGCAACGCGCTGATCGACGACCTGGCCCGGCCGATGGCCGAGGTGGGCCGGGTGCTGACCTCGATCGCCGAGGGCGACCTGGACCAGAAGATGGAGCTGCGCTCGCTGCACAGCAACGGGGTGAGCCACCCGTTGCGCGGCGAGTACCTGAGGATCGGCCGGACGGTCAACGGGCTGGTGGACCAGCTCTCCGAGTTCACCGACGAGGTGACCCGGGTGGCCCGCGAGGTGGGCACCGAGGGCAAGCTCGGCGGGCAGGCCAAGGTCCGCAGCGTGTCGGGCAGTTGGAAGGACCTGGCGGACTCGGTCAACACCATGGCCGGGCGGCTGACCGCGCAGGTGCGCAACATCGCCCAGGTGACCACGGCGGTGGCCAAGGGCGACCTGTCCCGCAAGGTGACCGTCGACGTGGCCGGCGAGATGCTGGAGTTGAAGAACACCGTCAACACGATGGTGGACCAGCTGAACGGCTTCGCCGCCCAGGTGACGACGGTGGCCAGGGACGTCGGCACCGAGGGCCGGCTGGGCGGTCAGGCGCAGGTGCCGGGCGTGGCCGGGGTGTGGCGCGAGCTGACCGACTCGGTGAACTTCATGGCCGACAACCTGACCGGCCAGGTGCGCAACATCGCCCAGGTGACCACGGCGGTGGCGCGCGGGGACCTCTCGCAGAAGATCGAGGTGGACGCGCGCGGCGAGATGCTGGAACTCAAGAACACCATCAACACCATGGTGGACCAGCTCTCCGGCTTCGCCGAACAGGTGACCAGGGTGGCCCGCCAGGTGGGCACCGAGGGGCGGCTCGGCGGGCAGGCCCAGGTGCCCTGGGCGGCCGGGGTGTGGCGGGATCTGACCGACAACGTCAACTTCATGGCGAACAACCTCACCGATCAGGTGCGCAACATCGCCCAGGTGACGACGGCGGTCGCCAAGGGCGACCTGTCGCAGAAGATCCAGGTGGACGCCCGGGGCGAGATCCTGGAGTTGAAGAACACCATCAACACCATGGTCGACCAGCTCTCGGCCTTCGCCGACGAGGTCACCCGCGTCGCCCGGGACGTGGGCACCGAGGGCATCCTGGGCGGCCAGGCCAGCGTGCCCGGGGTGTCCGGGACGTGGAAGGACCTGACCAACAGCGTCAACCTGATGGCCAACAACCTGACCAACCAGGTGCGCAACATCGCCGAGGTGACCACGGCGGTGGCCCGCGGCGACGTGTCGAAGAAGATCACCGTCGACGCCCGGGGCGAGATCCTGGAGCTGGTGACCACCGTCAACACCATGGTCGACCAGCTCTCCGCCTTCGCCGACGAGGTCACCCGGGTCGCCCGCGAGGTGGGCACCGAGGGCATCCTGGGCGGCCAGGCCCGGGTACGCGGGGTGTCGGGCATCTGGAAGGACCTGACCGACAACGTCAACTTCATGGCGTCGAACCTGACCGGACAGGTCCGCAACATCGCCGAGGTCGCCTCCGCGGTGGCCCGCGGCGACCTCTCCAAGAAGATCACCATCGACGCCCAGGGCGAGATCGCGACGCTCGCCGGGACGCTGAACACCATGGTCGACCAGCTGTCCGCCTTCGCGGTCGAGGTGACCCGGGTGGCCCGCGAGGTGGGCACCGACGGCACCCTGGGCGGTCAGGCGAGCGTGCCGGGCGTGGCCGGCATCTGGAAGGACCTGACCGACAACGTCAACCAGATGGCCAACAACCTCACCGGCCAGGTCCGCAACATCGCGCTGGTGATCACCGCGGTCGCCCGCGGCGACCTCTCGCAGAAGATCGACGTGGACGCGCGCGGCGAGATCCTCCAGCTCAAGACCAACATCAACACCATGGTCGACCAGCTCTCCGCCTTCGCCGACGAGGTCACCCGGGTGGCCCGCGAGGTGGGCACCGACGGGCGGCTCGGCGGCCAGGCCCGGGTGCCCGGGGTGGACGGCACCTGGCAGGACCTCACCGAGTCGGTGAACGAGCTGGCCAACAACCTGACCCGGCAGGTGCGCGCGATCGCCCAGGTCGCCACCGCGGTGACCAGGGGCGACCTGAGCCTGCGGATCGACGTGGACGCCGCCGGTGAGCTCGACGAGCTCAAGGACAACATCAACCAGATGATCGCCAACCTGCGCGAGACCACCCGGACCAACCAGGAGCAGGACTGGCTCAAGACCAACCTGGCCCGGATCTCCGGTCTGCTCCAGGGCCGCCGGGACCTGGAGGCCGTCGCCTCGCTGATCATGACCGAGCTGACCCCGGTGGTCTCCGCCCAGCACGGCGCCTTCTTCCTGGCCCAGCCGGCCGGGCGGACCGCCGAACTGATCACCGAGGACGACGACGAGAACGACACCGTGCTGCGCCTGATCGGCAGCTACGGCTACCAGCGGCGGGCGATGCCGACCACCTTCCGGCCGGGCGAGTCGCTGATCGGCCAGGCCGCGACGGAGAAGCGGGCGATCATCGTCAAGGAGGCGCCGCCCGGGTACCTCAAGATCGCCTCCGGCCTCGGCGAGGCCTCGCCGGCCCACATCGTGGTGCTGCCGGTGCAGTTCGAGGGCCGGCTGCTGGGCGTGATCGAGCTGGCCACGTTCAGCTCCTTCACCACCGTCGCGCTGGACTTCCTCAACCAGATCGCCGACCTGATCGGTGTCACCGTCAACACCATCAGCGTCAACACCAAGACCGAGGGCCTGCTGCTGGAGTCCCAGCGGCTCACCGCCGAACTCTCGATGCGGTCCGCCGAGTTGGAGGCGCGCCAGGAGGAACTGGAGCGCACCAACGAGGAGTTGCAGGAGAAGGCCGAGCAACTCGCCCAGCAGAACCGCGACATCGAGATCAAGAACAGCGAGATCGAGGAGGCCCGGCAGGTCCTGGAGGAGCGCGCCGAGCAGCTCGCCCTGGCCTCCCGGTACAAGAGCGAGTTCCTCGCCAACATGTCGCACGAGCTGCGCACCCCGCTCAACTCGCTGCTGATCCTGGCCAAGCTGCTCTCCGACAACAACGAGGGCAACCTCTCGCCCAAGCAGGTCGAGTTCGCCGACACCATCCACGGCGCCGGCTCCGACCTGCTCCAGCTGATCAACGACATCCTCGACCTGTCCAAGGTCGAGGCCGGCAAGATGGACGTCCGCCCGGCCCGGATCGCCCTGGTCCAGCTGGTCGACTACGTCGAGGCCACCTTCCAGCCGGTCGCCCTGGACAAGAACCTGGACTTCGCGGTCCGGGTCTCGCCCGCCCTGCCGGTCACCCTGCACACCGACGAGCAGCGGCTCCAGCAGGTGCTGCGCAACCTGATCTCCAACGCCGTCAAGTTCACCGACACCGGCGGCGTCGACTTCTCGATCAGCCCGGCCGGCCGGGACGTCCCCCAGCACGTGCGCGAGCGGCTGCTGGAGTTCGGCTCGATCCAGGGCCCGGACGAGGAGCTGATCGCCTTTTCGGTCTCCGACACCGGCATCGGCATCCCCGGCAACAAGCTGCGGGAGATCTTCGAGGCGTTCAAGCAGGCCGACGGCACCATCAGCCGCAAGTACGCCGGCACCGGCCTCGGGCTGTCGATCAGCCGCGAGATCGCCCGGCTGCTCGGCGGCGAGATCCACGCCGAGAGCGAGCTCGGCAAGGGCTCGACCTTCACGCTCTACCTGCCGCTGCGCACCGAGGCCCCGGACGCCGCCGCCGAGCGGCTCCTGGACCGCCCGGGCCCGGCGAACCCGCCCGCGCTGCGCGCCTCGGTCGGGGTGACCCCGGTGGGCCTGCCGGTGCCGGTCGGCGAGAGCCCGGCCGACCACTGGGCCCAGGAGGTCCGGGAGATGGCCGAGGAGCGCCGCCGCGGGGCGGTGGAGCGCCGCCGCAGCGCCGCCCTGGAGAGCGCCGCGCTGCCGCGGGCGGTGGAGCCCGCGCAGCAGCCCCGGCCGGTCCGCGCCGACACCCGCTTCGACGGCCAGCAGGTGCTGATCGTGGACGACGACGTGCGCAACGTGTTCGCCCTGACCAGCGTGCTGGAGCAGTACGGGCTGACCGTCCTGTACGCGGAGAACGGCCGCGAGGGCATCGAGATGCTGGAGCAGCACGAGAACGTGGCGCTGGTCCTGATGGACATCATGATGCCGGAGATGGACGGCTACGCGACCACCGAGGCGATCCGCCGGATGCCCCAGTTCGCCGGCCTGCCGATCATCGCGCTGACCGCCAAGGCGATGAAGGGCGACCGGGAGAAGTCCCTGGAGGCGGGTGCCACCGACCACATCACCAAGCCGGTGGAGACCGACCACCTGCTGTCGGTGATGTCCGAGTGGCTGAACGGCGACCGCGCGTGAGCGAGGCGCCTGGCGCGGACCCCCGGGGCCCCCCCCGGGGTAGCGCCAGCCCCCCGGGCGGGTTTGTGGGGGTGGCGGCCCGGGACCCCGGTGGGGGACCCATCCGTTGGAACCTGGGACCGACGGCGGCACCCAGGCG
>NZ_JBHJWG010000093.1:0-9448 GCF_042266305.1 Kitasatospora sp. NPDC056076
AGAGCCAGCTCCCCGGCCGCGCCGCGTCGGGCCCGGACGCGGGGCGTCCCGGCGCTGGGGGTGGCGCAGACGGGGCGCGGCCGGCGCCCCGACGGGCCGGCGGCGCCGCCCGGGGTCCTTTCCCGGGCGGCGCCGCCGTCGCTCCTCACCATGGCTCGTCCGCCGTGTCGGCGACGCCGTTCAGGCGGTCGAGCGCGGCCCGCAGGACCCGCCGGTCGAGGTAGCCCGGGTAGCGGGGGTGGGGCGGGAGGGGGTCGTCGCGTTCGACTCCCGGGGGCAGGCCGCCGGTGGCGGGCGCGAGTTCGCGTTCGTCGCGGAAGGCGAGGGCGGCCCAGAACCCGGCGGCCAGCGGCACGGCGGCCACGCCCGGGGGCGGGGGCCAGCACTCGCCGGTGCGGGGGTGGCGCGGGACGACGGCGAGGTCGGGCAGGCGGTGGGGCAGCGGTCGGCCCGGTCCGGCCAGGGCCGCGCGCAGGGCGGGGCGGGCCGGTCCGGCCGCCGGGGGCGGCAGTTGGGCGAGGAGGGGGCGGAAGGCCTGGGCGAGCGGGCCGGTGGCGAGGTCCAGGGGCGCGCCGTCGGCGGCGTGGACCAGGTGGGCCAGGGTCACGGCGGCCTCCACGTCCCAGCGGATGCTCCGGTTTCCGTCGCCGTCCGACGGGTCGGTGGCGCACCACCGGTCGGTGACGGTGTGCCAGTCGGCGATCGGGGCGTCGGGGCCGGCCGGGACGGGGCGCACCGCAGAGGGTTCCAGCCAGGTGGCCTGCCACAGCGAGCAGTCGTCGATCCTGGTGGCGACCTTGCGTCCGCAGCCGGCGCAGGTGACGTTGGGGCCGTAGCGGCCGTCGATGCCGCAGCAGGCGCCGAGTTCGCGGCGCTGGACGAGGGCGGTGCCGTGGGCGTCGCCGGGGGCGATGACGGTCGGGCGGGGCCCGCGGGCCGGGTCACCGTCGACGGCGTAGGTGCCCGGGTCCATCAGGACGGGCATGGCCACGCCGTTGCCGAAGGGCAGCCCGGCGTAGACCGGGTAGGGGACCCGCGTCAGCGGCCCGGTCAGCGCGGTGCCGCACGCCCTGCACTCGAAGACCTCCACGCCCGCCCGTTCCCCCTTCGTCCGCCCCGCCGACGGGCGAGTATCTCCGCCCTGGCGGGCCGGCGCCAGCGGATTTCCGGGGCCCGGATCTGACGGCTTGTCAAGTTCGCGCCGGAGCCGTCCGACCGGCAGTAGCCTCGGGCCTCTGCGACGACGCAACGATGCTCCGAGGGCGGCGGTGGTCGAAGGAAGGTCAGAGGCGGTGCCCGCCTGGGCGCACCGCCCAGCTGGCGGCCGCGTCTGACTGTCAGTGCCTGCCGGTAGGTTGATTCTCGTGCATCTCAGGTACTCCTTTCGTATCTATCCGACGGTGGGTCAGCGGCAGCTGCTGGCACGTACGTTCGGGTGTGCGCGGGTGGTGTACAACGATGCGCTCGCCCTGCGGAGGGCCGCATGGAAGGCGGACAGGTCGAGGATTGCGACCGGTGCTCTGGCCAAGGCGGTGATCACGGAGGCGAAGAGGACGGATGCCCGGTCGTGGCTGGGGTCGGTTTCGGTGGACGCGTTGCAGTCGTCCCTGCGCGATCTGGACACGGCCTACCGGAGCTTCTTCGACTCGGTGTCTGGTAAGCGGCAGGGACGCCCGGTGGGGCTGCCGGTGTTCAAGTCGCGCAAGGACAGCCGGCAGTCGCTGCGGTTCTCCCGCAACGGATTCCGGTTGCGGGGCAACGGGAAGCTGAACCTGGCGAGGATCGGTGACGTGCGGGTGAAGTGGTCGCGGCCGCTGCCTGCTGATCCGTCGTCGGTGACGGTCGTGCTGGATGCGGCCGGGAGGTACCACGCGAGTTTCGTCGTGGATGTGGAACCGGAGCACTTGCCCGAGGTCGATGCCGAGGTCGGCATCGACCTCGGGCTGACCACCTACGCCGTCCTCTCCGACGGCAGCGTGATCGACAACCCCCGCTTTCTCCGCAAGGCCGAGAAGAAGCTCAAGGCCGCACAGCGGGAGCTGTCCCGTAAGGCCAAGGGGTCGAAGAACCGGGCCAAGGCCCGCCGCAAGGTCGCCAGGGCGCACGCCAAGGTCGCCGACACCCGCAAGGACTGGCTGCACCAGCAGACCACCAGGATCATCCGCGAGAACCAAGCGGTGTACCTGGAGGACCTGAACGTGCGCGGCCTCGCCCGAGGCCGCCTGGCGAAGTCCGTCCACGACGCCGGATGGGCCACCTTCCGGCGCCTGCTCAAGGAGAAGGCGGCCCGGTTCGGACGTCATGTCGGCATCGTGTCCCGCGCGTTCCCGTCGTCCCAGCTGTGCTGGGCGTGCGGACACCGCGACGGACCCAAACCCCTGCACATCCGGGCGTGGGCCTGTGGCGCATGCGGCATGCTCCATGACCGTGACCTCAACGCCGCTCGGAACATCCTGGCCGCCGGGCAGGCGGACAGGCTAAACGCCTGCGGAGGACCGGTGAGACCCGGCGTGGCGATCCCACGCCAGGCACGGCCCGTTGAAACAGGAACCCACCGGAACGCCGGCCGCACCGGGCGCAAGCCCCGTACCGCAGGCGCGGCCGGAATCCCCGCGCTTTAGCGCGGGGAGGATGTCAAGTTCGCCGCGTTCCGGTTCGAGGACGAGGACGGCCCCGGCCGCTCCCGGCGGCTGGCGGACTTCCACCGGATGCTGGGGGCGGTCGGCCTGGCCTTCACCGCCCTCGGCGCGGATCCGACGGCCCCGGGCGCGCCGGCCGCGGGCACGACGGCACCGGACACGACGGCACCGGGCGCGACGGCCCCGGGCGGCGGCGTGTTCGAACACGACGGCCTGGCCCACGCGGTGGCCGTGCTGCGCTGCTGGGACCTGACCCTGCGCGGCGCCGACCGGGCGCGGGCGCTCGAACTGGCCGAGTCCGCGCTGCCGGGCGGCCGACTGCCCGCGAGCCTGGGCTGGACGAACACCACCTGGGGCTTCGAGCTGCCCGGGATCCTGGGCCTCAGCTACCTGTACGCCGACCGGGTCGACCGGGCGGAGGAGCTGTTCACCGAGGCGGTGCGCGCCTACGAGGTCGCCGGGTGGAGCGGCGGCCACCTCGGTTTCGCCCACCTGCTGACCGGCATGCTGCGGTTCCGCTGCGGCGCGCTCGCCGAGGCGGAGGACCACCTGCGCCGGGCGCTGCGCACCGCCGCGCGGATCGGCCCGGGCACCCCGCTGCACTGGGACGCGGTCGGGGCGCTGGCCGAGACCCTGGCCGCGCGCGGACGGCTGGACGACGCCCTGCGGCTGGCGCGCAGGCACTCCTTCGGCCCGCCGTACCCGACGGTGATGGTGCTGCCCGACGCCCGCACGCTGTACGGCCGCCTGCTGCTGGCCCGGGGCGACGCACCGGGCGCGGCCGCGGCGCTGACCGCCGCCGGGGCGGCCCTGGACGCGCGGGGGTGGCGCAACACGGTGTGGGCGCCGTGGCTGGGGCACCTGGCGCGCGCGCTGGCGCCCGAGCGGCCGGACCGGGCCCGCGACCTCGCCGAGGAGGGCGTCCGGCGGGCCCGGGAGACCCGGACGGACTCGGCCGTGGGCACCGCCCTGCGGCTGTGCGCCGCGGTGCACGAGCCGGCGCCGGCGGCCGAACTGCTGACGGAGGCGGTCCGGTACCTGGAGCGCTCACCGGCCCGCTACGAGCACGCGATCGCCCTGGTCGACCTGGGTGAGGCGCTGGGCCGCCGGGGCGGGGCGCCGCACGGCCGGTTCCAGGCCCCGGGCGCCCGCAGCGCGCTGACCCGGGGCCTGGAACTGGCCTCACGCTGCGGCGCCGACGGCCTGGCCGACCGGGCCCGCGCCCTGCTGTCGCCGTCGTCGGGGGGCTGAGGCCCCCCGGGCGGGCGGCCGCCGTTGAAAGTATCGTCCCGTGCAACTATTGTTTGGACATATAAAGCGCATCAGCAAGCGCCTGTGTCCTGGCGCTGCCGTTCCCACCGGGAGTCCGACATGAGCACCACCCTCTTCACCCCGTACACGCTGCGGGAGCTGACCGTCCCCAACCGGGTCTGGATGCCGCCGATGTGCCAGTACAGCGCCGCACCGGCCGGAGAGGCCGCCGGGGCCCCCACGGACTGGCACTACACCCACCAGGCGGCGCGGGCCGCCGGCGGCACCGGGCTGATCATCACGGAGGCCACGGCGGTCAGCCCCGAGGGGCGGATCAGCCCGTACGACCTCGGACTGTGGAACGACACCCAGGTCGAGGCGTTCCGCCGGATCACCGACTTCCTCAAGGCGCAGGGCACCGTCCCGGCCGTCCAGCTCGGGCACGCCGGGCGCAAGGCCTCCACCGAGCGGACCTGGGTGGACCGCGGACGCGCCCTGAGCCCCGACGAGGAGCACGGCTGGACCCCGGTCGCCCCCAGCGCGCTGCCCTTCTCGCCCGAGCACACCACCCCCGAGGAACTGACGGTCGATCAGATCGCCGAGATCGTCGGCCAGTTCGCCGACGCCGCGCGGCGCGCCCTGGCGGCGGGCTTCCAGGTCGTCGAGGTCCACGGCGCCCACGGCTACCTGATCCACCAGTTCCTCTCCCCCGAGACCAACCGCCGCACCGACGCCTACGGCGGCTCCTTCGAGGGCCGCATCCGCTTCGCGCTGGAGGTCGTCGACGCGGTGCGCGAGGTGTGGCCCCAGGAGCTGCCGCTGTTCTTCCGCGTCTCGGCCACCGACTGGCTCACCGAGAACCCGCAGGACGGCCGTGAGGGCTGGACCTCGCAGGACACCGTCCGCCTGGCCAAGGAGCTCCAGGCGCACGGCGTGGACCTGCTGGACGTCTCCACCGGCGGCCTGGTGCCCGACGCCGCGATCGAGGCCGGCCCCGGCTACCAGGTGCCCTTCGCCGAGGCGGTGCGCGACCAGGTCGGCCTGCCGGTGGCCACCGTCGGCCTGATCACCGAGCCGGCCCAGGCCCAGGAGATCCTGGCCGCCGGGCGCGCCGACGCCGTCCTGCTCGGCCGCGAGCTGCTGCGCAACCCCTCCTGGGCCCGCCGCGCGGCCGGCGAGCTGGGCGGCGAGGTGCACACCCCCGTCCAGTACCACCGCTCCTGAGAACGCGCTGCGGCCGCCGCCCCGGGCTCTGGGGGCGGCGGCCGCAGTCGAGTTGACGGTGCGTCAGGAATTGGCGGTGCGTCAGGAGTTGCCGCGGCCCAGGAAGTGGCCCGCGGTGGTGGCGCTGGTGGAGCGGCGGTCGTGGGAGGCGTCCTCGACGACGTGGATCATGCTGCTGTCCGGGTCCGTGCCGCGGTCCTTGGCCCAGCCGCTGACCAGGTGGGTCATCTCGTTGTTGGCGTCCAGGTAGGTGTCGGAGATCTTGGCGTTGGCGACGCTGTTGTTGTGGTCCTTCATCTGGTTGTCCCACTCCCAGGCCCAGGTGTCGACCAGGCGCTGGGCGCTGTCGCCGACCCACGGGATGGGGGTGAGCGGGGCGCCGACCACGTGGTAGGCGACCTTGGCCTTCCAGTCGGCCTGGAGGTTGGCGTCGTCGCGCTGGCCCATGGCGACGTCGGCGCGGATCGCGTCGTAGACGCCCAGGCTCGCGGCGCCCTTGTTCATCACGTCCTGGATGTCGTTCTGCGAGGGGTTGGGCCCGATCGAGGACAGCTCCTGGGCGATCTTGGCGCTCTCGGCCTGGTGCAGGGTGGCGTAGGCGTCGGGGTTGTCGGACAGTCCGCGCATCACCCGCACCAGGCTGTCCTCGCCGACGCCCATGTGCACCGTGCCGTTCGCGTCGGTCCACACCGTGCTGCCGTGGTCCAGGTACTGGGAGTTGCGGCTGTTGAAGATCTCGTGGCTGTCGTTGGTGTAGTCGGCCAGCGCGTTGGCCAGCGGCTGGCGCAGGTTGGCGTTGACCTTGGTGCCGCCCTGGCCCTCGTCCAGGGTGGTGACGGTGTCGTGCATGATCCGGGCCTGGGCCTCGGTGTGGTGCCCGGTGTGCGGGGCGCCGGCCGGCTGGCCGGTGGTGGCGGCCTCCAGCGCCGCGCCCAGGCCGCTCTGCGCCAGCGGGTCGGGCGTCTTGAACGGGCCGGCCATCGACGTGACCCAGCCCTCGGGCCACTTGCGGTCCTTGAGCAGGTAGTGCAGGTGCTGGTTGCCGCCGCCGGAGTTCGGGTCCAGGTAGGCGGTGGCGGCGTCCGGCTCGCGGCCCATGATCGCGAGCACGTTGTCCAGCGGGTCGGCGCCCAGCGCGGTGCCGTTGTGGTTGGCCTTGTAGGCCCACGCGTCGGGGGTCTTCTTCTCCGCGGCGGTGATGTCGTCGGCCAGGTCGCCGAGCATCCCGGCCGAGTACTTCGCGTCGCCCTTGGCCATCAGGGTGGTCAGGACCTGGTACCCGTACACCGGCTCGGTGTTGGAGCCGTAGTTGTGGTCCGCGTCGCAGCCGACCTTGGCCATGCCCGCGCGCCAGCGCCGGTAGAAGTCGGTACTGGTGTCCTGGGTGGCGGAGGCCAGCGCGTGGGTGAGGCCGCCCTGGAGGTCGGTGTAGGCGGCCTTCTTGTCGCCGCCGGGGCTGCTGAGCTTCCCGGCGAGCTTGAGTGTGCCGTCCGGGCCGAGCCGGTCCAACAGGCCCTGGGAGAAGGCGGGGTGGTCGGCCTTGTCCTTCATCAGGTCCTGCAGCTGGACCAGTTGCTCCGGGGTCAGGTCGTCCAGGTGGGTGGCCAGGGCGGCGGCGCGCTGGGCGTCACCGGCGTCGCCGCCGCCCACGGCCTGGCCGTTGAAGGTGGTGTCCAGCGGGTTGCCCGCCTTGGAGGCGCCGCGCAGGGCGGCGGCGATGCGCTGGTCGGCGCGGGTGGCGGCCTGGACTCCGGCCGTGATCGCCTTGGTCCACCTGTCGGCCGCGTCCTGGTAGGACTGCCGGCCCTCCGGGTCGTGGTGCAGGGCCTGGCGGGTGGCCGGGTCGAGCGTGCTCTCGTCGAACACCGCCGTGCCGGTGCCGGTCACCTTGAAGCCGTCCTTGACGGCGCCGTCGGCCGCGTCGCGGGTCTGCTTCTGCGCGGCGGCGAAGTCGGCGTGCGCCTCGTCGAGCAGCGAGGCCATCGCGTTGGCCTCGGTCTGGGCGTCGACGATCTGGCCCTTGGTGGCCAGCAGCGCCGTGTTGGCCAGGTTCGCGGTGCCGCCCGTCCACCAGGGGCCGCCGGTCAGGCCGTTGCCGCTGCCCGGCAGGCCGGGGCCGCCCGGGGTGAACAGGCCGTTGCCGCCGATGCCGCCGCCGTTGCCCGCGCCGCCCAGGACGTCCTGCTCCATGGTGGTCTGCATGGTGTGGAAGCGCGTCGCCATCGCGCGCCACTGGGTGGCGGCGGCGGTCAGCGCGTCCGGATTGGCGTTGATGACGTCCTCGTATCCGAGCATGGTCACTGCACCTGGAGGGACTGGGCGATGGACAGGTTGGTACTGCGGTAGTTGGCGCCGGTGCTCTGCATCGCGCCCGCGTTGGCGTTCAGCCGCCCGGTCAGCGCCTTGACCTGCTGGTGCCACTCGTCCAGCGAGTCCTTCAACGCCCCGGCGCTGTCCCAGTTCTTGAGGCCCGTGACCGCCGTCCCGGTGGCGTCGTCGGCGACCGCGCCCGCGCCCGGGCAGTCGTGGGCCAGGTTGGTCAGCGTGGCGTGCGCCTTGTCCAGCGCGGCGTGGTTGACCCCGAACCCGCCCGGTGCCGGTGTGCTCATCCGTCGTTCCCCCATGTGTGGTGACCCGGCGGTGTGGTCGCCGGGCGCCGATGATCGTAAGTCCGCGGAGCACCGGTTGACGCAAGGGAGGCATCAGAGATTTGTCACCGTTTCGTCACCGCCCGGCGCCCGGCGGACCGTTCGGGTACGGCACACCCGCCGGGCCGGGCCCGCGCAGCACCCCGGCGACCGTACGGCCACCGGGCCCGGCGACCGCACGGGGCCGTCCGGGCGGGCGCGCGGCGACCGCGCCCGTGCGCCGTTGACGCCCGACCGGCCCCCCTCTACAACGGAGCTCAGACCCGGCCCCGAGCTCCCCGAGGAGCAAGCCCATGGCCCCGGACGCCCCCCGCTGCCCCGTGCTCGACATGACCGCCCGCACCCTCCACCAGCAGAACGCGCGGCTGCGCTGCGCCGGACCGGCCGTACGCGTCGAACTCCCCGACGGCATCATCGCCTGGTCGGTGACCCGCGCCCCGGTGATCCGCGCGCTCACCGGCGACCCCCGCGTCTCCCGCGACGCACGCCGCCACTGGCCCGGCCTGGCCGCGGTGCCCGAGGGCTGGCCGATGGGCCCGATCGCCTTCCAGCAGAACTTCTTCAACCGCTACGGCGACGAACACCGCTCCGCCCGGCGCCGGATGGCGGCCTCCTTCTCACCCCGGCGGGTGTCCGCGCTGCGCCCCCGGATCGAGGCCACCACCGCCGCCCTCGTCGGCGCGCTGGGCGAACTCGCCCCCGGCCAGGCCGTGGACCTGCGCCGGGCGCTGTCCCTGCCGCTGACCATGACGGTGATCTGCGACCTGTTCGGCGTCCCCGCCGACCTGCGGCCCCCGATCGGCCGGGCCATGGACGCCCTGCTGACCACCACGGCGGCCAACGAGCAGATGACGCTCTCGCGCGCCGAGATCAACGTGGCGCTGACCGACCTGCTGGAGCTCAAACGGCGCGAACCCGGCCCCGACCTCGCCAGCGACGTCGCCGCGCTCAGCACCGGCGGCGACACCGGACGCACCGAGGAGGAGTCCCGCGACACCCTGTTCCTGATGCTCGGCGCCGGGTACGAGACCGCCGTCAACCTCATCACCAGCACCGTCCAGGCCCTCCTCACCCACCCCCGCCACCTGGCCGCCGTCCGCACCGGCGCCCTCGGCTGGGAGGACGTCATCGAGGAGACCCTGCGCCACGAGAGCCCCGTCATGCACGTCCCGCTGCGCTACCCGCTGGAGGACATCGACCTCGGCGAGGGCGTGGTCATCCGCCGCGGCGAACCGATCCTGCTCGGCTTCGGCGCGGCCGGCCGCGACCCGGACCTCCACCCGGACCGGCCCGACGAGTTCGACCCGACCCGCCCCGACAAGGAGCACCTCGCCTTCGGGCACGGCCCGCACTTCTGCCTCGGCGCGCCCCTGGCCCGCCTGGAGGCCGAGGTCGCCCTGGCCGGCCTGTTCGGCGCCCACCCCGACAGCGCCCTGGACCCCTCCCGCCCGGCACCCGCCCGGCTGGAGTCGGCGATCATCAACGGCCCGGCCGAGCTCTGGATCGTCCCGACGCCCGCCGCGCCGTGATGGCCCAGGGTCCGTCTTCGGACTCCCGTCGTTCGCCCGGAGGGCGGGCGGGGCGGCGTTGGGGTGCGTGCATCGCAAGGCGGAGGAGGGAGGCGATGCGGAGCATCGGGCGACCGACGACAACGCGGCGAGGTGCGTGCCCCGGCGGCGCCCCGCA
>NZ_JBHJWG010000094.1:0-8536 GCF_042266305.1 Kitasatospora sp. NPDC056076
CAGCGTCGTCCACCGGCCCCGCCGCGCGGGTGACCTCAGGCGAGCAGCTTCTCCTTGGCCCGCTGGTACTCCTCGTCGGAGATGAGGCCCTTGCCCTTGAGGTCCGCCAGCGCCGCCAGGTCGTCGACATGACTGCGAGCGCCGCCGCCCTCCGGCGCTGCGGCCTCCTTGATGTACGCCTTGACCGCAGCCTCGGTCTGCTGGGCCTGGGAGAGGTCCCGCTTGTGCATGGAGTCACCGCGGGCGATCAGGTAGGCGAGCACGCCGATCAGCGGCAGGATGATCACCAGGACCAGCCAGCCCGCCTTGCCCCAGCCGCTGAGGTCGTGGCTGCGGAAGACGTCAGTGATGATCTTGAACAGCAGGAAGATCCAGAGGATCCAGAGGAACAGCTCCAGCATCGTCCAGAAGACGTTCAGCAGCGGGTAGTCCGCGGCCAGGTGAAAGGTGCCCATGGCCGAGAGATATCATGACAAATCGGACACTGTTCCGCCCTGCTCGCCTGTTCGGGTGATCCTCGCCTCCCGACCCCCAGCCCCTCCCGGCCCTCAGTCCCGCCCGGCCCGCCGTCGCAGCTCGACCGCCAACCCGATCAGCTCGCCCCACCAGGCGTCGTGCCCGCCGAGCAGCAGTCGCTGCGCCTCGGCGACCGGGACGGCCCGGACCTCGACCACCTGCTCGCCGTCCGCCGGGTTGGTCGGCGTGGAGTCCAGCTCGACCTCGCCCCAGCCCCACAGCCAGGCCTTGTCCGGGTGCGGCTGCCACGGCCGGTACGGCACGAGGTCCTCGGTGTGGCAGCGGTGCGCGCCCAGCCAGGCCGGCTCGCCGAGCAGCCGGGCGCCGGCCTCCTCGCGCAGCTCCCGGGTCAGGCAGTCGACGACGGACTCGTCCTTCTCCCGGGTGCCGCCGGGCAGGAACCAGTGGTTCCGGTCGTCCCGGCAGAGCACCACGCCACCGTCCGCGAACCCGACCAGGTGGATGTTGGTGACCAGCTCGTCCGGCGGCAGCACGGTGGAGAACTGGGCGTCGTAGCGGCCCCAGGCCCAGTACTGCGGCGCGTGCAACGCCGGGAACAGTGCGGCGAGTTCGGCGGCTCTGGCGGCGGAATCGGTGTCGGTGCGGTCCGTGGTGTCGGTCATTCGGAGATCGTAGTGCCGGCCGGGAAACGGCGGGGGGCGCCCTGGTGGACGAGGGCGATGTCGGAGGTGGAGATGGCGCGCGGGCGCCGGCGCACCGGTTCGACCGGGGTGTCGACCCAACTGCCCAGCGAGATCTCGGCGGTGATGCCCGGTCCGAAGCCGGCGATCAGGCCGGTGGTGCCCTCGGCGACGCCGCCGTCGGCGAACAGCCGGGCCAGGGCGTCGAAGACGACGGCGCTGGCGATGTTGCCGCGCTCGGTCAGCGTGGCCCGGCTGTAGCGGAAGGTCGAGGGCTCCAGGTCGAGGAAGTGGCAGAGGTCGTCCAGGATGCGCGGGCCGCCCGCGTGCACGATGTAGAAGCCGAGCCCGGAGGCGTCCCAGCCGTGCTGTCCGGCCAGGGTGCGCAGCGCGGGGGCGAGCATCTCCATGGTGCCGGGCACCCGCTTGTCCAGCTGGAAGTGGAAGCCGGTTTCCTTGACCCCGTAGGAGATCCAGCCCTCGGTGTCCGGGACGAGGTGCGAGCCGTTGCGTTCGACGTGCACCCCGCGGCCGCCCCGGCCGCGCATCACCACGGCGGCGACGGCGTCCCCGAACAGGCCGTTGGAGAGCAGCGAGCCGACGTCGAGGTCGCTCGGCTGGTAGCAGAGCGAGCAGAACTCGCAGGCGACGATGAGCACGTTGGCGCCCGGGTAGGCGCGGCAGAAGTCGTGGGCGCGGTTGACGGCTGCGCCGCCGGCCGCGCAGCCGAGCTGGGCGATCGGCACCTGGCGGGTGTCGGAGCGGAAGCCCATGGTGTTGATCAGCCAGGCGGTCATCGACGGCATCATGAAGCCGGTGCAGGACACGTAGATGATCAGGTCGATGTCCTGGGCGCCCAGTTCGGCGTGGCCGAGGGCGCGTTCGACCACCTCGGGGACGCGGCGCTTGGCCTCCCGCTCGTACACCTGGTTGCGGTGGGTGAAGCCGGGGTGGGTGAGGGTCTGCTCGATCGGCTGGACCAGGTGCCTGGTGCGCACCCCGGTGTTCTCGATCAGCCGCAGGGCCAGGCCGAGTCGGGGGTGGCCGGCGTGCAGGGTGCGGGCCAGGTCGAGGGTCTCGTCGAGGGTGATGACGTGCTCGGGCACGGCGACGGCGGGGCGGCAGAGTGTGGCCATGGGTGTGTGGGTCTCCCCGGTGCGGGAACGGTGTGTCGGGGGGAGCGGGCTACCAGGCGACCGGCAGGGTCTGCGGGAAGCGCCAGATCGAGCCGGATTCCCAGTCGAGTTCGGCCGGGTCGACGGCCAGGCGCAGCCCGGGGAAGCGGCGCAGCAGGGTGCCGATCGCGACCTGGAGTTCCATCAGGGCGAGGTGCGAGCCGAGGCAGCGGTGCTGGCCGTGGCCGAAGGCCATGTTGACGGGCCCGTCGGTGCGCTCCAGGCGCAGCTCGTCGGGGTGCTCGTAGGCGGCCGGGTCGCGATTGGCGGTGAGGTAGGAGACGTGCACGGCCTCGCCGGCCCGGATCAGCACGCCGCCGAGCTCCACGTCCTCGGTGGCGATCCGGGCGATGCCGGGGCCCTGGCGGAACGGGATGAAGCGCAGCAGTTCCTCCAGGGCGCGGGGCAGGCCCTCGGGCCGGGCGCGCAGTTTCGCGAGCTGCTCGGGGTGGGTGAGCAGGGTGTAGGTGATGTTGCTCAGCTGGTAGGTGCTGGTGTCGTGGCCGGTGACCAGCAGGACCATCGCCATGACGGCCAGTTCGTCCGGGTCGAGCAGGTCCTCGCCGTCGCGGGCGGTGGCGAGCGCGCTGATCAGGTCCTCGCCGGGGTGGGCCCGGCGCTCGGCGGTGAGCTCGGTGAAGTAGGCGCGCAGGCCGGCCTTGGCCTCCTCCTGGCCCTCGCGGCTGCCGGGGCCCGTCCGCATCATCGCGACCGCCCGGGCGCGCAGCCGGTCGCGGTCCGGTTCGGGGATCTCCAGCAGTTCGCAGATGGTGTGGAGCGGGAGCCGGGCGGAGAGGAAGTGCGCGAGGTCGGCGGGGGCGCCGTGCTCGGCCATCTCGTCGAGGAAGCCGTCGACGATGGCCTGGGTCCGGGGGCGCATCCGCTCGACCTGGCGGTTGGTGAAGCCCTGGGCGACCAGGCGGCGCAGCCGGTTGTGCTCGGGCGGGTCCATCAGGTTGATGGACTCGGCCTGGGCGATGGTGGCGGGCGTCATCCGCGGCAGGTCGCGGCCGATGCCCGCGGCGCGGCTGAACCGGCGGTCGGTGGTGACCAGTTTGACGTCCTCGTAGCGGGTGGCCAGCCAGGCCTCGCCCGTGCCGTGGGGCAGGCGGACCCTGGCGATCGGGGCCTCGGTGAGCAGCCGCTTGAGGAGGGGGTCGAACTCCAGGCCGTCGGTGTGGTGGAAGGGGCAGTCCCACACGGGGGTGGTGGTGGTCACGGGCCTGTCCAATGGTCTTCGTCCTGCGGGGTGGTGCCGCGCGGACGGTGTTCGTCGCTCCGGTCGCGGATACGCAGATGCTCCCCCATGGACTGGCAAAAATGTGAATCCTTCGAGCTGTTCCCCCTAATGAGTGAGCCGGCTGATTGTCATGCGAATCATCGTGACGGGGAAGGGAATTGACGGTCAGTCGTTCGTGCCCGGTGCGACCAGGCCGGTCTCGTAGGCGAGCACCACCGCCTGGGCCCGGTCGCGCAGGTTCAACTTGGCGAAGATCCGGGCCACGTGGGTCTTCACGGTCGACTCGCTCAGGGTCAGTTCGACCGCCAACTCGCCGTTGGACAGGCCGCGTCCGAGCAGGCCGAGCACCTCCGCCTCGCGCGGGGTGAGCGGCGCGAGGTCGCGGTGCAGCCGCGGCGCGTCGGCGCCGCGCGCGGCGGGGTGCGGGGCGCCGGTCGCGAAGCGCTCCACCAGCCGGCGGGTGATCGACGGGGCGAGCAGGGCGTCGCCGGTGTCCACCAGGCGTACGGCGGCGGCGAGGTGGGCCGAGGTGACGTCCTTGAGCAGGAAGCCGCTGGCCCCCGCGGACAGCGCCGCGTAGACGTAGTGGTCCAGGTCGAAGGTGGTCAGCATGATGACCCGGCAGCCGGGCACCGCGGCCAGGATCCGGCGGGCCGCCTCCAGGCCGTCCATGGTCGGCATCCGGATGTCCAGCAGGGCCACGTCCGGCCGGTGCAGGGTGGCGGCGGCCACCGCCTCGGCGCCGTCGCCGGCCTCGGCGACCACGTCGATGCCGCGCGCGGTGAGGATCATCCGGAAGCCGGTGCGGACCAGCTCCTGGTCGTCGGCGATCACCACCCGGGGGCGGCGCTGCTGGTCCTGTTCCACGGTTGCCTCCGAGTCGTTCACGGCCGGTCCAGCGGGATGCGGGCGCGGACCCGGTAGCCGCCGCCGAGCCGGCGCCGGGCGTCCAGGTCCCCGCCGTACACGGCGACCCGCTCGCGCAGGCCGAGCAGCCCGCGTCCGGCGCCGTCCGCCTGCTTCGGGGCGGGGGCGGGCGCGCCGGAGAGCACGCTCGGGCCGCTGTTCAGCACCTCCACCCGCAGGTAGTGGTCCGCGTACCGCACCGTCACCTCCGCCGTCACCCCGTCCCCGTGCTTGAGCGCGTTGGTCAGTGCCTCCTGGACGATCCGGTAGGCCGTCACGTCGACGCCGCCGGGCAGCGGCCGCGGTTCGCCGGAGACCCGCACCTCCACCGGCAGCCCGGCGAAGGCGAACCGGTCGATCAGCGGGCTCAACCGGCTCAGGCTCGGCTGCGGCGCGAAGTCGTCGCGCTCCGGCTCCTCGCTGCCGTCGGCGGCCGGGGCGAGCAGGCCGAGCAGGTGCCGCAGCTCCGTCATCGCGTCCCGTCCGGCGGCCTCGACCGCGCCCATCGCGGCCGCCGCCTCCTCCGGCATGGTGGCCAGCACCTCGCGGGCGGCCCCGGCCTGCACCACCATCAGGCTCACGTTGTGGCTGACGATGTCGTGCAACTCGGCCGCGATCCGGGCCCGTTCGGCGTCCACGGCGGCGCTCGCGGCGCTCTCCCGCTCGCGCTCCAGCAGCCAGCCGCGCTCGCCGATGGCCGCCCGGTACAGCCGCCGCGCCCGTACCAGCGCGACGCCCAGCCAGCCGGCGGCCGCGCAGGCGGCGCCCGCCGTCGCGATCGCGATCCAGTCCGTCCCTGTTCCCCACACGGCGTCAAGCCTCCCAGGCCGGGGCTTGATCGACATCATCCGGGGGTGCCGCCCGCGTACATCCCGGGTACTACGGCGACCTGCGGTTACACCCGGGGTGGGACGCCCGGCCCGGGAGGCCGCGCCTACCGTCGTCGACCATGAGCAACGACCACGACGGGACCACCCGGCCCGACGACGCGCCGTACGTCGTCGAGCTGTCCGGGGTGCACAAGGAGTTCGGCGACGCCAAGGCGCTCGACGGCGTCGACCTGAGGATCCGCGCGGGTGAGGCGGTCGCCGTGATGGGCCCCTCGGGGTGCGGCAAGTCCACCCTGCTGAACATGGTGGCCGGGCTGGACCGGCCCAGCTCCGGCACCGTCCGGGTGCAGGGGCAGGACCTCGGCGGGCTGAACGAGAACGGCCTGGCGCTGTTCCGCCGCCGCCACATCGGCATGATCTTCCAGTTCTTCAACCTGATCGACGACCTCCCGGCCCTCGACAACGTCGCCCTGGCCGCCCAGCTGACCGGCACCAGCGCCAAGCAGGCGCGCCGCCGCGCGCTGGAGCTGCTGGACGAACTCGGCGTCGCGCACCGCAAGGACGTCTACCCGGCCACCCTCAGCGGTGGCGAGCGCCAGCGGGTCGCGGTGGCCCGCGCCCTGATGAACCGTCCGGCGCTGCTGCTCGCCGACGAGCCGACCGGCGCGCTGGACAGCCGTTCCGGCGAGCAGGTGATGGACCTGCTGATCGACCTCAACCAGATCGGGCAGACCCTGCTGATCGTCACCCACGACCCCGACCTGGCCACCCGCTGCGCCAGTCGGCTGGTCGAGGTCGCCGACGGCAAGGTGGCGCGCGAGCGGATGCTGGAGGGGTCCTCGTGAACAGTGCTGTGTGGCGGGCCTCCCGGGCGGCCGTGAAGCGCCGCCGGGTGCAGACCGTCGTGATCGGACTGGTCGTCTTCTGCTCCACCGCGACGGTGCTGCTCGCCCTCGCGGTGATCAGCGCCGCCCGGGCCCCCTTCGACACCGCCTTCGAGGGTGAGCGCGGCGCGCACGTCAGCGCCCTCTTCGACCCGGCCAAGGCCTCGGCGGAGCAACTGGCCGCCACCGCACACCGGCCGGGCGTCGAGGCGGCGGCCGGGCCCTTCGACCAGGCGGTGGTGACCATCCCCACCGACTGGATCGGGCACCCGCCCGGCCCGCTGATCCTGGTCGGCCGGCCCGACCCGGCGGCCGCGCCGGTGGACCGGGTGAAGCTGCTGTCCGGCCGCTGGGCCACCGCGCCCGGCGAGGTGGTCATCGGTACCGCCGGGGGTTCCTCGGAGGGGAACCTCGGCACCCGGCTCACCACCGGCACCGGGGAGCGGCTCACCGTCGTCGGCTTCGCGAGCGACATGAGCCAGTCCGCCGGCGGCTGGGTCACCCCCGAGCAGGCGGCCGCCCTGCACCCCACCGGGCGGCAGATGCTCTACCGCTTCACCGACGCGGCCACCGAGCAGCGGCTCACCGCCTCGCTCGGCCGCGCCACCGAGGGCCTGCCCGAGGGCGCGGTCGCCAACGCCCAGTCCTACCTGGTGCTCAAGCAGGCGTTCTCGGCCGGCGCCGACGCCTACCTGCCGGTGATGACGGTCTTCGGCGTGCTCGGCCTGGTCGTCGCCGCGCTGATCGTCGGCAACGTGGTCAGCGGCGCGGTGGTCTCCGGCTACCGGCACATCGGGGTGCTCAAGTCGATCGGCTTCACCCCGCGCCAGGTGGTCACGGTCTACCTGACGATGGTCTCGGTGCCCGCCGTCGTCGGCACGGTGCTCGGCACGGCGGCGGGCTGGACGGCCGCGTACCCGATCCTCAAGACCGCGTTCAGCGGCATCGCCACCGGCACCGCCGTGATCGATCCGGTCGGCTGGCTGCCCGCCGCGACCCTGCTCGGCGTCCCGCTGCTGGTCGCCCTCGCCGCGCTCGTCCCGGCCTCGCGGGCCCGGCGGCTCTCCGCCGCCCAGGCCATCTCGGCGGGCAGCGCGCCGCGCACCGGGCGCGGCCTCAAGGTCCAGCGGTGGCTGAGCGGCACCAGGCTGCCCCGCGCCGTCAGCCTCGGTCTCGGCCAGCCCTTCGCCCGCCCGGCCCGCACCGCGCTGACCATGGCGGCGATCGCGCTCGGCGTGGTCACCGTGACCGTGACCACCGGGCTGACCAGCACCCTGGCCGCCTCGATGTCCGCACCGGACCAGCACACCCACATCAACGTGCAGACCGCCGTCTTCTCCGGCAGCAAGCTCGCGCCCCGGCTGACCGCGGAGCAGACCGAGGCGATGCTGCACGCCACCCCCGGCGCCGACCAGGTCTCCGTCCGGGGCCTGGTGCGGGTCGGCATCGTCGGCCAGCCCCAGCCGGTCTTCGCCAACTTCTACGGCGGCGACGCCATGGTCGACCACCGGCGGCTGAACGTGGTCGAGGGCCGCCCGGCCACCGGGCTCGGCGAGGCCGAGGCCGGGCCGGCCTTCCTGGACCAGCACGGGCTCAAGCTCGGCGACCGGATCACCCTGGCCCTGGACGACCGGCGGACCACCGTCACCCTGGTCGGCCTGGAGACCCAGGGCAACGCCAACGCGATCTCCTCCAACGCCGCCACCAGGGCGCTGCTCACCTCCGACCCGCACGTGGTCGAGTACGACGTGCGGCTCGCCGACGGCGCCGACGCCGCGGCCTACCGGAAGGCCGTCACGGACGCCGACCCAAGCCTGGGCACCGCGGTCGTCGCCCCGAGCACGGAAGGGTCGGTCGTCGCGATCAAGACGTTCAGCACGACCTTCTCCGTCCTGCTGTCGGTGGTCGCCGCGCTCGGCGTCTTCAACACCCTGCTGCTCACCATCCGGGAGCGCCGCCGCGACCTCGGCATGCTCAAGGCGATCGGGATGACGCCCCGGCAGGTGGTCGGGATGACGGTCACCTCGGTGGCCTGGCAGGGCGTGGTCAGCGGGATCGTCGGCATCCCGGTCGGGATCCTGGTGCACCGGCTGATCGCCGAGCACGTCCGGATCATCCACTTCACCGACGCGATGATCGACGTCTGGGGCGCCCCGCTGCTGGCCGCCCTCGCCCTCGCGGGCGTCGCGATCGCCGTCCTCGGCGCGCTCGTCCCGGCCCGCTCGGCGGCCCGGCTGCCGATCGCCGAGGTGCTGCACAACGAGTGAGCCCGCTCGGGGCGCGGCGGGCGGCTGGTCCGTAGGGCGGCGGGGCGGCGGGGCGGCGGGGCGGCCGGGTGGTGCAC
>NZ_JBHJWG010000095.1:0-8304 GCF_042266305.1 Kitasatospora sp. NPDC056076
ACCCGGAAGCTAAGCCTCACAGCGCCGATGGTACTGCAGGGGGGACCCTGTGGGAGAGTAGGACGCCGCCGAACAATCATTCAGAGAAGGCCCACGCGGGTGACCGGGTGGGCCTTTTCGCATTTCCGGGTCCGCCCAGGTGTACGTCCGCGGGGAGCAGTAGGCGTATCACCAGGTAGTCCCCCCAATGCGACGTCCGGGCGGACCTGACCGGACCGGCCTCCGATGGGAGGGCTTGCGCGGGGGGCCGGGGCTAGCCTGGCCCGCATGTACAACGACGGTCTGGTGACGTGCACCGCGCGTGAGCTCGTGATTCGCCGGTACTACTTCCCGTTGGCGTCCGCCAAGCGGATCCCGTACGGGCGGATCCGCGGGCTGCGGCAGGTGCCGCTGACCCGGGTCGGCGGGCGGTGGCGGATCTGGGGTTCCGGGGACTTCGTGCACTACTTCAACCTGGACCTGGGGCGGATCGACAAGAGCGTGGCCTTCGTCGTCGACCTCGGCGCCCGGGTCAAGCCGGTGATCACCCCGGACGAGCCGGACCGGCTGGCGGCGGCGATGGCCGCGCACAGCATCCCGGTGACCAGGGGCTGACCCGGGGCCCCGGTGGGACCGGGGCCGGCCGTCCGTCGGCCCCACCGCTCAGTTCAGTTCAGTGCGGCGCGGGGCGGGTGGGGCCAGGTGGGGTGGTGCTGGTCGATCACGTAGTGGTGGCCGTGCTGCCAGCTGCCGTCGGGGGTGGGGCGGGCGTCCGCGAGGTGGGGGTGGCCGAGCGGCAGCTCGGTGTGGCGGTGGCTGAGGGCGTCCGGGTCCCGGGCGGGCCACAGGGCGGTGGCGGCCAGGGCGGCGGCGAGTGCGACCGCGCCCAGGACGACCGCGGTGGCGGGGAGTCCGGCGCCGGCGGCGAGCCAGCCGGCCAGCGGGTAGGTGAGCAGCCAGCAGCCGTGCGACAGCGAGAACTGGGCGGCGAACGCGGCCGGCAGGTCGGGGTCGGCGGCGGAGCGGCGGACCACCCGGCCGCCGGGTGTCAGGACGGCCGAGCCGGCGGCGCCGATCAGGGCCCAGGCGGCGAGCAGGGCGAGCCAGCTGCCGGTGCCGGCCGGGGCGGCGGTGATCGCGGTGACGGCGGCGAGGACGCCGGGCAGGGCGAAGGCGGCGGGCAGCATGACGGACCGGTCGCTGACCCGGGTGAGCAGCCGCGGCAGCAGCAGGGCGGCGAGCATCGAGCCGACGCCGTACGCGCCGAGGGCCAGCGAGACGGCGCCGACCGGGCGGTGGAAGTGGTCGCGGACCACGTTGACGGTGTCGACGAAGACGATGGCGCCGGCGGCCGCCACCGCGAGGTCCAGGGCGAGCAGTGCCCGCAGCCGTGGGGTGGCCCGGAACAGCCGGGTGCCGAACGCGGCCCTGCGGTAGATCCCGTCGGTGCGTTCGACCGGCCGGGGCCTGGGCAGCACGACGGAGACGACCAGGGCGGCGGAGGCGAGGAAGCCCGCGGTCGTCCCGGCGAACAGCCAGTGGTACGGGACCACGGAGAGCAGCAGGGCGGCGAGCGCCGGGCTGAACAGCGATTCGAGGTCGTAGGCGAGCCGGGACATCGACAGCGCCCGGGTGTAGTCGCGTTCGGCGGGCAGCACCTCGGGGATGGTGGCCTGGAAGGTCGGGGTGAAGGCGGCGGACGCGGCCTGGAGCAGGAAGATCAGGACGTAGACCTGCCACACCCGGTCGACGAACGGCAGGGTGAGGGCGACGGCGGCCCGGGTGAGGTCCATGGCGACCATCAGGGTGCGCCGGGGGACCAGCCCGGCGAGGGCTCCGGCGACCGGGGCGATCGTCACGTACGCGACCATCTTGATCGCCAGTGCGGTGCCGAGGACGGCCGAGGCGTCGTTCCCGGCGATCGAGTACGCGAGCAGCGAGAGCGCCACGGTGGCCAGGCCGGTGCCGACCAGGGCGACGACCTGGGCGGTGAACAGGTGGCGGTAGGTGCGGTTGCGCAGCACGGTCAGCATGGGCCCGTCCCGGGGCGGAGGTGGGGGTGGTGGTGCGCCCATCATAGGCAATGCGTGCATACGTGTGCACCTGTTTGTCAGACGGAACGACCTGCGCGGACCGGCCGGGGCTCAGTCGTGCGGGGGGAGGTGCCCGATCTGGTGGTCGGCGACGTTCAGGGCCTCGTCCACCAGCCGGCGCAGGTGCCCGTGGCGCAGCGAGTAGACCACCCGCCGGCCGTCCTTGCGGGTGGCGACCAGCCCGGCCAGCCGCAGCTTGGCCAGGTGCTGGCTGACCGAGGGCCGGGCGGCTCCGGTCGCCTCGGTCAGCGTGGTCACGTCCGCCTCGCCCCGGCCGAGCCGCTCCAGCAGCGCCAGCCGGGTGCGGTCGGCCAGCAGGGAGAGGACGGAGGCGGCGACGTCCAGCCGCGCCTCGGCCCGCTGCTGCGAGCGGTGTGCATCTGCCAGATCGGTGCCGGAGCTCATGCCCGCAGTCTATGGTGTGTGCGCAGGTGCGCTCATGACGAGGGACCGCGTCGGCGGCGGAGGTAGGCCCAGGTGACGGCGGCCAGCAGCGGGCCCCAGAGCAGCAGTGGGGCGTAGCAGGCGACCAGGACGACGGTGTGCCAGTCGCCGGACAGCATCGGGAGGCCGTCGGGCAGCGGTCGGCCCCGGAGGTCGCGGCCGGTCGAGAGCAGCATGGTCAACAGCAGCGTGCCGACGCTGAGCGCGGCGGCGCCCAGCGCGGCCGGGACGACGGCCGCCGCGACCGGGACACGGCGGCCGCCCAGCAGCGGGAGCCGGCGCGGGAGCACCTCGCCCCAGCGGGCGACCAGGCCGAGCGCGGTGAAGGCGAGCAGCTCGGAGACGGCCGACAACAGGACGACGTACAGCTCCAGCGGCAGCCACCAGGGGAGGCTGCCGGAGTCCTGCACCGCGTCGCCGTCCAGCGGGGCGTGGAAGGTGCAGGTGGCGATCCGCCAGGCGCTGGACGGCAGGACGGTGAGCGGCACCGCCCGGGCGGCGAGCCCGGCCCAGCGCGGAACGCCGGGGACGGGGGTGTGGGCGGAGGCCCAGGCGGTGCGCAGGCGGCCGGTGGCAGTGCGCAGGCGGCCGGTGGCGGGCAGGAGTTGGGCGAGGGCGGTCATGGGGGCTCTCCGGTGCGGCGGGGGCGGTGCCCCAACGCTCGCAGCCGGACCGGGGGGTGGGCCTCGGCCGGGAGGAGGAACCGGCTCCCCCGGGGGAGGGAGCCGCCGCCGTCGAGCCTGCGGTCAGTCGGTCAGTCGGTCAGGACGGGTCAGCCCGCGCGCTGCTCGACCGCCTGCTCCTCGGCGACGGGCGCCGGGGCCGGTTCGAGGTCGCCCATCCGCGGGATCACGAACAGTGCGGCGAGGATCAGCGCACCGGCGATGACGATCGGGGTGCGGATGCCGACGGTGGAGCCGATCCAGCCGCTGAGGCCGGCGCCGATCAGCATCCCGACCCGGGAGAGCATCAGGTAGCAGCTGTTGACCCGGCCGAGCAGTTCCTTGGGCACGGTCTGCTGGCGCAGCGAGATCGCCTGGACGTTCCAGGTGACCACGCCGAAGTTGCCGAGCGCGAACAGCGGGGCCACCGCGAACACCGAGGGGCTCAGGCCCATCAGCAGCAGCGAGGAGCCCATCAGCACGAAGGCGAGGGTGATCCGGGCCCGCCGGCCCAGCCGCTCGCCGATCCGGCCGGCCACCATGCTGGCGGCGGTGCCGCCGGCCACGCCGGTGGCGAGGACGGCGCCGAAGGCCCAGGTGGGCTCGTGCAGGGTGCGGGTGACCAGCAGCGCCATCATGGTGATGCCGAGGGAGGAGGCGCCCGCGGCCACGGCGGAGAGCGAGGCGACCAGGCGCAGTTGCTTGTGCCCGTACAGCCAGCGGACGCCCTCGCGGACCTCGGCCATGACCCGGCGCTCGGACCGCGCCCGGGGGGAGCCCGAGCGGCCGGTCGCGGCGACCAGGGCGGCGGCGAGGGCGAAGGAGACGCCGTCGACGGTGAACGGGTAGCCGGCCGCGATCGCGAACAGGCTGGTGCCGACCAGCGGACCGATCATCCGGCCGACCAGCAGGCCGCCCTGGAGGCGGCCGTTGGCGACGTCCAGCTGCTCGGAGCGGACCACGTCCGGGATGGTCGAGGTGGCGGCGTTCACGAACACCGTCTCCCCGCAGCCGAGGACGAAGGCCAGGGCGGCGAGCAGGGCGAGCGGCGGGGTGGTGGAGAAGACCCAGGCGGCGAACCCCAGCAGGATGGCGGCGCGGCCGAGGTCGATCGTCCACATCAGCCGGCGGCGGTCGAAGCGGTCGGCGATGACGCCGCCGAACAGGGCCATCAGCAGCCAGGGGAGGGATCCGGCCACCGCGACCACGGACACCGCCGACGGGGAGTCCGAGATGGCCAGGGCGAGCAACGGAAGCGACGAGTCCCGCATGCCGTCGCCGACCGCCGAGATCGACGAGGCCGACCACAGCATGGTGAATTTCCGGCCCAGTTGGGGCCTGGAGCGGTGCGGGGGTGTCGCTGGGCTGGCTGAGGTCACCGACGCAGTATGGCATGACCGCTACATGTTTGGACGCCCTTCACCGACCATTTCCAGCTGGGATCCCGGAGTCCGGAAACCCCCTTGACGAGGGCGGTGAGGCCCCCGCCCGTCAGTGCTGGACGCCGGCGGAGAGCGAGAACCCGGCGAACTGGGCGTGCTGGGTACTGGCCGGGCCCCAACTGGTGTCGTGGCCGCCGTAGAAGGTCGAGAACAGCACCCCGCCGAAGGGGATCGAGGCGATGCCGGAGGCGACCCTGGCGGAGTACACCTGGCGGCCGTCGTACCAGACGGTGACCTCGCCGGTGTTCCGGTTCACCGACTGCTCGACGGTGTGCCAGCGGTCGTCGGCCTGGAAGTGCCAGTCGCCCAGGCCCTCGTCCACACCGTAGCCGGTCGGGCCGGAGTCGGTCGGGGTGTAGAGGTAGACCTCGCCGTTGTCGGGGCTGCCGTTGGCACCCCGCCACATGTAGCGGGTGGACCAGCCCGCGCCGTGGTTGCCGCCGGACTCCTGGCCGATCTTCTCGCCGTACAGGCCCGGCAGCTTGCCGGCCTTGCCCCAGTCGCGGCCGGTCGGGAAGCGGAGGGAGTACTTGAGGTCCAGGGTGGGGCCCTGGGCGAGGGCGGACAGGCCGAGCGCGTTCAGGTCGGTGTAGAACTGGCCGCCGCCCGGATTGGGGCAGTCGGTGCAGGAGTTGGCGGAGGAGCCGGCGCCGTACGTCACCTGGAGCGCGGGGCCGCCGTCGGGGGCGGTCCGGTCCTCGACGGAGGTGAAGTCGGCCGCGCCCCAGGCACCTTGGCCCGCGACGCCCCAGGAGCGCTGCCACTGGGCGGTGCCGTAGCCGCGGAAGCCGCCGGTCCAGGCGGCCGAGCCGCTGGGTGCGGGAGCGGCGGTGGCGGAGCCGGTGGGCGGCTGGGTACGGGCCCCTGCGGGGGTGGCCGCGCAGCCGGCGGCGGCGAGCAGGGCGAGTGCGGCCAGGGCGGCGGTGCGCGCGGAGCGGGGCATCGGTGGCTCCTCGGTCGGCGGTTGATCCGTACAGATCATGCCGCACACCCGGGTCGGGCTTGGGTAAAGGGCGGGGCAGGGAAGGGGAAAGGGCTGTGGCCGGGTGGGCGGTTCACGAAGGAGGTGAACCGCCCACCCGGCCACAGCCGTTGAACGAGGGTCGACGGCCCGCCGGGTCAGCCCGCGAGCGTCCGGTGGAGGGCGTCGAGGCCGTCCCGGTAGATGCCGGCGAAGAGCTCCTCGGCCTCGGCGGCGGTGACGCCGTCCGGGTTGAAACGGCCGGACCACTGGACCTCGGCGAGGTCGTCGCGGCCGGGGACGGTGTGCACCCGGAGGGTGGAGAGGTAGCCGGTGACCGGGAACGGCGCCCGGAGGATGGCGTACGAGTAGTGGCGCGCGGCCTCGTCGAAGCCGACGAGGCGCTCGACGATGACCTCGCCGTCGGGGTTCTTGAGGCTGCGGACGCGGCCGTCCTCGGAGGCGGTGCTCTCCGGGATGTAGGGGAGCCAGTCGGGCAGGGAGTCGAAGCCGCCGATGAGGTCCCAGACCTTCTCGGGGGAGGCGGGCAGGACGCGGCTGACGG
Organism: Kitasatospora sp. NPDC056076; assembly: GCF_042266305.1. Lineage (NCBI taxonomy): Bacteria > Bacillati > Actinomycetota > Actinomycetes > Kitasatosporales > Streptomycetaceae > Kitasatospora > Kitasatospora sp. NPDC056076. The sequence continues at coordinate 6,147 of NZ_JBHJWG010000095.1, forward strand.
AGGTGGAGGCCATGGTGCATCTCCTGGGGGCAGTACGGGGGACGGCGTGGGGTGTGCGGCCGGGGCTCAGGCGTCGTGGGGGAGCGGGGCGGCGGGGCTGACCAGGCCGGCGGCCCGCAGGTCGTGCCAGAACGCGGCCGGGACGGTCTCGTTCAGGGCGGCGGTGTCCTCCGCGATCCGGCTGGGCCTGGTGGCGCCGGGGATGACGGCCGCAGTGGCGGGGTGGGCGAGGGAGAACTGCAGCGCGGCGGCCTTGACGGAGACGCCGTGCCGGGCGGTGAGCTCCTTGAGCTCGGTGACCCGCCGGACGATGTGCTCGGGTGCCTGCTGGTACTCGAAGTGGGTACCGCCGGCGAGGATCCCGGAGCTGTAGGGACCGCCGACGACCATGTCCACGTTCTGCTCCTGGGCCATCGGCAGCAGGCGCTGGAGCGCGTGGTCGTGGTCGAGCAGGGTGTAGCGGCCGGCGAGCAGGAAGCCGTCGGGCCGGGGCTCGTCGAGGGAGAGGGTGAGCTCGATCGGCTCGGTCCGGTTGACGCCCAGGCCCCAGGCCTTGATGACGCCTTCGTCGCGCAGCCGGCCGAGGACGCGGAAGGCGCCGGTGCGGGCCTCCTCGAACTTGGCGAGCCACTCGTCGCCGTGGAAGTCCTGGGCGATGTCGTGGACCCAGACGACGTCCAGCCGGTCGGTGCCCAGGCGCTGGAGGCTGTCCTCGATGGAGCGCTCGGTGGCGTCGGCGGTCCAGACGTGGAGCATCTTGTTGGGGTTGCCGTGCTCGAACAGGCCGCCCTTCTCACCGAGGTCGCGGGCGCCCTCCTCACGTTCGTCGAGGACGACCCGGCCGACCTTGGTGGACAGCACGTACGCGTCGCGCGGCTTGCCGGCCAGGACCCGGCCCAGGCGCTCCTCGGCGAGGCCGGCGCCGTAGAAGGGGGCGGTGTCGAAGTAGCGGACGCCGTGCTCCCAGGCGGCCTCGACGGTGGCGGCGGCCTCGTCCTCGGGGATCGCGCGGAACATGTTGCCGAGCGGGGCGGTGCCGAAGCCGAGCTTGCCGGAGAGGATGTTCTTGATGGACATGACAATGCCTTTGGGGTTGCTGCCCCGACGGTGGGGGCGGTGGTGTGGTTGCGCGCGGCGGGCGGCCGACGGCGTCGAGCGCCGTCGGCAGGCCGTCGGGGTGCGGGGTCGGTCAGTTGAACTGGTCCGGGTGGGGGCCGGTGCGCAGGCCGCGGTCGGTCGCGGCGATGTCGGCCATGTCCTGCTCGGTCAGCTCGAAGTCGAAGACGTCGAGGTTCTGCCGGATCCGGGCGGGGGTGACGGACTTCGGGATGACGACGTTGCCGAGCTGGAGGTGCCAGCGCAGCACGATCTGGGCCGGGGACTTGCCGGTGCGCTCGGCGATCGCGGTGACGGCCGGGTCGTCGAGGACGGCGCCCTGGGCGAGCGGGCTCCAGGCCTCGGTGGCGATGCCGTGCCGGGCGTGGAAGGCGCGCAGCTCGCTCTGCTGGAGGCCGGGGTGCAGCTCGACCTGGTTGACGGCGGGGACGAGCTCGCTGGTCTCCAGCAGGCGCTGGAGGTGGGCGGGCTGGAAGTTGGAGACGCCGGCGGCGCGGATCCGGCCCTCGGCGGTGAGGCGCTCGATCGCGCGCCAGGAGTCGACGTAGCGGTCCCGGGCCGGGGTGGGCCAGTGGATGAGGTAGAGGTCGACGGTGTCGAGGCCGAGCTTGGCGAGGCCGGCGTCGAAGGCGCGCAGGGTGGCGTCGTAACCCTGGTCGGCATTCCACAGCTTGGTGGTGACGAAGAGGTCCTGGCGGGCCAGGCCGGAGGCGGCGAGGGCGCGGCCGACGCCGGCCTCGTTGCCGTAGATCGCGGCGGTGTCGATGCTGCGGTAGCCGGCTTCGAGGGCGGCGGTGACGGCGGTGGTGGTCTCGTCGTCGGGGACCTGGAAGACGCCGAAGCCGAGCTGGGGGATCTCGACGCCGTTGTTCAGCTTCACGGTGGGGATGGAGGGGGCGCTCATGGTTCCTGGGTTCCTTCGGTGGTTCTGGGGGGTAGGGGGAGGTGGATGCTCTTATGGATGTCAAGCAGCGATGGTGAGCTGCTCGGTGGTGGTGCTCGGTGTGCTGGGCGTGGTCAGGACTCGGTAGATCTCTCGGGC
>NZ_JBHJWG010000096.1:0-7891 GCF_042266305.1 Kitasatospora sp. NPDC056076
CCGAAAACCACGGCTGGCACAACGCCGTGTTCCTCTACCACCACGGCGAGATCGAACGCGCCCTCGGACACACCGAAGCCGCCCGCACCCACCTCACCCAGGCCCTCACCACCGACCCCTCCTTCAACCCCCTCCACGCACCCCGCGCCCGCGCAGACCTCGCCGCCCTCACCGACACCCGCTGACCCGGCGAACCCGCCGTCCCTTCCCCGACCGGGGCCGGGAACTGGCCGACTGGACGCATTGCACCGTCAGCGCCTGCACAGACGCCGGCCTCGAGTTCCCCGACAACAAGGCGCGCATCGAGAAGGTCCGCGCCTTCCGCCTTCGCAAGCTGCCGGTCCACACCGAGGCGTACGACAGCTGACTCCCCGCCGCGATCACCGGCCGAACCGTCCGCCTCGACGCCTTTCCGCCCGGCGGCGGCTTCCCTCCCGGCCTGTCCTCGCCCGGAGAAGGCGGTGCTCGCACCGGCACGAACGGCGAGCCGGGTCTTCCAGAATGCCCCAACTCGTTCATACCGATGCAATGCGGACACCGGATCAGTCGATGTGCTTGCGCGCCTCGATCAGGAAGCGCGCCGAGTGGGCCACGAACGGGCCCTCGGCCCGGATCCGGGCGTCCAGCTCGCGCAGCCGGTCGAGGTGGCCCTCGACGGTGAAGCCCGGAACCATCCAGATCACCTTCCGCAGGAAGTACACCACCGCGCCGATGTCGTGGAACTCCATCCGCAGCCGCTCCGAGCGCAGGTCCACCACCTCCAGCCCGGCCGCCCGGGCCTCGGCGCCCTCCACCTCGGGGCGGCGGCCCTCGCGTGCCTCGGGCTGCGGTCCGAGGAAGTACTCGACCAGCTCGAAGACCGAGGCCGGGCCGACGTGCTGGGCGAAGTACGCACCGCCGGGCCGCAGCACCCGGGCGATCTCCGACCACCAGGCCTTCACCGGGTGCCGGCTGCTGACCAGGTCGAAGGCCCCGTCCGCGAACGGCAGCGGCGGCTCGTCCTGGTCGGCGACCACCACCGCGCCCAGCGGGTGCAGCAGCCGGGTCGCCTGGGCCAGGTTGGGCGGCCAGGACTCGGTGGCGGCCAGGACGGGCGGGCCGCCGCCCTGGCGCAGGGCGCCGGCCAGCACCTCCCCGCCGCCGGTCTGGATGTCCAGGGCCGCCGACGCCGAGGCCAGCCGCCCGGCCAGCAGCCGCTGGTAGCCCCAGGAGGGGCGTTGCTCGGTGGCCCGGCCGTCCAACCAGGAGAAGTCCCAGCCGTCCACGGAGACGGACCCGGCCTCGGCGATCAGCTCTTCGAAGGTGCGCATGCCTCGCATCATCGCGGCGCCGACGCCGCGCTGCCAGCGGATTCACCGCCGACCGGGTACCTGCGTGCCCACCCGACCCGCACCTCCACCCCCCCGGCGGCGATCAGCCCGGCCACCGGGCCGCGCCGTCCGCGATCTCCGCGATGCTCGGGTGCCGGACGGCCTCCAGGCCCGGGTCGGCGAGCAGGTCCGCGATCAGGGCGGGCGGGCCGAAGACCTCGGTGGCGCTGAGGTCCCAGTTGGTGAGGACGAACCAGGAGCGGTCCGCGGACCACCAGTGCGCGGGGAACTGGGCGTACCCCGGCCGGGCGTCGTAGTGGGCGAGCACCTCGTCCAGCCGGCCGCGGTGGGCCGTCACCGGTCGCAGCAGGTCCTCGATCGCGGCTGAGGCGAGGCGGCAGTCGGTCGCCGGCCCGTCGGCGCTGTGCCGGGCCAGCACCTCCACCAGCCGCGCGAGGCAGTCGCGGTCCGGCTCGCCGATCAGCGGGACGTCGACCTCGCCCGGCAGCGCGGCCCGGTCGCCGAACACCAGGTACGACAGGGTGCAGGGCCAGTCGGCGAGGCGCCGCCCGGCGCCCGCCAGCGCCTCTGCCCAGCGCACCGGCCACCCGTCCACCCGCAGCGTGTGCAGCACCCAGCAACGGTCGGCGTAACCGGGCGCCTGCCCGGAGCCGGACCAGGGGCCGTCCGGCTCGTAGCCGAGGACCGCCTCCCCCGCCTCCAGCAGCGGCCGGAGCCCGTCCAGCGGGTCCTCGTCGGGTATCCGTTCCACGGCCCGTTCCTTCCCCTCGTTCCGGAACCGCGGCCTCGAAAACCGTTACCCCGTGTCGATACGTGTGCGCGAGGATAGCGGCCATGACGAAGGAACAGGACGGCGAGCCGTTCGGCTACGGAGTCGTCGCCAACGTCTCCCGGGAGACGGCGCACGGCGTGGGCGGGCTGGAGATCCGCCAGGGGCTCAAGCACTTCGCCCCGGGTGCCAAGGTGTGGATCGCCCCGACGCGCTGGGGCGTGTTCGACGAGGTCGTGGTGGCCGGGCGCCACCGGGGCCACGGTCGGCGCTACGTCACGCTCGCCACCAAGCTCCGCTTCCTGGAGAACTTCCGGGTCAGCGGCGTCCACAGCCCCGCCTTGTTGCGTGCCCTGTCCCGCCCGGGACCGGGCGTCGACCGGGACGGCGGGCTGTGGACGGCGGAGCAGGCCGAGGCGTACGCCGCGTTCAACAACGCCCACCGACTGGAGGTACGGACCGACGGGCCGGACGGGATCCGTGCGTGGGTATCCGACCCGCCGCCGATGGAACTGGTCCACCAGGACACCACCTACCACCTCGCCCACTTCAACGCCTACTACGCCCGCTACTCCTCCCAGCCGCCGCCCGTGGAGGCCCCGACGCCATGAGACGGACACCGCGGTCCGACCCCGGCCGCTTCTACGACGACCTCGCCGAGGACTACCACCTGCTCTACGGCGACTGGAACGCCTCGCTCACCCGGCAGGGCGCCGCCTTGGACGCCCTGGTCCGGGAGCACCTGGGCGAGGGCCCGGCCGAGGTGCTCGACTGTGCCTGCGGCATCGGGACCCAGGCGATCGGCCTGGCCGCGCTCGGCCACCGGGTGACCGGCACCGACCTCAGCCCGGTCGCCGCCGCCCGGGCCGCCGCGGAGGCCTCCGCTCGCGGGCTCCGGCTGCCCGCGGCGGCCGCCGATATGCGCGAACTCCCCTTCCCGGACTGCCGGTTCGACGTGGTGGTGTGCGCCGACAACGCGCTCCCCCACCTGCTCGCGGCCGAGGACGTCCGCGCCGCGCTGGCCGAGATGCGCCGGATCCTGCGCCCGGGCGGGCTGCTCCTGCTCTCCACTCGCCCGTACGACGAGCTGCGCCGGGACCGCCCGGCCTCCACCCCGCCGCAGACCGCCGAACTGGACGGCCGGCGCTCGGTGCTGTTCCAGCTCTGGCAGTGGCACGAGGACGGCGAGCGCTACGACCTGGAGCTCTTCCGGCTCCTGCCGGACGACACCGGGCAGTGGCGCACCACGGTCCGCCGCTCCAGCTACTGGGCCCTCACCCAGGACCAGCTGAGCGCCTTCGCCGCCGAGGCGGGCCTCACCGCCACCGACTGGCGCCGGCCGGCCGACACCGGCTTCTTCCAGCCCGTCCTGCTCGCCCGGGCCCCCTGACCTCCCGGTTCCTCCGCCACGTCGCCCCGCCGCCTCCCCCACCGGAGGCGGCGGGGCTCTTTCACACCCGCACTTCTGCCGACGCGTGTTACTTTTTACTCATGCGAGTAAATCCTCAGGACCCCACGGCTCCGGAGAGCGGCCGGAGCTTCGTCACGGACGCCCGACGCACCCAGATCGTCACCGCCGCCATCGAGGTCGTCGCCGAACTCGGTTACGGCCGGGCCTCGTTCGCGCAGATCGCCAAGCGCGCCGGGCTGTCCAGCGTGCGGCTGATCTCGTACCACTTCGACGACAAGGAGGACCTCTTCCAGGCCCTGGTCGACACCGTCCAGGAACAGGCCCGCACCGCCATGCAGCCGCGGATCCGCGCCCAGCACGAGCCGGCCGCGATGCTGGCCGCCTACATCGAGGCGAACCTCGACTTCCTCGCCGAACACCCCGTCGCGGTCCGGGCATTGGTGGACGTCCTCGCCAACGCCCGCCGGGAGGACGGCAGTCCGCTGGTCAGCCCGGCCGGCTTCGACACCCCCGTCGCCCTGCTGGTGCAGCACCTGCGGGACGGCCAACGCACCGGCGCCTTCCGCCCCTTCGACCCCGAGGCGATGGCCACCGCGATCCGCGCCTCGATCGACGCGGCCGCCAACCGGCTCGCCGCCGGGGCCGACTTCGACCCGCGCGCCTACGGCCGTGAACTGGTCACCCTGTTCGACCTCGCCACCAGGAACGGCGGCGCGTCATGACCGTCCACGCCGCTCCCCGGGAGGGACGGACCCGCCGGAGCACCGCCGCCTTACCCCTGCTGCTCGACCTCGTCCTGCCGCTCGGCGCCTACTACGGGCTGCGCCTCGCAGGCGTGGACCAGTGGTGGTCGCTGCTCTGGTCGGCCGCGATCCCGACGGTCGCCGTCGTCGTCCGACTGGTCCGCACCCGGCGCCTCGACTTCCTCGCCCTGCTCATCCTCACCATGATCGGACTCGGGCTCGTCCTCTCCTCGCTCACCGGCGACCCCCGCGCCCTGCTGATCCGCGAGGCCTGGACCGGCATGCTCGGCGGGCTGATCGGCGTCTGGCTGCTCGCCTCCGTCGGCTTCGGACGCCCGGCGCTGATGCTCCTGTTCCGCTCCTTCGTCCAGGTCAAGGCGGGCGAGGCCGGGCTGCGCGCCTGGGAGGAACGGTGGGAGGAGGACGCGGCCTTCCGTCGCGGCGTCCGGGTGCTCACCGCGGTCTGGGGCGCGGCCAGCCTGCTCAACGCCTTCGCCCAACTCGCCTTCGCCTACCTGCTGCCGGTCGACGCCGCGCCCGCCGCGATGCACGCCTGCTGGCCGGTCATCGCCGTACCGCTCTTCCTGTTCCACCTCGCCTACACCAAGCGCCACGGCCTGCGGGCCTGAGACGGGGCGCCGCCCCGCCCGGTTGCTCCGTCCAGGTCATGCCGCGTGACCGGGGCGGGTGCCGGTCGTTCCCCAGGGCGACCGTCGAGCGGGGGACTCCGGGTCCGGCGAGCCCGATCGGGTGCGGCGGATGCACAGTGAGAGAGCACAACTGCATGACTGATGCGACCACTTGTCCGACCGCTGCGCCACAGGCCGAGGCACCACCGGCCGCTCGGATCACCGGGGCAGATCACGAAGCCGCCGCCGTCACGTCCGCGCGGGCGGCGGGCGCACGCCGGCCCCGGCGGCGCGCGACGGCGGTCGCCGAGGCTGTCGTCGGCCTGGTCACCGGCGTCGGCTTCCTGCTCTGGGCCCGCAGCATCGACGTGAACCCGCTGGTCCGCATCGGCCAGGTGAGCGGCCTCGCCGGTCTCCAACTGCACGCCGCGGTGGTCACCGTGCCCGTCCTCGCGGTGCTGCTGTACGTCGCGCACCGCGCCGGCCCCGACCGCTACCGTCCGGCGCTGCGGCTCGGATGCGCGGTGATCGCGGGGCTGAGCACCGGCCTGGTCGCCGGCGGGATCGCGGTGGCGCTGCACGGAACCCCGTGGGGGCTCGGCGGGCAGGAGGGCGACCCGGGCAATGTGATGGGCATGGCCGACGACATGATCCGCGGCCAGGGCCTGCCCGGGGTCTACCCGCCGCTCTTCCCGGCGCTGTTGGCCGTGTGGGCCGAGCTGTTCCACGGCGCCCACGGTGCCGTCGCGGGTGTTGGATTCGCCATGCAGGACCTGCAACTGCTGTGCACCGCCGTCGCCGGCCCGCTCGCCTACCTGGCCTGGCGGCTGCTGCTCCGGCCCTTCTGGGCCCTGCTGATCGCGGCGCCCGCCGCGGTGCTCTTCATCGACCCCATCCGCCCCTACAGCCACAGCGCCATGCTGGTCATGGTGCCGCTGCTGGCCGCCTGCCTGCGCGACCTGCGCCGGGCGCACCGGCTGCCGACCCGCACCGCCGTCCGGCGGGCGGTCACGTACGGTTCCGCGATGGGCGTGGTGTTCCTCTGGTACTCCGGCTGGTTCGTCTGGGCCGCTCCCGGTGTCCTCGTCCTGAGCGGGTTCTCGATCCCCTGGCGGGCGGGGACGGCGCGCCTGCGGCGGACGCTGCTCTTCCTGGGGGTGACGGTGGTGAGCGCCGCGGTGGTCGGCGCGCCGCTGCTCTACCAGCTGGTCCGGTTCGGTGCGACGACCAAGGACCGCTACGCGATGATCACGGTCTACGCCGATCCCGCCTACGTGATGGGATGGGCGTCCGACCGCGCCGGCACACAGACCTACCACAACTGGCCGGTCGGCGGTGAGCTGGCCGGGCAGAGCGCGTTCACCCTGCTGCTCCTCGCGGCGGCGGCACTCGCGATCGGCCTCGGTTCGGGAGGCGTCCTGGTGCGGACCGTCGCCACCGTCCTGGTCAGCTCCTGGCTGCTCCGGTTCTGGTTCGCCGCGAAGATGGAACGCACCCAGGCCGTGCAGCTCTACCCGCGGACGACGTGGATCATCATGTACTGCCTGATCGTCCTGGCGGTGCTCGGACTGATGCTGGCCGTCCGGCGCACGGCGGCCTGGAGCCGTACGCTGTCCCGGCCCGGCAGCGGCCCTGCCACCGGGCGGAACCTCCTGGCGGTCCGCCGGGTCACCGCGGCCGGGGTCTGCGCGATCGCGCTGTTCACCGCCATGGCCGCCTCGTGGTCGGCCAACCGGTACATGCCGACCACCGCCTCGGGAGTCCTGGACATGGGCCTGGACGCCTGGCGCGCCCACGTGCTCAAGGACGCCACCGGCCAGTGCCCCCGGTACTCGCCCGTCGCCACCTGTGCCGGCGTCAACCAGGACCTGACCGCACGGAGGGAGGCCTCCGACGACCCCGCACTGTGGTGCGCCGGCGTCCCCGCCGCCGAGTGGCCGGTGACCTGCGGCCGCCGGGCCCCGTGGGCCTGACGGGCGCGGGCCGGAGCATCAGGTCTCGCGCTGCGGGTGGTAGGCCGTCTCCGGTATGCCGAACGTCCAGGCGACTCCGGCCCGGGCCGTCCGGGTGCTCGGCGGGACGCGCAGCCAGTAGGTGCGGGAGGTGCCGTCGGGCTCGGGCGTGGAGTTGACCACCTCGACCATCACCACCGGTTCGTCGTCCGGCAGGACGATCCGCCACAGCACTCCCGTCTCGTCGCGGTGGACGGGCTCCGCGCCGGAGTCGGCGAGGTACCGCTCGTAGCCGTAGTGCTCCAGCAGCACGCGGCGCAGCTCGGCGTTCTCCTCGGTGCGGATCCGCTCGGCCGTCACTTCGGCGAGGCCCGCCAGGAACTCTGCGGGGACTGGCATCCCGCGCCAGGCGTGCAGCGCGAAGCCGTCCGGGTACTCCAGGGCGGGGCCGTCCGCCCGGTCGAGCCGGCCGGCCTCGTCGCGGTGCAGGACGACGGGCCGCTCGGAGACCAGCGCCACCTCCTGGTACGGCCACCACCAGCCGGCTCCCCGCCCCACCTCGGCGAGCGGTGCGACGGCCTCGACGCCCGCGCCGGCGGCCTCCAGGGCGGCGAACCAGGGTGCGTCGTGCTGGCCGCGCACCGCGTCCAGCAGGGCGAGACGGACGGTGGTGCGCCGGCTCCGAGCGGCGGCGGCCCCGGCGCCGGTGGCCGGGGCACCGGCGGAGGCCCGGTCGCTGCCGGAGGCCCGGTCGCGATCGGCCTCGGGCGCGAGCCGGTCGAGCACGGCGTTGCGCACCCGCTCGGCCAGCGGCGTGCTGACCGGGCCGAGCTCACCGCCGGTCAGCGCCCAGTGCGCGGCCCAGCCGGCCGGGCCGACCTGCTCGACGGCGCGCCGCCGGGCCTCCTCCCAGGGCCGGGTGCGGACCTCCTCGCGCACGCTCACCGCGCCGGCGGCCCGCAGCTCCAGCGCCGCCTCGGCGGCCGCGAGCGGCGAGCCGAACCAGCGCACGGCCGCCGGTTCGGGCAGCCCGGCCGCCCGGTAGGCGGCCCGCAC
>NZ_JBHJWG010000097.1:0-7795 GCF_042266305.1 Kitasatospora sp. NPDC056076
GGCCCCTCTGCCCCCCCCCCCCCCCCCGGGGGCCCCGCGGCCCCCGGGGGCCCCCCGGCCGGTCCCCTCCCGCCGGGGCCGGGGGGGGGCCCCCCCCCACCCCCCGGCGGCCCGCCCCTCGCCCCTGTCCGGCCCTGGCGTCGTCCGCTCAGTCCCGTGCGGCCAGTCGGCGCTCGCGGCGCGGGACGCGGGTGGGGCGGCGGGAGAGCCGGGCGAAGACCGCGCCCAGGACGAACACGGCGGCGGTGCCGGAGGCGACGGTGAGGCCCTCGGTGAGGCCGGGCGGGCGGAAGGCGCAGGAGACCCGGCCGGCGCCGCCGCCGAGCGGGACGCCGATCATGCCGAGGACCGGGGTGGGCACCATGCGGGCGCCGCCGTCGACGGCGCAGGTCCAGCCCTCGGTGGCGGGGACGGAGAACAGCGCGGTGCCGGTGGAGCCGGCCGGCAGGGCGGCGGTCAGGGTGTGGCCGCCGGCCTCGACCCGGGTGGCGCCGGCGGCGGTGAGCCGGGTGACGGCGGCCGCCAGGGCGTCGGCCCGCAGGCAGCCGATCGGGCGGGCGGGGACCTGGCTGACCACGTCCGAGCGAAGGGTCACCCGGACCGTGCCGTCGGCCGGGACGGTCCCCAGCCGGTGCACGGGCACGGCCGTGGTGGGCTGCTCGCCGTCGCTGCGGAAGTCGGTGCCCAGGCCGCTGACCGTGCCGCGGTACCAGAGCGGGTGGACGTACGCTGTCGAGCCCGGGGTGCAGGCGGCCGTGAACACCGTGCCCTCCGCACCGCCCGGCACCGACCAGCCGCTGGTGCCGTGCAGGGTGGGCGCCGGGCCGCCGGCCGGGACGGGCAGCGGGGCGTCGTACACCTGGCTGCCGAGCAGCGACTCCTGGCGGGACCAGACCGAGGAGGTGGCCATCCGGGCGCCCGGCGGCAGCACGGTCACCAGGGGCGGCGCGGGGGCCCGGACGGCGGTGAAGCCCGGGGGCCGCGGTGCGTCGTCCAGGTGGGCGCCGACCCCGAACAGGGCCCGGCCGACTGGGTCGGTGACGCCCCCGGTCTGCCGCCCGCCGGCCGTCCAGCCCGCGCCGAGGTCGTGCAGCAGCAGGGCGGCGACGGTCGGCAGGTAGCCGCTGGAGTAGCCGCCGCCCTGGCCGTTCAGCAGCAGCGGGTCGTTGGGGGTGAAGGCGTGCGGGCCGGGGTCGCTGCGCAGGTCCGGCCAGTCGGCGCCGGCCCGCACCGCGGCGTGCCCGGCCCGGACGGCGGCGGGGGAGACGCCGTCGTCGGGGGCCGCGCCGAGCGCCGCGTACCCGGACCAGACGGCGTTGCCGAGCACCGCGCCGCCGATCACCCAGGTGGCCAGCGCGGTCACCCGGCGGTCGGTGTGCCGGCGGTCCAGCGCCGCGAGCGCGGCCAGCAGGACGGCGCCGCCGACCCCCAGCAGCACCCAGGTGGAGGTGTGCACCGAGCCCCGGGCCGCCGCCAGCGCGGCGATCGTCGCGGTCAGCGCGGCGCCGCCCAGCAGGGTCACCCGGTCCGGCCGGTGCGCGAGCGACACCCAACCGGCCAGCACCAGCAGGCCGCTGAGCACGAAGGAGACCCGGTACGGCCCGCCGGCCGGGATCGCCAGGCCGTGCCAGACCAGCACCGTCGGGGTCCAGACGAAGCTCAGCACCACCAGCAGCAGCGCCGCGCACCAGACCGCCCGCTCACGGACCCGCACCCGGCGGTTGAACGGCAGCCCGCACACCAGCAGCAGGCCGAGCACCCCGATCGCCACGTCCGGAAGGGGCCGCCCGCCGGTGATGGCGGGCAGCAGCTGGGCGAGGTGCCCGTCCAGTCCGGACGGGCCGAGCGGCTGCACCGGGGACTCCGGCTGGGCGCCGCGCGCGGCCCGGACGGCGACGAACAGCACGGGGGCGGCGAGCAGCACCCCGGCGGTGGTCAGGGTGACCGCCCTCCCGGTCGCCCGGACCCGGTGCCGGAACGGGCGCGGGGTGGCGAACAGCCGTACGGCGAACAGGAGTCCGGCGATCAGGGTGGCCAGCGCCGCGGTGTAGAGGTTGCCCGCCCAGGCGAGCGCCACGCACAGCGCGCCGGCCACCCAGCGGCGCTCGTGCAGGCACCAGTCCCCGACCAGGCCGAGCAGCGGCAGCGAGACCAGGCCCCACAGCCACATCGGCGCCCCGCCGCCGATGTCCAGCACCCAGGCGCAGAGCCCGTACCCGACGGCGGCGAACACCCGCAGCCACCGGGGGCCGGGGTGCAGCCGGCCGAGCAGGTGGGCCATCAGGGCGGTGCCGAGGCCGATGGTGGCCAGGGCGACCAGGAAGACGGCGAGGTGCCCCTGGTCGCGGGGGAGGAGCGCGGTCGGCCAGGAGAACGGGTTCATCAGGTAGGCGAAGAAGTCCGCCAGGAACGGGACGCCGTAGCCGCTGTTCCAGTTGAACAGCAGGTCCCCGGTGGCCTGCCCGTGCAGCAGGTCCCACAGGTGCGCGTGGTACGGCACGGCGATCGCGTCGGCCCCGCCCGGCCACCGCCCGCGCACCGCCGCCGCCAGCGCGAAGGCGCCCATCGCCAGCCCGGCCGCGGCCCCGCAGACCAGCACCTCCCGCCGCCGTTCGGCCTTCACCCACGCGCCCCGTTCTGCCAGGAATCCCGGACCCCGCCACCCTAAGCGCGCCCCCGGCGCACCTCCCGCCACCCGCGCCCCCTCAAAGGGGTGACGCCCGTGGACGCTTTGCCGAGTAGCCTGAGAGGGCCGCCAGGATGCCCGTATGGGAGGAACCATGAGCATCGCGCCGTACCCCGACTGGATTCGGCCTCCTGCTGGTGGCTACACCGCAGAGGACCTTGACCGGCTGCCTGATCTCCCGCCGCACACCGAGCTGATCGACGGGAGCCTGATCTTCGTGAGTCCGCAGACGAAGTTCCACGTGAGGGTGAAGCGTCTGCTGGATCGAGCGCTGGAGAAGGCGGTTCCGGACGGTTGGGAGGTGTGGCCGGAGATGGCGGTGACACTGGACCGCCGGAATCGACCGGAACCCGACATCCTCGTTGTCCACGAGGATTCGGATACGGGCTATCGCCAGACAACGTTTTCTGTCGAGCATGTGCTGCTTGCTGTCGAAGTCGTATCCGATGAATCGCGTGAGCGCGATCGCGAGGTAAAGCCGCGCAAGTACGCTGCGGCCGGCATCCGCTACTTCTGGCGTGTCGAATGCGATGAGGGTCGCCCGGTCGTCTACACGTTCGAGCTTGATCCTGCAGCCAACAGGTACTTTCCGACGGGGATCCACCACAAGCAGTTGAAGGTCGATCAGCCGTTCCCCGTGGACATCGACCTGACCTGACGAGTCCGAATGCTGGACGTGAGGTGTCAGCCCCTGGGACGCGGGAGTAGGGTCCGAGCATGTCTCGCACCATTCGTCTCGCAGTTGTCCCGGGTGACGGCATCGGCCAGGAGGTGGTGGCCGAAGGCCTCAAGGTCCTCGGCGCCGTGCTCCCCGCCGACGTGAAGCTGGAGACCACCGAGTACGACCTCGGGGCCCGGCGCTACCACCGGACCGGGGAGACGCTGCCGGACGACGTGCTAGCCGAGCTCAAGGCCTTCGACGCGATCCTGCTCGGCGCCATCGGGGACCCGAGCGTCCCGTCCGGGGTGCTGGAGCGGGGGCTGCTGCTCAAGCTGCGGTTCGCCTTCGACCACCACATCAACCTGCGGCCGGGCCGGCTCTTCCCCGGGGTCGCCTCCCCGCTGGCCGGTCAGCCGGCGATCGACTTCGTGGTCGTCCGCGAGGGCACCGAGGGCCCGTACGTCGGCAACGGCGGCTCGCTGCGCACCGGCACCCCGCACGAGGTGGCCACCGAGGTCAGCCTGAACACCGCGTACGGCATCGAGCGCGTGGTGCGCGACGCCTACCGCCGGGCCCAGGCGCGGCCGCGCAAGAAGCTCACCCTGGTGCACAAGAACAACGTGCTGGTGCACGCCGGGCACCTGTGGACCCGGATCTTCGCCGAGGTCGGCGCGGAGTTCCCCGAGGTCACCACCGACTACCTGCACGTCGACGCGGCCACCATCTTCTTCGTGACCCAGCCGGAGCGCTTCGACGTCATCGTCACCGACAACCTGTTCGGCGACATCCTGACCGACCTGGCCGCGGCCGTCACCGGCGGCATCGGCCTGGCCGCGAGCGGCAACATCAACCCGAGCGGCGAGTTCCCGTCCATGTTCGAGCCGGTGCACGGCTCGGCGCCGGACATCGCCGGCCAGGGCAAGGCCGACCCGACCGCCACCGTGCTGTCGGTCGCCATGCTGCTGGAGCACCTCGGCTTCGCCGCCGAGGCCGCCCGGGTGGAGGCCGCCGTCGCGGCGGACCTCGCCGAGCGCTCGGGCGCCCGGTCCACCTCCGAGGTCGGCGACGTGCTCGCCGAGCGAGTAGCCGGCTAGGCCGGCCGGAACCCGAGCGGATCCGGCCGGCCGGGCCGCTCCGCATAACCGCAGCTTGCAGCTCCCCAAGGAGCGGGCAGCTGTTCGGCACGGCCCTCTGGATGCGAGTATCGACAGTGGGCCGTGCCGTTGTGCGTTCGTTCCGGCGTTGGAGAGCCGTAACGTTCCTTCGGCGGTGGCGGCCCGAACGAACCCCACGGTGAAGGAAACAGCCATGAGCACGCCCACCCAGGCGCCCATCACGTTCGACCTCAAGCCCTCCGCCCACCCGCTGTCGGCAGCGGAGCGCCAGGCCCGGCTGACCAACCCTGGCTTCGGCCGCGTCTTCACCGACCACATGGTCACCGTCAGCTGGACCGAGGGCCGTGGCTGGCACGACGCGCAGCTGGTCCCGTACGCGCCGGTGGAGATGGACCCGGCGAACATGACCCTGCACTACGGCCAGGCGATCTTCGAGGGCCTGAAGGCCTACCGCCAGGCCGACGGCTCCATCGCGACCTTCCGCCCCGAGGCCAACGCCCTGCGCTTCCAGGCCTCGGCCCGCCGTCTGGCGATGCCGGAGCTGCCGGTGGAGGCCTTCGTCGAGGCGGTCGAGCTGCTGGTCCAGCAGGAGCGGGCCTGGGTCCCGAACGAGCCGGAGCAGAGCCTCTACCTGCGCCCGTTCATGTTCGCCACCGAGGTCGGTCTGGGCGTCCGTCCGGCGAACTCCTACCTGTTCATGATCATCGCCTCCCCGGCCGGCGCCTACTTCCCGGGCGGCGTCAAGCCGGTCTCGGTCTGGCTCTCCAAGGAGTACGTCCGCGCCGCGCCCGGCGGCACCGGCGCCGCCAAGTGCGCGGGCAACTACGCGGCCTCGCTGGTCGCCCAGGCCCAGGCCGCCGAGAAGGGCTGCGACCAGGTGGTCTGGCTCGACGCCGCCGAGCACCGGTGGGTCGAGGAGATGGGCGGGATGAACCTGTACTTCGTCTTCGGCGAGGGCGCGGACGCGAAGATCGTCACCCCGGAGCTGTCCGGCGCTCTGCTGCCCGGCATCACCCGCGACTCGCTGCTCCAGCTCGCCGCCGACCTGGGCTACGCGGTCGAGGAGCGGAAGATCTCCACCGACGAGTGGCAGCAGGCGAACGCCGACGGCACCCTCACCGAGGTCTTCGCCTGCGGCACCGCCGCCGTCATCACCCCGGTCGGCTCGGTGAAGTCCGCGGCCGCCGACTGGACCGTCGGCACCGGCGAGCCCGGCCCGGTCACCATGGAGCTGCGCAAGGCCCTGCTGGCCATCCAGGGCGGCCAGCGCCCCGACACCCACGGCTGGCTGCACAAGATCGTCTGATCCCACGGACGCCGGGCACCCCCTCCGGCCTGCCCCGTTCCGCATCGCGAGACGGGCGGGCCGGATCCCGGAGGCTGTGCCAAGCTACGGGCGTGTCCTCGCTTTCGCTGATTATTGGCAGCAGGCGCGCCGGTCCGCAGTGACCGCTCCCGCACGACCCGATGCGGAGCGACCACGAGCGTCCAGACCCGCGCGCAGACCTCTCGCACCCGCGAGGGGTCTTTTTGTTTCCTCGGACCGGCCGACGGCCCCCACAAGGGGCCCGGGGACACCGGGGCCGCGCGCGGGATCCTGGACAGTGGAGCCGGGACGAGAATCCGGCAGAGCAGTACGAACCTCCCCGAACGGAGAACCAGGGGTCATGACCGAGGTCAGCCGTACCGACGACAGCTTCCACGTGTTCGACACCACCCTGCGCGACGGCGCGCAGCGCGAGGGCATCAACCTGACGGTGGCGGACAAGCTGGCCATCGCCCGGCACCTGGACGAGTTCGGGGTCGGCTTCATCGAGGGCGGCTGGCCCGGGGCCAACCCCCGGGACACCGAGTTCTTCGCCCGCGCCGCCGCCGAACTGGAGCTGCGCCACGCCCGGCTGGTCGCCTTCGGCGCCACCCGCCGGGCCGGCGGCAAGGCCGCCGAGGACCCGCAGCTGGCCGCGCTGGTCGCCTCCGGCGCGCCGGTGGTCACCCTGGTGGCCAAGGCCCACGACCGGCACGTCGAGCTGGCGCTGCGCACCACGCTGGACGAGAACCTGGAGATGATCCGGGACAGCGTCGAGTTCCTCCGCGGCCAGGGCCGCCGGGTCTTCCTCGACTGCGAGCACTTCTTCGACGGCTACCGGGCCAACCGCGAGTACGCCCTCGCCGTGGTGCGCACCGCGCACCGGGCCGGGGCGGACGTGGTGGTGCTGTGCGACACCAACGGCGGGATGCTGCCGGCCGGCGTCCGGGACACCGTCGCGGACGTGATCGCCGCGACCGGCGCCCGGGTCGGCATGCACGCCCAGGACGACACCGGCTGCGCGGTGGCCAACACCCTGGCCGCGGTGGACGCCGGCGCCACCCACGTGCAGTGCACCGCGAACGGCTACGGCGAGCGGGTCGGCAACGCCAACCTGTTCCCGGTGGTCGGCGCGCTGGAGTTGAAGTACGACCGCCGGGTGCTGCCCGAGGGCCGGCTGGCCGAGATGACCCGGATCTCGCACGCGATCGCCGAGCTGGTCAACCTGGCCCCGTCCACCCACCAGCCGTACGTCGGCTTCTCGGCCTTCGCCCACAAGGCCGGCCTGCACGCCTCGGCGATCAAGGTCGACCCGGACCTGTACCAGCACACCGACCCCGAACTGGTCGGCAACACCATGCGGATGCTGGTCTCCGACATGGCCGGCCGGGCCTCGGTGGAGCTCAAGGGCAAGGAGCTGGGCTACGACCTCTCCACCGACCGCGACCTGGCCGGCCGGGTGGTGGCCAAGGTGAAGGAGCAGGAGAACCTCGGCTACACCTACGAGTCCGCCGACGCCTCCTTCGAGCTGCTGCTGCGCGACGAGGTGCGCGGCAGCCGGGACCGCTTCTACCGCCTGGAGTCCTGGCGGACCATCAGCGAGCAGGGCCCGGGCGGGGTCTCCGGCAACGAGGCCACGGTGAAGCTGTGGGCCAAGGGCGAGCGCCGGATCGCCGTCGGCGAGGGCAACGGTCCGGTCAACGCGCTGGACCAGGCGCTGCGGACGGCCCTGGAGGGCACCTACCCGCCGCTGGCCACCTTCGAGTTGGTGGACTACAAGGTCCGCATCCTGGAGGGCCAGCACGGCACCGGCTCCAAGACCCGGGTGCTGATCGAGTCCACCGACGGCACCGCGAGCTGGTCCACGGTCGGTGTGGCCGACAACGTGGTCGCCGCCTCCTGGCTGGCCCTGGAGGACGCGTACACCTACGGCCTGATCCGGGCCGGGCTGGAGCCGGAGGAGCGCTCCGAGCCGTCCGCCTGACCGCTCCCGGCCCGACGGCGGCCCGCCGGACCCGGAACGGGTC
>NZ_JBHJWG010000098.1:0-7749 GCF_042266305.1 Kitasatospora sp. NPDC056076
ATGCAGCGCATTGGCGACCGACGACAACGCGGCGAGGCGCGCTTGTGCCCTGGGGGTACCTCCCGGCCGAAGGCTGGGGGAGCGTCGGCCCGCAGACGGGAGTTTGAAGACGGACCCTAGGTCAGCCCTGCGGCGGCCTGGCGATGCGCAGCCCGGCCCGACCGAGTTGTGCGGTGATGTCAGAGAGGTACTGCTCGGCGTCGGCCACCGTTGCGATCCCGGCGGCCCGTCGGCTGATCCGGTCGTGTTCCTGCGGGTGCAGGCGCGCCTCCTGGATCGCGGCCGTCTCGACGAACCCGCGCAGCGTCGCCGTGACGGGCCGGCCGGGGTCGGCCGGCCCGGCGGCCTCCGCCTTCCAGGAGACGCCCGACTCGGCCGGGTCGGGCAGGGTGCGGGGCGCCTCGCGCGGGGCGTCGGCGGAGAGCAGGTGGAGGAAGTCGTTCGCCCGGGCGTCGCGGTCGGTGAGCGGGGCCAGTCCGAACAGTCGCTCGACGGTGGCGAGCAGCGAGCCGTGGTCGTACTGGGTGTGGTCGATCAGGTTGCAGTTCCGCCCGTCCGCGCCGCTGTCCGCGCCGCTGTCCTTGCCGGCGGGCGCGGCGGCGGGCGCGGCGGCCGGGATCCACGGGGAGACGACGACGGTGGGCACCCGGACGCCGAGCCGGTCGAAGCGGAAGCCGTGGGCGCTGTGCTCCGGGTCGGTGCGGTCGCCCGGCGGGACGGCCGCGGGCGGCGGCACGTGGTCGTAGAAGCCGCCGTGCTCGTCGTAGGTGATGACGAGCAGGCTGGACTCCCAGAGCGGCGAGCGCCGCAGCCCCTCGTAGACGGACTTGATCAGCGCCTCGCCGTCGGTCACGTCGTCGAGCGGGTGCTGGCTGTTGCCGCAGCGGAAGTCGCCGCCGTGGGTGAGGACGTGGCCGTAGTTCGGCTCGATGAAGGTGTAGGCGGCCGGGTACCCGGGGTCCTGGAGGTGTTCCGCCAGGTCGTCGAGGTGGTGGTAGCGCTCCACCGTCGTCGGCAGGTCCATCCCGGCGAGCGCGCTGACCTGGGGGAGCGCGTCCCCGGCGTAGACGCGCCACGGGAGGCCCTTGTCGTCCAGGGCCTCGTAGAGCGTCCCGTGTTCGAAGGTGTAGCCGCTCAGCTTGGACCGGACGGTGTCGACCGGGTCGGGGCTGTGGTCGAGGCCGGCGGAGCTCGCCGCGTGCAGGAAGAAGCGGTTGGGCCAGGTCGGCCCGGGCAGGGCGGAGAACCAGCGGTCGCAGACGGCGAACTCGCGGGCCAGGGTGCTGAGGACGGGGAGCTGGTCGGCGGTGAAGCAGGCCATGACGGCGCCGGGGTCGGCGAGGGCCTCGGCGTCCTGCTTCACCGTCGCCTCGTTGACGTAGTTGTCGACGAAGCCGCCCAGGGTGATCGGCGGGTAGGTGCCGTCGTAGGCGCACCGGTCGTCGTGCGGGCGGCCGGTGATGGCGGTCGAGGCGAGCTGGAGCATGACGTCGCAGAACTCGTGCGGCGGGTCGACGGGCAGGGCGAAGGGCGCGCCGAGCCGGACGGGGTGGTCCGTGCCCGCGTGGTGGTTGCCCGCGCGGGTGTCGGGGCCGTCGACGGTGGTCGGCGCGCCGGTCACCGCGTCCGTGCCGATGCCGTGGCGGAGGCTGCCGTCGGCCACCGTGCCGGTCGACACCCCCAGCATGTGGTCGAACGAGCGGTTCTCCAGGACCAGGACGAAGACGTGCCGGATCCGCCCCTGGGGTGCCGGCGCCCGGCCGGCCCGCAGCCCGGCGAGCCAGGCGTGCCACTCCTCCCGCTCGTGGGTGATCGCCTGCCGGATGCGTTCGATGGGATCCATTCGCCCACCCCAGCACCGGTGGTGACGGACCGTCAAAGACCCACGCCGGTCGGCGGTCGGTCAGTCGTCGGCGTGGAGTTCCGTCGGGGTGGCGATGACGTCGACGAGAGCCCCGCCGCGCAGGACGGTGAGCGGGAGCGGGCGGCCGATCGCGTCCGCGAGCATCAGCCGCTGGAGGGCCTGGGCGCTGTCCATGGGTTCGGCGGCGGCGGTGAGCAGCAGGTCGCCCTCGCGCAGGCCGGAGCGGGCGGCCGGGGAGCCGGGGACCACTTCGACGATCCGCAGGCTGGTGCGCTGGCCGGTGCGCGCGCGCAGGGCGGGCGGCAGAGGGGCCGGGACCCCGGCCAGGCCCAGGTGGGCGCGGCGGATCCGGCCGTCGGCGAGCAGGGCGGCGATGATCCGCCGACTGGTGGCGTTGATCGGCACGGCCAGGCCCAGCCCGTTCCCGGCCACCGCGGTGGTGATGCCGACCACCTCGCCGTCGGCCGTGGCGAGCGCCCCGCCGGAGTTGCCGGGGTTGAGCGCGGCGTCGGTCTGGATCACGTCGTCGATGATCCGTACGGCGCTACCCGCCCGGGCGGGAAGGGAGCGGCCGAGCGCGCTGACCACGCCCGCGGTGACGGTGCCGGCCAGGCCGAGCGGGTTGCCGACGGCGACGACCAACTGCCCGACCCGCAGCCCGGTGGCCTCGCCGAGGACCGCCGGCGAGGGGGTCGGGCCGTCGGCGCGCAGCACCGCGAGGTCGGAGAGCGGGTCGACGCCGATGGTGTGGAAGGGCGCGGTGGTGCCGTCGGCGAAGGCCAGCGTGCCGGCGTCGGCGTGGCCGACGACGTGGGCGTTGGTGAGCAGGAAGCCGTCCTCGGTGACGACCACGGCCGAGCCGAGCGCGGTGCTGAACCAGCCGTCCCGGCCGCGCCGGGGGACGTGCAGGGCGGCGACCCGCGGCGTCATGGCGGCGGCCACGGACGTGACGATCCGGGAGTAGGCGTCCAACGGCGATTCCGCCCCGGGCGCGCGCTCGGGGCCGGGGATGGTGTCGGTCAAGGGAGCTCACCCCTTCCGGAGGTCCGGGTCCACCCGGTAGCAACAACGCGGCGCCCCCGGGCCTTCCGTCCGCCGGTACACCGGGCAGGGTATGACGATCGTAGGAATGACTTTCGCCCGGGCGGGGAAGATCGCCTTCGGTGCGGCGGTGCGCTGCTCCGTGCCGGGTCGATCCTGACGCCTTCTTGACGTGCGGAAAATGGCAAAGAGCAAGCAAAGTAGGCGTATCGTTCAGGCAAAGCCGCATCCGTGGGAGGGGTTTCGATGGAGACGACCGAGCTGGAGACGACCGAGCTGGAGTCGAAACGGCAGACGCAGGGCGGGTCCGGCGCCGACGGGCCGGACGGCGGGACCGGCGTCGCCGGGCCGGACGACGCTTCCGCCGCCCTGCTGCGCCCCACCCGGGAGGCGCTGCTCGCCCGCCGCGCCCACCGGGCCCCGCGCTGGAAGCGACTGCTGCCGCCCGGATCCGCCGGGCGCTCGGCCTGGATCCGGCTGGAGGCGGACGCCCAGGCCGAGCGCCTCGGCCGCCGCACGCCCGGCACCGAGCACGTCCTGCTGGCCCTCCTCGCGCTCCACGAAGTGGCCGGGAAGGAGCCGGAGTTGGCGCCCGAGGCGAACGCCGGTGAGCTGCTCGCCGGGCTCGGCCTCGACTACGCCCGCGCCCACGCCGCCCTCGACGCCGGACAGGTGACGCTGC
Organism: Kitasatospora sp. NPDC056076; assembly: GCF_042266305.1. NCBI lineage: Bacteria > Bacillati > Actinomycetota > Actinomycetes > Kitasatosporales > Streptomycetaceae > Kitasatospora > Kitasatospora sp. NPDC056076. The sequence goes on from NZ_JBHJWG010000098.1 coordinate 3,588, forward strand.
CCGCCGACCCGCGCTCGGTCGAGGCCTACCTGTCCGGCGGCGCGGCGGACGGCGGCGCCGAGCCGCTGCTGAGGGTGCTGCTGGCGGAGGACACCCGGGCCCGGCGCCTGGTCGAGGCCCTGCGATCATGAGAGCCGCTCCGCGCCGCTGAGGGCCGACGGGCGATGACAGAGGAAGGACCCCCGATGCACGTCACCCTCGCCGAGGAACTGGTGCTGCTCTCGCTGGACGACCGGACCGGAGCCCCGAAGGAGGGCATGAACACCGCCTGGGCCGCCGCGGGCGGCCTGCTGGCCGAACTGGTACTGGCCGGCCGGGTCGACGTGGCCGACGGCCGGCTCACCGTGGTCGACCGCACCCCGACCGGTGACCCGCTGGTGGACGGCCGACTGGAGCGCCTCGACGAGTGGGTCGGCACCAAGCGACCGGGTAAGGCCAAGGCCGCGGACTGGCTCACCAAGGACCGGTCCACCGTGCTCCGGGACACCGAACTGCGCCTCTGCGAGCGGGGCCTGGTCACCGAGGAACGGCACCGCGTCCTCGGCATCTTCCCCGTCCGGCACTACCCGGAGGCCGACGGCAGCGTCGAGCGCGCCCTGCGCGAGCGCCTGACCGCCGTCGTCCTGGACGGCGCCGAACCGGAGCTGCGCACCGCCGCCCTGATCGCCCTGCTGCACTCGGCCAAGCTGCACCGGCTGGCCTTCCCCGACCTGCCGGGCAAGCAGGTCGAGCCGCGCTTCGCCGAGATCGCCGCGGGCGACTGGGCGGGCGAGTCCGTCCGCGAGGCGATCAAGAACATGCAGCTCATGATGGCCGCCGTGATCGCCGCGACCACCGCCGCGACCGCCGCGACGGCCTGAGAACACCGGGCCCGCGGGGCCCGCCGGGCCCGCGCCCAGGCTCAAGCGGGGCGGTCGAGGCGGTGCTCCCACCGGAGGTCGCCGTCGTCGCCGATCCAGTACCGGTGTGCCCTGCTGGTGATGTGGATCCGTACGGCGGTGATGTCCGGACCACCGGCGCCCCGCCAGGCGAGAAGGGCCCGCTCGACGGCGTCCCACAGGGCGACGGGACCGCCCTGGCGAACCGTCCACGCCCCGCCTTCGCGGATGAACTCGGCGAAGGACTCACGCGCTGGGTCGAAGAGGTACAGGAGCTGTGCGCCGTCGGCCGCCGTGGCCTGGACGAACTGGGCTCCGGGCGCGGCGAGCTGGGCGAGGAACGCCGGCATCCACTCGCCGAGGATCGTCGGCGGCACCTTGGCGGGCCGCTCGCTCTCGGGAAAGGCGGTGCGGGCGGACAGGTCGCCGGCGATCGGCGCGGCGGCCTGCGATCGCGCCTGCATGAACGAGGAGCGGTCGACGATCCGGCCCTCGGCGGTTCCGTCGCCGTTGACCACGACCTTCGCCAGGCCGGTCCCGTACCCCCAGGAGCCGACCGTCGCCAGGACGATCCCGCCCGGCCTGGTCTGGCGAATCCAGGTGTACGGGATGCGGTTGACGGCGCAGGTGGCGATCACGCGGTCATAGGGAGCGCGGCGAGGATGCCCGAGGAGCCCGTCCCCGATGACGGTCCAGGTCGAGAAGCCGACCGCTTCCAACGCCGCGTCGGCGCGGGCCGCGACGCCCGGGTCCACCTCGACCGTCGTGACGTTGTCCTCGCCCAGGCGGTGGCACAACAGGGCGGAGGAGTATCCCGTGCCGGTGCCGATCTCGAGCACCTGGTGACCGTCCGCGACCTCCAGGTGCTCGATCATGCCGACCACCGTGGCGGGCATGGTGGACGAGGACGTGGGCGAGCCCGTCACGAGCCCCCTGGCTTGGTCAGCGGTCAGCTGCCCGTCGAGCTGGGTGGTCAACGACTCGTCGCTGTAGGCGATCTCCGCCCAGGCGGTCGGCGTGGTACCCGCTGCGGTGGCGGGTCGCCACCGGCCGCCGTCGTCGGGAAGGAAGACCCCGGGGGTGAGGAACTCCTCGCGCGGGATCGCCTCGACGGCGGCGCGCCACTCCGGAGTCCGCAGGACGCCCGCCTTCTCAAGCCGGTCGGCGAGGGCGCGCCGGTGGGGCGCGGTTCCGGTCATGCTGTCTCTCCTCGTGTCAGCAGATCAGCGAATGCGGCGGACATCTCCAGGCCGGTCTCCTGCTCCAGCCAGCCCCATTGGCCGTTGGGATTCAGCTCCAGCCACCAGTAGTCGCCGGCTCGGTCGACAGCGAGGTCGAACGACCCGGAGACGAGACCGAGTTGGTCCAGGATGTCGTGAAGTGCCTTGTCCAGGCGGCCGGGCAGATCCACCACCGTGTACGAGAGGGCGGAGTAGTCCCTGCGCCAGTCCAGGAGGTCACAGTCGATCCGGACGGCGAACGTGCGCCGACCGACGACCAGCACGCGCACATCGGCCGTCTTGTCGATGCGGGCCTGGAAGAGGTGCGGCGTCACCCGCACGCTGTCGTCAAGCTCGGCTGCGGAAGCCGGCTCCGCCCACCCTGTGAGCTGCACGCCGTCGCGTTCGTACGGAGTCCACCGCAGCGTCTTGAAGATCACCTGATGGTCACGAGGTCTCCTTGCAGTGCGATGGTGGGATGTTCACCGGGCTGGGAAGCATCAGGCGGCGTCCCAGTCGACGTCGTTCTTCTGGGTCCAGATCCGCGCCGAGTCGTACGAGTAGAAGTGCAGCGGCTCGGGACGGGGCGGGAGGGCTTGCACCAGGCGGTTGGTCCTGTGGTCCTGGACGGCCCAGACCGGGAAACTGGTGCCGGCCGGGGAGTCGGCGGGGACGATGGTGTACCGGCTCATCTCCGGGCCGCCACCTGGATGAACCCGCCGGCCTTCTCAACCGCCCCGGCGAACTCGTTGTACTCCCCGTCGATGGGGGTGATCGTCGCCCGGCTCGGGACGAGGATCGCGCCGGCCTTCCGGTCCTTGAGGTTCTGCAACGCGGCCTTGAGCAACGGCCGCTCCTCCGGGCTCCTGTCGTTCGCGTGCTCGTCCACGACGGTGAGCGTGATGCCCCAGCCGAAGGTGTCCGCGTACCTCTCGCAGTCGCGCATCTCGCGCTCGGGGAACGCCGTTCCCGGCTTGGCCAGGTAGACCACGACGTGGAAGTTCGGCAGCGTGGTGGTCGGGGCCGACACCGGCTCGGCCACGAGCGGGCCGTCGTCGTCCTCGGCGAGAAACCTCTGAACACGCTTCGGGATGTCGCGCTTCGCTGTGGCACTCATCGTCGGTTCCCTCTCCTCCGTGCATGGGGGTGTGGGATGGACCGTACGAGGAGCGGCCAGCGACGCCCAACGAAGTTGCACGCAGTTGCACAGCAGTCACTCGAGAGAGTCAAGCGCCCCTGAGATCAGGGCGCGAGCGGCAGCGCCATGCACGGCATCCGTGGACAGTTCCCCGAACCGGCTGACGTACATGCCCACTTCCGAAGGCTGCGTGATCTGGAGGTACCCGGAGACAAGCTCGACGTTTACCTGCGCCGAGTCGTAGATCGAGAACGCTTCGACCTGCATCGAGTGGCGCAACAATCCCCTCGGAACGATCCCCAGGCTCACGTTCGCCAAGGACGCGACGATGTTCAGGTGGGCGAGTTGGCCGGCCGCTACCTCCGGCCCGCCAAGACCGTGGTGCAGGCACGCCTCTTCGATGATGAAGGCGAACGTCCTCCCGTGGTCTCTCAGGATCGCCTGCCGTTCCATGCGGACCTGGACTGCCTCTTCCACATCGTTCACGGCAACACGACGACGTTGGGTGGCTTGTAGTACCGAACGGGTGTAGTCCCGGGTCTGGAGTAGACCGTGAAGGATGCCGGGTGTGTAAGCCCGGAACCGGGTCGTTCGCTCGTACAGGGGCAGAACCATCTCCTGGGCGCGCTTGAGCCCGCTGCGCTCCATCCGCCGCCACTCGGTGAACATGGTTTCGACGGTGCGAAGACTGGCCGCCAGGTCTTCGGCCTGGCCGTCAGCGTTGCAGGCATGGCACCAGTCCCGGATGTCCTTCTCGGAGGGCGCAGTGATGGCGTTCTCGATGCGGGAGCACTTTGACTTGCTCCACCCGCAGAGGAGAGCGAGCGCAGGCCCGGATGCTCTTATGGATGTCAAGCAGCGATGGTGAGCTGCTCGGTGGTGGTGCTCGGTGTGCTGGGCGTGGTCAGGACTCGGTAGATCTCTCG
>NZ_JBHJWG010000099.1:0-7003 GCF_042266305.1 Kitasatospora sp. NPDC056076
TAGTTGTACGCGGCGACGTCCGGGTGGGCGGCGAGTTCGCGCCAGAGCCGGGGCCCGACCGCCTCGCCGCCGAGCATCAGCACCCGGGGGCGGTGCCGGGGGTCGTCGAGCAGCCCGGCGGGCAGCAGTTGGCGCAGGTAGGAGGGGGTGAGGTCGAGGAAGTCGATGCGGTGGCGGACCACGTACTCGACCAGCGCGGCCGGGTCCGTCCGGGTGGTCTCGTCGACCAGGTGCAGCGGGTGGCCGTCGGCCAGCAGCAGCACGCCCTCCAGGGAGGTGTCGAAGGAGAACGAGGCGGTCAGCGCGACCCGCAGCGGGCCGCCGCCGGCCTCGGCGACGAACCCGGCCCGGTGGGCGGCGAGCAGGTTGGCCAGCGCGCGGTGCGGCACGGCGACGCCCTTGGGGCGGCCGGTGGAGCCGGAGGTGTACAGCACGTAGGCGGTGTTGGCGGGGTCGAGCGAGGCGGTGCGGTCGGCGTCGCCGGGGTCGGTGGCGGGGCCGTCGGCGGGCAGCGCGCGCAGCGCCGCCTCGTCCAGGACGAGCGCCGGGCGGGCGTCCGCGAGCAGGAACGCGACGCGTTCGGCGGGCAGCGCGCGGTCCAGCGGCAGGTAGCCGGCGCCGGTCTTCCAGACGGCCAGGATCGCGGTGATCATGTCGGCGGTGCGCGGCAGGTGCAGCGCGACGAGCTGTTCGGGGCCGATGCCGCGGGCGATCAGCTGGTGGGCGAGCCGGTTGGCGCGGGTGTTGAGCTCCGCGTAGCCGAGCTCCTCGCCCCCGGCGACCAGGGCCGGGGCGTCGGGGGTCAGGGCCGCCCGGCGCGCCAGCAGGTCGGGGTGGGTGGCGGGTTCGACGGGCAGCCCGGTGCCGCTCCAGTCGTGGAGGAGCTGCCGGGTCTGCGCCGGGGAGAGCAGCGGCAGGGTGCCGAGCGGGCGGTCCGGTTCGGCGGCGGCGCCCGCCAGCAGGCGGAGCAGCTGGTCGGCGGTGCGGCGGGCGGTGGCCGGGTCGATGAGGTCGGCGCGGTACTCCAGCAGGCCGGTGAGCGCCTCGCCGTCGGGGACGAACTCCACGCTGAGGTCGAAGGTGGCGGCCTGCCGGGGCACGTCCACCGGGGTGATCGCGGTACCGGCCGGGGCGGTGGCCGCGGGCGGTGCGGGGTGCAGCAGCACCAGGACGTCGAACAGCGGGTTGCGGCCGGCCTCGCGGGGCGCGGCCACCGCCTCGACCACCCGCTCGAAGGGCGTGTCGCCGTGCGCGAGGGCGTCGTTGCCGGTCCCGGTGGCGGCCGTCAGCAGGTCGCGGAAGGAGCCGGCCGGGTCGACCCGGGTGCGCAGCACGACCGTGTTGACGAAGCAGCCGACGGCCCGCTCCAGTTCGGTGCGGACGCGCCCGGGCGTCAGCGAGCCGACGGTGACGTCCGCCTGCCCGGACCAGCGGGCCAGCAGCGCCTGGACGCCGGCCGTCAGGGCGGTGTTCAGGGTGCCCTGCCGCTCGGCGGCGAGCTCGCGCAACCGGGCGGTGAGCGCGGCGGGGACGGTGACGGGGTGGACGGCGCCGGGGCCGGCCTCCTCGCCGCGCCGGGGGTGGTCCAGCGGCAGTTCGGGGGGCACCGCTCCGGTCAGGCGTTCCTTCCAGTGGGCCAGCTGTCTGTCCGCCCGGGCCCCGGTCTGCTGCTCGCGCTGCCAGGCCGCGTAGTCCGGGTACTGGACGGCGACGGGCGGCAGCTGCGGGGCCTCGCCGCGGGCCAGCGCCGCGTAGCCGGTGCACAGTTCGTCCAGGACCACGCCCATGGACCAGCCGTCGGTGACGATGTGGTGGGCGGTCAGCTGGAGCACGTGGGAGTGCGCGGACTCGCGCAGCAGCAGGGCGCGCAGCAGCGGGCCGTGCCGCAGGTCGAACGGGCGGGAGTACTCGGCGAGGAGCAGGGCGTCGAGGTCGGAGCCGTCGACCTCGTGGACCGGCAGCGGCACCGGCCCGGCCGGCCGTACGGTCGGCACCGGGCGGCCGTCGGCCTCCTCGAAGACGGTCCGCAGCGCCTCGTGCCGGGCGACCACGGCGGCCAGCGCCCCGCGGAGCGCCGTGGCGTCCAGTGGCCCGGTGTACCGGACGGCGAGCGCGCTGTTGTAGCGCGGGTCGCCGGGCCGCAGCCGGTCCAGGAACCAGAGCCGCTGCTGGACGGAGGACGGCGGCAGCGGCCGGTCGCGGTCGGCGCGCGGGATGCCCGCCGGGGCGGCGGCGGACTTCCCGGCCAGCCGGAGCCGGAGCGCTTCCCGCAGGTCGGCGGGGAGGGCGGCCGCGCGGTCCCGCCGTGCGGGCCCCGGGGGTGTCGAAGGCGTCGAAGGCGTCATGGTCGTCGGATCCTCACCGTTCGTCATCGTCGGGGCCGCCGGACGCGGCGGCTTCGAGTTCGCTCAGCACCTGGTCCTCCACCAGGCCGGCCAGGTCGGCCACGGTGCGGGAGACCAGCACGTCGCGGGGGGTGAGCGTGACGCCGAAGGCATCGTTGGCGCGGGAGGCGATCAGCAGGGCCCGCACGGAGTCGCCGCCGAGCAGGAAGAAGTCGTCGGTGACGCCGACGGCGGTGCCCAGGGTGTCGGCCCAGATCGCGGCGACCGCCTCCTCGGTGGGCGTGCGGGGTGCCACCCGCTCGGCGGGGCCCGGTTCGACCGGCCGGGGTGCGGGCAGCGCGGCGCGGTCGGTCTTGCCGCCGGGGGTGAGCGGGAAGCGGTCGAGGACGGCGAAGGCGGTGGGGACCATGTGGCCGGGCAGTGAGCGGGCGGCCAGCGCCCGCAGTTCGGCGCCGGTCGGTGGCTCTCCGGGCGAGGCGAGCACGTGGGCGACCAGCCGGGGCAGTCCGGGCTCGTCCTCGCGGATGCTCACCACCGCGTCCAGCACGGCCGGGTGGCGCACCAGGACGGCCTCGACCTCGCCGGCCTCGATCCGGTGGCCGCGCAGCTTGAGCTGGTGGTCGGTGCGGCCCAGGAAGTGCAGTTCGCCCCGGTGGTCGCGGCGCACCAGGTCGCCGGTGCGGTACATCCGGCTGCCGGGCGGTCCGTACGGGTCGGCGGTGAACCGGGCGGCGGTCAGGCCGGGCCGGTTCAGGTAGCCGCGGGCCAACCCGGGCCCGCTCAGCCACAGTTCGCCCGGCGTGCCGTCGGGCACCGGCCGCAGCCGGGCGTCCAGGACGCGGGCTCCGGTGCCGGGCAGCGGGCGGCCGATCGGCGGTGCGGCGCCGTCCGCCGTCAGCGGCGCGGACCAGGTGGCGACCACGGTGGCCTCGGTCGGGCCGTAGGAGTTGACCATGCGGTGGTGCGGGGCCCAGCGGGCGACCAGCTCGGGGCCGCAGGCCTCGGCGCCGACGATCAGGGTCCTGAGGTCCGGCAGCGTCCCGGGGGTGTCGGCGGGCAGGGTGGCCAGGGCGGCGGGCGGCAGCAGGGTGTGGGTGATCCGCTCGGCGCGCAGCAGGCCGGCGAGCCGGTCGCCGAGCAGCGGCCCGGGGGCGGGCACCACCAGGCGGGCGCCGTGCGGCAGGGCCAGGCAGAGTTCCAGCACGGAGGCGTCGAAGCTGGGGGTGGCGAAGGCCAGCACCCGGTCGCCGGGGGCGATCCGGTAGTGGGCGGCCTCGGCGGCGGCGAAGGCGGCCAGGCCGCGGTGGGTGAGCACGACGCCCTTGGGGGTGCCGGTGGAGCCGGAGGTGTAGATGACGTAGGCGGGGTCGTCGAGGTCGAGCGGGCGGGTCCGGTCGGTGTCGGTGGGGCGGTGCTCGGGGCCGCCGTCCGGTCCGGCGGCGAGCAGGGCGGCGGTCTCCTTGGCGTCCAGGGTGAGCGCGGGGGCCGCGTCGCGCAGCATCGCCTCCACCCGCTCGTCCGGGTAGGCGGGGTCGACGGGGAGGAAGGCGGCGCCGGTCTTGGCCACGGCGAGTTCGGCAAGCAGCATGTCCGCCGAGCGCGGCAGCAGCAGGGCGACCAGGGTGCCGGGGCCGGCGCCGCGGGCGATCAGCCGGTGCGCCAACCGGTTGGCGTGGGCCTCCAGTTGGGCGTAGGTCAGCTCCGAGCCGTCGGCGCTCAGGGCCACCGCGTCCGGCCTGCGGTCGACGGCGGCCTCGACCAGGGCGGGCAGGGTGGCCGGGGTGACCGGGTCGAGGGCCGGGCGGGCCGGTCCGTGCAGCAGCCTCCGCCGTTCCCGGGGCGGCAGCAGGTCGAGGTCGTCCAGCCTGGCGGCGCCGTCGCTGCCGGCCAGCGCGGTGAGGATGTGCAGCAGTTGGTCGGCCAGGCTCTCGGCGGTCGCGCGGTCGAGGTGGCGGGGGTCGTGGCCGAGCTCCACGGCGAGCCGCTCGCCCGGCGAGACGACCACGGTGAGCGGGTAGTTGGTGGCCTCCCGGGCGTCCAGGTCGCGGATCCGCAGCCCGTGGGCGCCGGCCGAGGCCGCGCTGACGGGGTAGTTCTCCAGCACCACCAGGCTGTCGAACAGCGGGGTGCCGGGCGGGAGTTCGCTCAGCGCCCGGATCGCGGCGAGCGGCAGGTGCTCGAACCGGCGGTCCTCGGCCCGCTCCTCCTGGAGGCCGCGCAGCCAGTCGGCGCAGGGCCGGGTGCCGTCCACGGTGACCAGCGCGGGCAGGGTGGTGATGAACAGGCCGACGATGTCGTCCGCGCCGGCCAGGTCGGCGGGGCGCCCGGAGACGGTGGTGCCGAAGCACACCCGGGCGTCGCCGCTGCGGTGGGCGAGCAGCAGTGCCCAGGCGCCCTGCACCAGGGTGTTGAGGGTGAGCCGGTGGCGGCGGGCGAAGGCCTGGAGCAGCGCCGTGTCGGCCTCGGCCAGCCGGTGCGAGAGCCACTGCCCGGAGCGGGCGGTGTCGCCGGGGGCGGGCCTGCGGTGGTAGGGCAGGGCGGTGGGCGCGGTGAGGCCTGCCAGGGCGGTGCGCCAGTGCTCGGCGGCGGCGCCGGTGTCGCGGGCCGCGAGCCAGCTCACGTAGTCCGCGAAGGGGCGGCGTTCGGGCAGCTCCGGCGCCCGCCCGGCGAGGAGTGCGGCGTGCGCGGCCAGCACGTCGGCGAGCACGTGGAAGACGCTCCAGCCGTCCAGCAGCACGTGGTGGAAGGTCCACACCACCCGGATGCTGTCCGGCCCGAGCCGGACCAGGTCGAGCCGGAGCAGCGGGGCGCGGTCCAGCGCCATCGGGCGGGAGCGCCGGTCGGCGAGCAGCGCCTCCAGCCGCCGGGTGCGCTCGCGCTCGGTGTGCTCGCTCCAGTCGTGCCGGGTGACCGGCAGGGTGGCGTGCCGGTGCACCAGTTGCAGCGGGACGGGCACGTCGTGGAGGGCGACGGCGGTGCGCAGCACGGGCGTGCGGTCGACGACCAGCTGCCAGGCGGCGGCCAGCGGCTCCGGGTCGCGGGCGCCGTCCAGCACGAAGGTGAGCTGCTCGACGTACAGGCCGTGTTCGGCCTCGTCCAGGCCGTGCAGCACCATGCCGGTCTGGGTGGGGGTGAGCGGCTGGATCCCGGTCACCTCCCGTCCGGTGCCGACCAGCCGGTCGACGGCGGCCTGGTCCAGCGGGGCGAGCGGGAAGTCGGACGGGGTGCGGCCGCCGGCGCCGGGTTCGGCGCAGTGGCGGACGATCTCCCCTAGTTCGTCGAGGAGTTCGGCGGCGAGCCGGTCGACGGTGGCCCGATGGTGCCGTTCGCGGGAGTAGGACCAGGTGAACTCCAGCCGCCCGTCCGCCACCCGGCCGAGCACGTCGAGCAGGTGGGGGCGCCGGGCGGTGCGGTCGAGCCCGCCGGTGAGCGCGCCGTACGGGGCGTGCAGCAGGCCGCCGGGGGCGGGCGTCCAGTCCTGCCGGCCCAGGTAGTTGAAGCCGAGCTGCGGGGTTCCGGCGAGGCCGGGGGCCTTGCGCAGGTGGCGCAGGGCGCCGTGGCCGAGGCCGCCGTGCGGGACGGCGCGCAGGTTCTCCTTGACGGCCTTGAGCACGGTGCCGGTGTCGGCGGCCCGGGGGACGTCCAGGGTGACGGGGTACATCGTGGTGAACCAGCCGACGGTGCGGGAGAGGTCGACGCCGTCGAGGAGTTCCGCCCGGCCGTGGCCCTCCAGGGCGACGGTCACCCGGTCGTGTCCGGTCCAGCGGGCCAGTACCCGGCCGAGGGCGCAGAGCAGTACGTCGTCGATCCGGGTGCGGTAGGCCGCGGGGACGTCCTGGAGCAGTCGGGCGGTCCGCTCGGCGTCCAGGGCGACGGTCAGCGACTCCTCGACGGCGGCGGTGTCGGCGCCGTCCAGGTCGGTCGGCAGGGCGGCCCCGGCCTCGTCCTCCGGGCTTTGCCAGTGGGCGAGTTCGCCGTCGAAGCCGCCGGCGGCGGTGTGTGCGGCGAGCCGTTCGGCCCAGGCGCGGAAGGAGGTGGTCTTGGGGCCGAGGTCGGGCCGCTGCCCCGCGCGCAGGGCGCGGTGGGCGGTGTCCAGGTCCTCCAGGATCAGCCGCCAGGACACCGCGTCCACCACCAGGTGGTGCGCGGCCAGCAGCAGGACGGGGTGCGGTTCGTCGGCGAGGTGGCAGAGGGCGGCGCGCAGCAGTGGTCCGGCGGCCAGGTCGAAGCCCTCGGTCAGCTCCCGGCGCAGCGCCTCGAACTCCGGTGCGCCCGGCAGGTGGTGGGTGCGCAGCTCCGGGTCCGGCCCGGGCGCGCTGCCGTACTGCCGCCACCCGCCGTCCGGCCGGCGCCGGTAGCGCAGCCGGAGCGCGTCGTGCTGTGCCAGAACGACGGCCAGCGCCGCCCGGAGCAGGTGCTCGTCGGTGTCGGGGGCGAGCCGGAAGGCGAGCGACTGGGTGAGCCGGGCCGGGTCCCCGTCGAGGGTGTCGAACAGCCAGTGCTGGACGGGGGTGAGCGGGGCGTCGCCGGTCACCGGGCCCTGTTCGGCGGTGCCGCCCGGGTTCGGCGACTCCTCGGCGGCGCGGGCGAGTTCGGCCAGGGTCTGGTGGGCGAACAGGTGGCGGGGGGTCAGGGCGAGGCCGGCCCGGCGGGCGGCC
>NZ_JBHJWG010000100.1:0-6745 GCF_042266305.1 Kitasatospora sp. NPDC056076
CCGCGGGCGGTGCCGCACCTGCACGGCCCGCCGCGGCGCCGGCACCGGGGCCTGGAGGCGCTGCGTGGGGGAGGCAATCCCCGCTGTGGGGCCCGCGGGGGGGCGGGCCGGGGGTACCCGCCGGACCGGCCCCGCCGACCGCCTCAGGCCGCGGCGACCAGCACCCCGGCCGGCTCCAGGGCCAGCGCCAGCACCTCGCGCACGTCGGCCACCGGGTGGACGGTGAGCCGCTCCAGCACCTCGGCCGGGACGTCGTCCAGGTCGGCCTCGTTGCGCTTGGGGATGATCACCGTGGTGACGCCGGCCCGGTCGGCGGCGAGCAGCTTCTGCTTCACCCCGCCGATCGGCAGCACCCGCCCGGTCAGCGACACCTCGCCCGTCATCGCCACGTCGGTGCGCACCTTGCGGCCGGAGAGCAGCGAGGCCAGCGCCGTGGTCATGGTGATGCCGGCGCTCGGCCCGTCCTTGGGGACGGCCCCGGCCGGGACGTGCAGGTGCACGCCGCGGTCGCGCAGCGAGGTGACCGGCAGTTCCAGCTCGGCGCCGCGCGAGCGGAGGTAGGAGAGCGCGATGTGCGCGGACTCCTTCATCACGTCGCCCAGCTGCCCGGTCAGGGTCAGCCCGGTGCCGCCCGTCTCGGCGTCGGCCAGCGAGGCCTCGATGTAGAGGACGTCGCCGCCGGCACCGGTGACGGCGAGGCCGGTGGCCACCCCGGGGACGGCGGTGCGCCGCTCGGCGGGTGCCTGGGCGGCCTCCGGCACGTGGTGCGGGCGGCCGATCAGGGCGGGCAGGTCCGCCGCGCCGACCGCGGCGGGCAGCTCGCGCTCGCCGAGCTCGGCCTGTGCGGCGATCTTGCGCAGCACCCGGGCGATCGAGCGCTCCAGGGTGCGCACGCCCGCCTCCCGGGTGTACTCCCCGGCGAGCCGGCGCAGCGCCTCCTCGTCCACGGCGACCTGTCCGTCGGCCAGGCCGGCCTTCTCCAGCTGGCGCGGGAGCAGGTGGTCGCGGGCGATGACGACCTTCTCGTCCTCGGTGTAGCCGTCCAGGCGGACCAGCTCCATCCGGTCGAGCAGCGGCTCGGGGATGGCCTCCAGCACGTTGGCGGTGGCGAGGAAGACCACGTCGGAGAGGTCGAGTTCGACCTCCAGGTAGTGGTCGCGGAAGGTGTGGTTCTGGGCCGGGTCCAGCACCTCCAGCAGGGCGGCGGACGGGTCGCCCCGGTAGTCGGAGCCGACCTTGTCGATCTCGTCGAGCAGGACGACCGGGTTCATCGATCCGGCCTCCTTGATCGCCCGCACCAGCCGGCCGGGCAGGGCGCCGACGTAGGTGCGCCGGTGGCCGCGGATCTCCGCCTCGTCCCGGACGCCGCCGAGCGCGACCCGGACGAAGGTGCGGCCCATCGCGCGGGCCACGCTCTCGCCGAGCGAGGTCTTGCCGACGCCGGGCGGCCCGACCAGGGCGAGCACCGCGCCTCCTCGGCGGCCGCCGATCTGGCCGAGCCCCTGGTCGGCCCGGCGCTTGCGGACGGCCAGGTACTCGACGATCCGCTCCTTGACGTCGCCGAGGCCGGCGTGGTCGGCGTCGAGCACGGCGCGGGCGCCGGCGATGTCGTACGCGTCCTCGGTGCGCTCGTTCCAGGGCAGCTCCAGGACGGTGTCCAGCCAGGTGCGGATCCAGGAGCCCTCGGGCGACTGGTCGGAGGAGCGCTCCAGCTTGTCGACCTCCTTGAGCGCGGCCTCGCGGACCTTCCCGGGCAGGTCGGCGGCCTCGACCCGGGCGCGGTAGTCGCCCTCCTCGTCGGCCGGGTCGCCGTTCAGCTCGGCCAGCTCCTTGCGGACGGCCTCCAGCTGGCGGCGGAGCAGGAACTCCTTCTGCTGCTTGGCCACGCCCTCCTCGACGTCCTTGCGGATGGTGTCGTTGACCTCCTCCTCGGCGAGGTGGTCGCGCAGCAGGGTGAGCGCGTACTCCAGGCGGGCGACCTGGTCGGCCTCCAGCAGCACCTTGAGCTTCTGCTCGGCGGTGGCGAAGGGCGCGTAGCCGATGTTGTCGGCGAGCTCGCCGACGCCCTCGATCTGCGCCACCCGGTCGACGATCTGCCAGGCGCCGCGCTTGCGCAGCCACTGGGTGGACAGCGCCTTGTACTCCTTGACCAGCTCGGCGGCCCGCCCGGCCACCGGCGTGCCGACCGAGGACTCCTTGAACGGTGTGGTCTCCACCCAGAGGGCGGCGCCGGGGCCGGTGGTGCCGACCCCGATCCGGACCCGGCGCACGGCGCGCACCAGCGCCGCCGGGTCACCGTCGGCCAGCCGGCCGACCTGCTCCACGGTGGCCAGCGTGCCGGCCGCCGCGTACGAGCCGTCCACCCGCGGGACCAGCAGGACCTGGGGCTTGCCGGAGCCGGTGGCCGCGGCACGGGCGGCCTCGACCGCGGCGCGCACCTCGGTGTCCTTGAGGTCCAGCGGGACGACCATGCCCGGGAGCACGACCTCGTCGTCGAGGGGCAGCACGGGCAGGGTGAGCGGTGTGGACGTCGATGCCATGATCTCTCCCCGGTCAGTGAACTTGAGTCGACCTGACTAAGGATTTGCGGGCGCCGGTTGTTCCCCGCACCTTGTTCGCTGTGAGCGAACAAGACCGTCACCGGAACGGCCGGGGGGAGGCCCCGTCAAAAGGGAGCGGAAAGAACGGCCCAAGAGGGCCCCGGCGTCAGCGCGCGGTGGACGGCCGGCGCCCGGCCCGCACCGCCGCGGCGGCCGGGGGGACGATCGAGGGGACGACCGCGGAGAGCACGGAGGAGAGCACCGAGGAGGCGGACGGGGAGGCGGCGGAGCCGGCCGCCCGCACCCGGGCCGGGCGCAGCCGCGGCCCGGGCGGGCGCCGCTCGATCCGGCCCAGCCAGCGCCACAGCGCCATCCCGGTGAGCAGCGCGGCCGGGTGCCCCACCGCCGTGACCAGGTCCTTCTGGGTGGCGATCTGCTGGGCGAGCATCAGTCCGACGCCGGCCAGCGCCACCGCCCGCGCGCGCGGCGGCAGCGCCCCGGCGGCCGCGCCCAGGCAGGCGAGCACGCCGTAGCTGACGCCGATGTCCAGCTGGTCCATCGCCGCCGGGGCCAGCCGCCCGGTCTCCACCGCGGTGATCACCACGCCCTGGGAGAGCAGGGTGGCCGCCACGTGCCCGGCGGCGAACACCGCCGCCGCCCGGGCCGGACCGACCCGGCGCTCCAGCGGGGCCAGGGTGAAGGCGAAACCCCACAGGTAGGGCAGCCACGATCCCCCGGCCACCCAGAAACCACTCAGCAACAGGGCACGCAGCGGGTGCTGGAGCAGGTTGTGGCCGTCCGAGCTGGAGGCTTCCTGCAAACGCTGGACGAGTTCCGGATCGGCGATCCCGGCGAAGGTCGAGGTGACGCCGACGACCGCGAGATATCCGATCGTGAACGGGGTCCGCCGAGGTGTCGGCACGCGTTCCAGCAGCCATTCGACGGGACCGCCGCGCAACCGGCCCGGGAGCATTCCGTACGGCACCCCCGAAGGCGCGCGCCCGCCGGCACCCCACCGCAGTCCAGCCATGACGCCTCCGCTCCCACACCCGCAGCCGCACGGCGCCCGGAGGGCGCCCGACGCCCCGGCGCGGAGGCCGGATTCCGCCCTGCGGGGCGTTGTCGCGGCCACGCTACGTCGAGGTTCTGAGAGGCACCTGAGAAAAGCCCGTGAAGACCGTCGACGACGGGACCGGCCGGATTCCCGACATTGGTCCAGACCTTCTCCCGATTAACGCGTCAGTAGGGCCTCTGACCGGCGACTTGGCGTCAACTGGACTGCATACGTACCGTTACGCAGTGAAAATTCGCCGGGTAAGGTATCGGCCCGTGCCCACTCCTTCGGTGGGCCCGAGGGCGGCCGGACAGCCGGCCCAGCGGGCCGGAAACGTCCGGTCCGCCTGCCGGGAGGCATCCGCTGTCCGTACGCTGCGAAGTGCGTGGGAGGAGTGGGCGGAAGACCATCCGTCCTCCACTCCCCGGTGCACGAACGGGACGGCGGACCCGGCACAGTCCACGACGGAACAAGACTACGAGCGGAGCCCCGCCATCCCCACAGGTGGCCGGCCCGCAGCCCTGGGGGCGGTGGCGTGACCGTGACAGAAATTCAGCAGGACAACCCCAACACCGGCGGCACTGTGAGCAGCCAGCGCAGAGTGCTGGTGGTGGAGGACGAACCCACGATCGCCGAGTCGATCGCGGCGCGACTGGGCGCCGAGGGGTTCAAGGTCGCCGTGGCCCACGACGGCCCCGGCGCGGTGGACGGCTTCCACACCTGGCAGCCGGACCTGGTGGTCCTGGACATCATGCTGCCCGGCTTCGACGGGCTGGAGGTGTGCCGCCGGATCCAGGCCCAACGCCCGGTGCCGGTACTGATGCTGACCGCCCGCGACGACGAGACGGACCTGCTGGTCGGCCTCGGCGTCGGTGCCGACGACTACATGACCAAGCCGTTCTCCATGCGCGAACTGGCCGCCCGGGTCAACGTGCTGCTGCGCCGCGTCGAGCGCGCCCAGCAGGCGGCCCGCACGCCCGCGCTCGGCAGCCTGCGCTTCGGCGAACTGGAGATCGACCACGTGCAGCGCCGGGTCCGACTCGCCTCGGGCGACGTCCACCTGACGCCGACCGAGTTCGACCTGCTGGCCTGCCTGGCCGCCCAGCCGCGCGCGGTGCTCACCCGCGAGCAGCTGCTGGCCGAGGTCTGGGACTGGACCGACGCGTCCGGCACCCGGACCGTGGACAGCCACGTGAAGGCGCTGCGCCGCAAGATCGGCGCCAGCTGGATCCGCACCGTCCACGGCGTCGGATACGCGCTGGAGGCCCCGCTCTCCTGACGGGGGCTCCGGGCGACGGGCCACCGGGGGGCCCGTGTCCCGGCACCGCCGTGACAACACGCGGGGATCACAGGGGAGCAATGACCTTTCCACAGCAACGCAACGGGGACGCCGACGGCGCGCGCCCGCAGACCCTGGCCGCCCGTGCGGCCAGCCGGGTCTGGGCCGACATCCGTCCGCTCGACCCGGTCCGCTCCATCAAGGGCAAACTCGCCCTGCTGGTGATCGTCTCCGTGTTCCTGGCCACCGGGATGGTGGTCGTGGCGATCCGGTCCGAGACCCAGATCCGGATCATCATGGTCTTCTCCATGATCGCCTCGCTGCTGTTCATGCAGTTCCTCGCGCACGGGCTCACCGCCCCGCTGCGCGAGATGACGGACGCCGCCCGCGCGATGGCCTCCGGCGACTACAGCCGCCGGGTCGAGGTGAACTCGCGCGACGAGATCGGCGAGCTGGCCGCCGCCTTCAACGGCATGGCCGCCGACCTCCAGGCCGCCGACCGGCACCGCCGCGAACTGGTCGCCAACGTCTCGCACGAGCTGCGCACGCCGATCGCCGCGCTGCGCGCCGTGCTGGAGAACGTGGTGGACGGCGTCGTCCAGCCCAATCCGGCGACCCTGGGGGCCGCCCTGGAGCAGACCGAGCGGCTCGGCCGCCTGGTCACCCACCTGCTGGACCTCTCCAAGATCGACGACGGCGTGGTCGACCTGGACGCGCGCCCGTTCGAGGTGCGCGAGTTCCTGGACGGCGTGCTGCGCGGGGTCACCGTGGACGGCGCGACGGCCGGCGGGGCCTTCTCCCGGCGCGGTGACGTCCGGCTCGCCCTGGAGGTCAGCCCGGTCGGCCTGACGGCCGTGGCGGACCCGGAACGCCTCCACCAGGTCGTCGCCAACCTGGTCGACAACGCCTGCAAGCACTCCCCGCCCGGCGGCACCGTGACGGTGCGCGCCCGGCCCGACGGCGAGGACGGCGGCCTGCTCCTGGAGGTCCAGGACGAGGGCCCCGGCATCCCGCCGGCGGACCGCGGCCGGGTCTTCGAGCGGTTCAGCCGCAGCGGCACCGCGACGGCCTCCGGGCCGGGCTCGGACGGCGGCACCGGGCTGGGCCTGGCGATCGCCCGCTGGGCGGTGGACCTGCACGGCGGACGGATCGCCGTCGCCGAGTCGCCGAGCGGCTGCCGGATCGAGGTCCGGCTGCCCGGGCAGTCCTGAGCCGGTCGGGACATTTGTCACAGATCCGGCACAGACGCATACGAAGATCGTCGACGGATGAACCTGGGCTTTTGTCCGCTTTCACCCCGATTTATGGGGTGATCGGGCCCGATCGGTTCCCCGCAGATACGGCTTTCTAACGCACTTTTTCAGCCAATCTGCAGGTCAGGACTGTGATCTGGGCGACGCCTGGGGCCCGGGGACTGCGCGATCACTGGTCAGGGGCGTAGCCTTAATCCCCGCTGTCCAAACATCCCAAAAGGAAGCGGAAGAGGGCGGTTGCCGCCGTGTCGCCACAGTCCCCTGAAACCCCCAACAGCTCGGCAAGCTCCACTGGCTTCGGCCCCAATGAGTGGCTCGTCGATGAGATCTACCAGCAGTACCTCCAGGACCCGAACTCGGTCGACCGAGCCTGGTGGGACTTTTTCGCCGACTACAAGCCCGGTACCGAGGTGACCCCAGTGACCCAGGCCGCGACCCAGGCCGGCCCCACGCCGACCCCTGCCGCTGCCCCCGCGCCCGCCGCTGCTGCTGCGCCGGCTGCGCCCGCCGCCCCGGCCGCTCCGGCCCCGGCCGCCGCCCCGCGCGCCGCCGCGCCCGTCGCGCGCGCGCCTTCGCCGCGAACCGCAGCCGCGTCGCCTGCGCCCGCGCGCCCGACGCC
>NZ_JBHJWG010000101.1:0-6651 GCF_042266305.1 Kitasatospora sp. NPDC056076
GCCCGGGGGCGGGTGGGTTGGTCGGGGGGCGGTTCCGGGGGTGGGTGCTCCGGCGGCTGGATGATTTTCGGACCGCCGACTCTGTAGGTGGGGTGTGATCACCGTTGGCGGTCTGAAAATCACCCGTTACGCCGCTCTCCGCACCCACCCCCTCCACCGCCCCCTCCCGCAGCGCGTCCCTCTCGCCTTGGGCGGGTGGGGAGGTGAGTGGGGGTGGGTGTTGGTGGGTTGGTGCGGGCGCGCGGGCGGTGCCTCGCGCGCTCGTTGGGGGTGGGGGCATCAGGGGAGGCGGACCGGCATCAGGACGGAGAAGGTGCCGGTCCGGCCGGGGGTGCGGATGGCGAGCGGGGCGATCGGGCCGCCGAGTTCGAGGAGGAGTTGTTCGGGGTGGGCGGCGCGGAGGGCGTCGAGGAGGAAGTCGCGGTTGAGGGCGATGTGGGGGTCGTCGGGGGTGGGGTCGGCGGTGACGGTGAGGTGGCCGTCCTCGGTGAGGGTGAGCACGGTGACCTGGCAGTCGGCGCCCTGGGGGCCGGAGGGGAGGGTGCGGGTGGCGCCGGTCTCGACGGCGGTGCGCAGGGCGGCGGCGGGGAGGGTGAGGCGGTGCTGGGGGTCGAGCCGGGTGAGGACTCGGTGGTCGGGGTAGTCGGTGGCCGGGACGGCGCCCTCGATGCGGTGGTCGGGGGTCTCGGCGCGGAAGGTGTCGGCGCCCAGGGTGAGCAGGACCTCGGCGGGGGCCGCGGGCAGCAGTGCGCGCAGGGCGTCCACCAGGGCGGTGGGGACGGTGGTGCCGGGGGCGGGCTGCTGCGGGGCGCCGAGCGCGGGCAGTTCGGCGAAGGCCATCCGGTAGCGGTCGGTGGCGACCAGGCGCAGGACCGGGCCGTCCGGTTCGAACAGCACGCCGGTCAGGGCGGGGTGGTCCGGGTCCTCGCAGACGGCGAAGCGGACGGCGTCCAGGGCGGCGGCCAGGCGGTCGGCGCGGACGGTGAGGTGCAGGGTGGTGGTCATCGGGTGCTCCCTCTGCTCGATCGTGGTGCGGATCAGGGAGAGTTCGCGGCGGGCGTCGGCGAGGCCGTCCTCCAGGCGGCGCAGGTGGGCGTCGAGGACGCGTTCGGCGTCGTGGCCGGCCAGTACGGCGCGGATGTCGGCCAGCGGGAGGCCGACCCGGCGGAGCCGGACCAGCAGGCGGGCGTCGGCGAGTTGGGCGGGCCGGTACCAGCGGTAGCCGGTCTGCGGGTCGACCCAGGCGGGGGTGAGCACCTCGGCGCCGTCGTAGTAGCGCAGGGTGCCGACGCCCAGGCCGCTGGCGCGGGCCAGTTCGCCGATGCTGTGCAGCTCGCTCTCCATGCCGGTCACTCTCGGGGCTCGACCTGGTCGAGGGTCAAGCGAGGTGGGTGAGCTTGTCCGGGTTGCGGACGGCGTGGATCGAGCTGACCAGGGGCTCGCCGTCCGGGCCCTCGGTGAAGTCGAGGACGGAGACGGAGTCGACGGCGCCGTCGACGGTGATCAGCAGGCCGGGCTGGCCGTTGACCAGGACGGGGCGGACGCCCGCGGCCTCGCCGAGCTGGCGGAGCACGCCGAGGAGGAAGCGGGCGACGTTGTCGGCGCCGGTGACCGGGCGCAGGGCCGCGCGGATCACTCCGCCGCCGTCGCTCCAGGCGGTGACGTCGGGGGCGAGGAGTTCGAGCACCCGGTTGAGGTCGCCGCCGACGCAGGCCGAGAGGAACTCGTCGGTAGCCCGGCGGCGCAGCTCCGGCGGGGCGTCGTAGCGGGGGCGGCGGGCGCGTACGTGCGCCCTGGCCCGGCTGCCGACCTGGCGGCAGGCCGCCTCGGTGCGGCCCAGGGCCTCGGCGATCTCCGGGTAGGAGAAGCCGAAGGCCTCCTTGAGGACGAACACCGCCCGTTCCAGCGGGGAGAGGCTCTCCAGCACGACCAGCAGGGCGAGCGAGACGCTCTCGGCGCGCTCGACGCCGTCGGTGGCGTCGGGCTCGGAGACCAGCGGTTCGGGCAGCCAGGGGCCGACGTAGGACTCGCGGCGGACGGCGGCCGAGTCCAGCCGGTTGAGGGCGAGGTTGGTGACCGTACGGGCGAGGTAGCCGGCGGGGCTGGCGACCGGGCCGGTGACCCCGCTCCAGCGCAGCCAGGTGTCCTGGACCAGGTCCTCGGCGTCGGCGACGCTGCCGAGCATCCGGTAGGCGATGCCGAAGACCGTCCGCCGGTGCTGTTCGAAGGCGGCGAGCCGGGTGTCGGGGGTGTCGGTCACGTTCGGGACGCTACCTCAGGAGCGGAAGGCCTCGTAGGCGGGGGCGAGCAGGGTCGCCAGGTCGCGGCCGTGGACGGTGATGCCGGAGCGGCCGAGGCGGTGCAGCGAGGGCTCGTCCGGCTCCTCGTCCGGGGTCGGCGGCAGGGTGAAGTCGCCGCGCCAGTAGGCGGCGACGTTGACCATCGGGGCCTTCGGGGGCGGTGCCTGGTCGGTCATGCGTCCTCCTCGGCGACGGCGTCCTCGCGGGTGAGGGTGACCAGTTCGCGCAGGGCCTCGGCGGGGAGGTCGGTGAGCCAGTGCTCCCCCGCCCCCACCACGGTGTCGGCCAACGCGCGTTTGGCGGTGAGGATTTCGTCGATCCGCTCCTCGACGGTGCCGACGCAGACCAGGCGGCGGACCTGGACGTCGCGGCGCTGGCCGATCCGGAAGGCCCGGTCGGTGGCCTGCTCCTCGACCGCCGGGTTCCACCAACGGTCCAGGTGGATCACCTGGTTGGCGGCGGTGAGGTTGAGGCCGGTGCCGCCGGCCCGCAGCGAGAGCAGGAACACCCGGGGGCCGTCCGGGGCCTGGAAGCGCTCCACCAGCTCCTCCCGGCGGGCGCGGGGGACGCCGCCGTACAGGTGGAGGACCTCCTCGCCGAGGCGGCGTTCCAGGTACGGGCGGAGCATGGTGCCGAACTCGGCGTACTGGGTGAAGACCAGGGTGCGGTCCCCCTCGGCCAGCGCCTCCTCCAGCAGTTCGGCGAGCCGGGCGACCTTGCCCGAGCGCTCGCCCAACGGCGAACCGTCGTGCAGCAGTTGGGCCGGGTGGTTGCAGACCTGCTTGAGCTTGCCGATCGCGGCCAGCACCGTGCCGCGCCGCTCCACGCCCCGGATCCCCTCCACCCGCTGGAGCAGGTCGGCGACCACCGCCTGGTAGAGGCCGGCCTGTTCGGCGGTGAGGTTGCACCAGACGGTCATCTCCTGCTTGGCGGGCAGATCGGCCGCCACCGCCGGGTCCGTCTTGAGCCGGCGCAGCACGAACGGGGCCGTGCGGCGCCGGAGTTCGGCGGTGCGTTCGGGGCTGCGGTGCAGTTCGACCGGGATCGCGTAGCGCTCCTTGAAGCGCTCGGCCGGGCCGAGCAGGCCGGGGTTGGCGAAGTCCAGCACGGCGTGCAGTTCGGCGAGCCGGTTCTCCACCGGCGTGCCGGTCAGGGCGATCCGGTGCCGGGCCACGGACAGCGCGCGGATCGCCCGGGACTGGGCGGTGCCGGTGTTCTTGATGTGCTGCGCCTCGTCGGCGACCACCCGGCGCCAGCGGATCGCGCGGAGCGCGGCGAGGTCGCGCTGGACCAGCCCGTAGGTGGTGATGACCAGGTCCGCCCCCCCGACGGCGTCGGCGAGTCGGTCACCGCCGAGGCGGTCGGCGCCGTGGTGGACGTAGCGGCGCAGGCCGGGGGCGAAGCGCTCGGCCTCGCGCTGCCAGTTGCCGACCAGGGACATCGGGCAGACCAGGAGGGTGGGGGCGTCCGCCCCGGACCGTTCGGCAGCCAGCAGGGCGAGGGTCTGGACGGTCTTGCCGAGGCCCATGTCGTCGGCCAGGACGGCGCCGAGGCCGAGCTCGGACATGGTCCTGAGCCAGGCGAGTCCGCGCTGCTGGTACGGGCGGAGTTCGGCGTGGAAGTCCGGTGGCAGGGCGGGGACTTCGGGGGTGGCGGTGACGGTTCCGGCGAGCAGGTCGCCGAGCGGGCCGTCCGCCCGGACGCCGGTGACCGGCAGCCCGGCGACCGTCGCCTCCGGGTCGAGGGCGAGCCGCAGCAGGTCGGCGGCAGCGAGCAGGCCGTCGCGCTGCTCGGTGAGGAAGGCCAGTGCGGCGGCGATCTGGGCCGGGTCGGCCTCCAGCCAGGTGCCCCGGACCCGGACCAGCCCCTGTTTGGCGGCGGCGAGTTCGGCGAGCTCCTGCTCGGTGAGCGGGGTGCCGTCCGGGCCGAGGGCGGCCTGCCAGCGGAAGGCGACCACGGCGTCCCGGTCGACCTGGCTGGTGACGGCGAGGGTGCCGGGGGCGGGCGGGGTGGTGGCGCGCAGGGTGAGGCCGAGCCGGGGGCGGCGGCGCCACCAGGAGGGCAGCAGCACACCGAATCCGGCCCCGGCCAGGGCGGGCGCGGCGGTGCGCAGGAAGTCGAGCGCGCCGACGCGGTCGAGCGGCAGGGCGGACGGGCGGGAGCGGTGGCGCAGCCCGTCCAGGGCGGGCCAGCGGTGGGCGGCGCGGGCCAGTTCGGCGGCCAGCACGTCGGCGGGGCCGGCCCGGTCGCCCCCGGGGGCGGCCGGCCCGAGCTTGCGGTCGAGGGCCGCGTGGGCCGCGCCGCCCTCGTGCAGTTCGGCGGCGCGGACCAGCAGGGAGGGCTCGTCGACGGCCTGGAGCAGGAACTCCAGCCGCCAGGCGTCGTCGGAGGGGCTGCCGTCCGGGTCGTCGTCGGCGGGGCCGAGCGGTTCGACCAGGCGGAAGCAGAGCCGCAGGGCCGGGTCGGCGGGCTCGGCGGTGGCGTACCAGTCGGTGATCCGGCGGCGCAGTTCGGCGAGCTCCCCGGGCGGGGCGTCGACCTCCCCGGAGGGGGTGGCGAGGGCGTGCAGCCAGCGGTCGGCCGGGGCCGGGCCGGGGGCGGGGAAGGGGGTGTCGGCCAGGGCGGCCCGGGCCTCGGCGTCGACCAGGGCGCCCAGGGCGGCGTCCAGCAGGGCCTGGCCGGTGCCGGCGCCGGTCGGCCACTCGCCCAGCAGGACGGGCGGGCAGCCGGCCGCCAGGGCGGCGGCCTCGCGGCGCCCGGCCGGGGTGGGGTCGGGCCGCCAGCGGGCCCGGGGCCGGCCGTCGGCGAGGACGGGCAGGGGCAGCACCCGGCCCCGGCCGACCGCCCGCCAGGCGAGGTCGTGCACCCCGGTGAGCCAGCGCAGCGAGGGCCCGTAGACCACTTCGACCCGGCCGGTGCCGGGCAGGTCGGTGTCGGTGACGGCCCAGTGCGGGTCGTGGACCTCGCCGAGCAGCTGGGCGGCGGCGCCGGCCTCGAACAGCAGGGCGGGCACCCGCCAGGGGGTGAGCACGGCGCCGCCGCGCGGCGGGGTGACCGGCAGGTCGGGCGAGGGGGCGGGCAGGGGGCCGACGGTGGGCAGCAGCAGGGTGGCCCAGCGCTCGGGGGCCTGCCCGGCGAGCCAGCCGAGGCCGGGCCCGATGCCGCCGAGCACGGCGGCCAGGCGGTCGGCCGGGCAGGCGTACGGGTGGGCGCGCGGGGCGGGCCGGTCGGGGAGGTGATCGGTGGCGCCCGGATGGGCGCGGGCGTCCTCGGCCCAGAGGGCCAGCCGTCCGTCCGCCCGCCAGAGTGCGTGCAGGACGAACATGCGGGGCCTCTCGGGGCGGGTGGGAACCGTCCTTCGCAGCCTAGTCGGAGGGTCGGACAGTGCCCGTCGGGCCGCCCGGCGGCGCCCGTGGGGCCGGGCGGCTGGGCCGTTCGGGTGGTTCGGCGGAGTGCTTCCACCGCTGTGGTTGAAACTTGAACGAAAGCGTCGTACGGTGGAGCCAAGAAGTTGAAGCCTAAACAAATGGCTTCGAACCCGAGGAGGAGCCATGGGCCTGTTCAACCGCACCAAGACCGCTACCCCCACCGCCGTCCGGACCCCGGCCGGCCCGGACCTGTCGCACCTGACCGGCGACTGGGCGATCGACACCACCCACAGCGAGATCGGCTTCGCGGTCCGCCACGCGATGGTCACCAACGTCAAGGGCCGCTTCACCGACTACGAGGGCAAGCTGCACCTGGACGGCGCCGAGCCGCACAACTCCTCCGCCGAGCTCGTGATCAAGGTCGCCAGCGTCGACACCAACCAGGCCCAGCGCGACGAGCACCTGCGCACCGGCGACTTCTTCGCGGTCGAGACCCACCCGGAGATCCGCTTCCGCAGCACCTCCGCCGAGGCGGTCGGCGACGACTCCTACCGGATGGCCGGCGAGCTGACCATCAAGGGCACCACCCGCCCGGTCGTCCTGGAGCTCGACTACACCGGCAGCGCCACCGACGCCTACGGTGCCGAGCGGGTCGGCTTCGAGGGCCGGACCGTCGTGGACCGCACCCAGTTCGGCCTCACCTACAACGCGGCCCTGGAGACCGGCGGCGTGCTGATCGGCGAGAAGGTCAAGCTCAGCTTCGACATCTCCGCCGTCAAGGCGGCCTGAGCCGGCCGTCCGCGGCCACGGCGGCCCGTGCCGCCCCCACGACCCACCGCCCCTGCCCGTCCCCCCGGGGCAGGGGCGGTGTGCTTGGGTCCGTCTTCGAACTCCCGTCGTCCGCCCGGAGGGCGGGCGGGGCGGCGTTGGGGTGCGTGCATCGCAAGGCGGAGGAGGGAGCCCAATGCAGCGCATTGGCGACC
>NZ_JBHJWG010000102.1:0-5966 GCF_042266305.1 Kitasatospora sp. NPDC056076
GGCCCGGAGTTCCGGGCCCGCCCCTCACGCGTCCGTCCGATGTCAGTCGTCCGGGTCCTCGTCGTCGTAGACCTCGCTCACGTCGAACCGGCAGATCAGCAACTGCGGGTCCGCGTGCTCGAAGGGCTCCGGCAGCCACTCCCCCGGCTCGGTCGGCTCGGCCGCCGCGACCCAGAGCGTCGAGTCCGCCTCCTCCAGGCCGAACTCCTCGCTGCGGGCGGCGATCTCGTCCGGCTCGTACTCGCCGAACAGCACGCCGATCGCGGAGTTCACGCCGCCGGCACCACCCGGGGTCAACGACTCGTCGAGCCGCTCGGCCTGCGCGCGCAGCCGCTTGGGGTCGACCACGTGGTAGTCGCGGCGGATCAGCACGCTGATCGCCTCGGGCTGCTCCGGGCCGTGGTAGCCGCCCGGTCCCTCGTCGCCGGGGATCTCGAAGGGGGTGACCTCGTCGTAGACCTCGTACAGGAGTTGGTCGTAGGCGATGGCCGCCGTCGCGAGCTGCTCGTAGGCAGCGGTGACGGCGGGATCATCAGCTGCGTTGGGGCTTGACACCGCTTCCAGATGACGGTCGATGGCGGCCTTGACCGCCTCAGCGGCGGCGCGTACCTCGGCAATGGTGGGCTGCGCGGCATCAGACATGGTGCAGACGCTATCTCCCCGCGGCGCCGGTACGCACAGCGGTTGTCACCTACACCCGCGATTTCACCGCAACTTCCCCCCTGATGTCCGATTCCGTGCGTTCTGTCCCCCACCGGGACCGGCGCGGGGCGGGCGCAGAGGGCGCGCAGGCGGTCCGGCGGGGCCGTCCGGGTACCGCTTCGCGCGCCGGTATCGGGGTATCCCCTCCACAGCAGCAACAGAACTGATGCACTGTCAGACGGGCCTCCGGACCGGGCGCCGTCGAACCGCCGCACCGGGGCGGGAGGACGGCCGGAAATACCCCGGCCGACTGTCCGGGGCAGGCCGTAGGCTTGCGTGCAGGTGATCCTCAGGAGGAGCGTTTTGACCCCACCGAAGCCGGTCCGGCAGCCGGAGTACGAGTACCAGTCGCTGCGCATGCCGCGCGGTACCACCCGCAACGCGGCGCGCCAACTGCTCACCGAGCACGCCGAGTACGGGCACTGGGAGCTCGACCGACTGCGACTGTTCCCCGACGGCAGCCGGACGGTCCGACTCAAGCGACGGATCATCCGGCAGATCCGGAGCTGGTGACGGTCGGGGCACCTCACCCCGAGTCGCCGCACACCGAACCAGTGCGCGCCGAACCAGTGCGCGCCGAGACTTCACGCACCCGCGGCCGCCCGTTCGAACCGGGCGGCCGCGGGTGCGTCCGTTCATCTGTTCAGCTGTTCACCCTGCCCGTCGACAGCAACCGCGAGCGGGCCCGGTGGACTCAGCGGGCGCCGGCGCGGGCCCGGCGGTAGAGCACGCCGCCGCCGATCAGCAGCGCGAGCCCGGCGGCGCCGAGCATCTCGACGTCACCGGCGCCGGTGTGGGCGAGCTCGCTGTTCGCGGCGACGCTCTGGGCGGCCGGGACGCTGGTGCGGGCGGCGGCCGGGACGGCCTGGGTGCCGCCGTTGCTCGACGGCTGGGCGACCGGGGTGCTCGGGGTGACACCGGTCGACGGGCCGCCGTTGCGCGGGCCGCCCGTGCCGGTGTCGCCACCGGTCGACGGCGGCGGGGTGTGGCCCTCGGGGCAGTCGTCGGTCGGCTTCGGGGCCGGGTTCGGGGCGGGGTGGGCCACGTTGCCGCACTCGTTGCCGAAGGCCGGGTTGCCGACGCCCACCACGTTCACGGAGTTGCCGCAGGCGTTGACCGGGACGTGCACCGGGGCCTGGACGCTGTTGCCGGAGATCACCCCGGCCGAGTTCGCCGCGGCACCGCTCGCGGAGGCACCGGAGGCGGAGGAGCCGCGGGAGGCGCCCGCACCGGAACCGGCGACGCCCCCGGGGTGGCCGCCCTGGCCGCCCTGGCCGGGCCGCGGGGCGGCGTGGCGGCCGCCGCCGGAGGCATTGGCACAGTGGTTGCCGTACGCCGGGTTCAGGGCGCCGATCACGTCGACCGTGTTGCCACAGGCGTTGATCGGTACCTCGACCGGCACCTGCACCGAGTTCCCCGAGGCGACACCCGGTGATCCTGTGGCACCCCCCTGCGCCTCGGCGCCCGCGTAGGCGTAGCCGGCGGTCGAGGCCAGCACGCTGCCGGTGGCCACGGCAGTGAGGATCCCCTTCTTGGCGACATTCCTCATGATTTCCCCTGACGTTTCGAGACGGCGTGGCGACCTTGGCATGAACTCGTATGAAAGTCGGAATTTCCGTATATCCGGAAATCGCGCAAGGCCTTTGACTGCACAGGAGTCAACGAGAGGCCAACGGGGAGGTTGAGCCGAACGAAGCAGCTTCACCCGATCGAGCGATCTGGGCGTTCGAACCTTGTCGAGTCCGGTTCGCCAAGGCCCCCGGTATGCAAAAGCCCCGGCACGCAAAGGCCCCCGGCGCGGCGCGTCCGCCGCCCGGGGGCCGTACCGAGCCCGGCTCAACGGGCCTCAGCGGCCCGGAGGTCGGCTCAGAAGTTGGCGCAGTGGTTGCCGAACGCCGGGTTCAGCACGCCGATCACGCTGACGGTGTTGCCGCACAGGTTCACCGGCACGTGGACCGGGACCTGGACCTGGTTGCCCGAGACGACACCCGGGGAACCCGCGGCCACACCCTCGGCACCGGCACCGCCGTGAGCGGACGCGACACCGGCGGCGGCGAGCACCAGGCCACCGGTGGCGGCGGCGACAGCGGCGATCTTCTTGATCTTCATCATTCCTCCTGTACGGACAACGCAACCCGTTCGGCGGGCTGCAAAGGAATGAACGACGCTGCGGCAAACGGGGTACGGAACAGATTTCCCATTCACCCGCAACGGTGATCCTTCGCACAGACGACCGGCGCGGAACGGCAAGCAGAATCGTTTCTGTTGATCGCTTTCCACCCGTCCCACAATCATGCGCTCCGACAATGCGGTCGGCCCGCCCCCGGCAGTCCGGGAGCGGGCCGACCCAGTCGCCTGATCAGCAGACGCCGATCGATCGGTCGATCGATCAGCAGGCGTCGATGAAGCGGTCCAGCACCCGGACGCCGAACTTCAACCCGTCCACCGGCACCCGCTCGTCCACGCCGTGGAACATCCCGGCGAAGTCCAGCTCCGGCGGCAGCTGCAACGGCGCGAAGCCGAAGCAGCGGATGCCGAGGTCCTGGAAGGACTTGGCGTCCGTCCCGCCCGACAGGCAGTACGGCACCGCCCGGGCGATCGGGTCCTCCGCCCGCAGCGCGGTCTGCATGGCCTCGACCAGCGCGCCGTCGAAGTCGGTCTCGATCGCCCGGTCCGAGTGCAGGCTCTCGCGCTTCACCCGCGGGCCCAGCACGCTGTCCAGCTCGGCGAGGAACTCCTCCTCGTAGCCGGGCAGGAAGCGCCCGTCCACGTGGGCGGTGGCCTGACCGGGGATCACGTTCACCTTGTAGCCGGCGCCGAGCATGGTCGGCTGGGCGGTGTTGCGGAACGTGGTGCCGATCATCTTGGCGATGCCGCCGAGCACGCGGACCACCTCGTCCATGTCCTCCGGGTCCAGCCGGTACCCGAGGACGTCCGACAGCTCGTCCAGGAAGGCCCGCACGCTCGGGGTGATCCGCAGCGGGAACTTGTGGCGGCCGAGCCGGGCGACGGCCTCGCACAGCTCGGTGATCGCGTTGTCGTCGTTCGACATCGAGCCGTGCCCGGCCCGGCCCTCGACCGTCAGGCGCATCCAGTGCATGCCCTTCTCGGCCGTCTCCACCAGGTAGAACCGGGCCTGGTCGTTGACGGTGAAGGAGAAGCCGCCGACCTCGCCGATGCCCTCGGTCACGCCCTCGAACAACTCCGGGTGCTTGTCCACCAGGAAGCGGGCGCCGTACGTGCCGCCCGCCTCCTCGTCCGCGAGGAAGGCGAGCACCAGGTCGCGCGGGGGCTTGCGGCCGGTGCGCAGCCGGTCACGGACGACGGCGAGGGTCATCGCGTCCATGTCCTTCATGTCGACCGCGCCACGCCCCCAGACGCAGCCGTCGGCGATCTCGCCGCCGAAGGGGTCGTACGTCCAGTCCGCGGCATTGGCCGGCACCACGTCGGTGTGGCCGTGGATCAGCAGGCCGGGACGGGACCGGTCCTCGCCCTCGATCCGGACCACCGTCGAGGCCCGCCCCTTGGCCGACTCGAAGATCTGCGGCTCGATCCCGAACTCCGCGAGCTGCTCGGCCACGTACTCGGCCGCCTTGCGCTCGCCCGGGCCGGAGCCGTCACCGTAGTTGCTGGTGTCGATCCGGATCAGATCGCGACAGATCTCGGCGACCTCCGACTCAGCCGTCACCTTCGGCGCCGCCGACTCGCTCCGCTCGCTCACGGTCACTCCTCGTCTTTGGCCCGCACCGACGCACCAGCGCGCCACCCCCAGGACCTGCACCCGGGCCGTACGAGCACGTCCGCCCATCCTCCCCCAGCCCACGATCGCGATCCACCCCCCGCACGCCCCCGAAACCCGCTGGTCACACCCCCGCCACAGACCACCCCTCGCCCCCGCCACCAGCCCCGCCACCAGCACGTCCGCCCGTTCCGGAGCCGTTTTGGGAGCTCAAGCCGATCTTTGCTACAGTTACATCTGTCAGCGCGACGGACGAGAGATCGGAAGCCGCGAGGGCGACACCTAGTCCGGGTGGCGGAATGGCAGACGCGCTAGCTTGAGGTGCTAGTGCCCTTTATCGGGCGTGGGGGTTCAAGTCCCCCCTCGGACACCGACGAGAGAACCCCAGTTGATCTGGGGTTCTCTTTGTTTTCCGGGACTTTGCCGGCGGCCGGAGCGCCGCCTGGTGGCGGCACGCACAGCGGTGGGACCGACGGACGATCGGTCAGGGGGGTGCGCGGGAAGGCGGATCGGGGCCGGCGGCCCGTCGGGTTCCGCCGCGGCCAGACCGCCGTGACCCGGCCGCCGCAGCCAGACCGTCGTGGCCCGGCCGTCGTCCTCAGATCCGGCGGGAGTCGCCGATGGCGCTCTCGATGCCCTGGACCATCCGCCAGAGCGGCGCGTGGCGGCTGGCGACCAGCACGACCACGTCGTCGCCCGGGCCCTCGCCCTCCTGGGCCGCGTCGGCGGGGCGGTCGCTCCAGGTGGAGGTGACGAAGGCCATCGCCGCGTCCACCTCGGCCACCCAGTCGCTCTCGCCGCCCGAGCGCAGCCAGGTGCGCAGGGCGTGGTTGTGCGCGGCGACCACGGCGGCGGCGATCACGTCGGCGCGCAGCGGGCCGTCCGGGCGGGCGGCGAAGCGGCCGCGCAGGTAGGCGGCGAGGGTGTGCTCGTAGCGCCAGACCACCGACAGCTCGTACGCGCGCAGGCCGGGGACCTTGCGGGTGAGGCGGTAGCGCTGGACGGAGAAGGAGGGCTGCTCCGCGTACATCCGCAGGACCAGGCGGGCCGCCTCGCAGGCGTGCCGGACCGGGTCCTCCTCACCGCTGCCGGACTCCAGGAACTCCGTCATCTCGGCCAGGCTGCGCTCGTGGTCGGGGAAGACCACGTCCTCCTTGGCCGGGAAGTAGCGGAAGAAGGAGCGCCGGCCGACACCGGCGAGCGAGACGATGTCGTCGACCGTCGTCTGCTCGAAGCCGCGCTCCAGGAAGAGTTCGAAGGCCGCGGCCACCAGCGCCTCGCGCATGGCCGGCTTCGAGGGCCCGTCGTTCATGGGCAGGTCCTGCTCTTCCTTCTCGCTCATTCTCCGGAACTTAGCATCGGCGCGACGGGGCGGCCCCGACGGCCGGTCGGCTGGACCGGCCGGCCGTCGGGGCCCGTCGGGCCGTCGTTACGGCAGGTTGCGGGCCATCACGATCCGCTGGACCTGGTTGGTGCCCTCGTAGATCTGGGTGATCTTCGCGTCCCGCATCATCCGCTCCACCGG
>NZ_JBHJWG010000103.1:0-5683 GCF_042266305.1 Kitasatospora sp. NPDC056076
AACGGGGGGTGCGGGGCCCTCGGGCCTTCGGGCGGGCGCCGGGCTCAGGCGAGCAGGTCGGCCTGGAGGTCGACCACCTGGCGGAAGGCTGCGGCGGGCACGCCGCGCGGGTTGGTCATGGTGATCACGGCCACCACGTCGGAGGCCGACACGAACGCCAGACGGGTCGTCGGCACGTCCTTGCCGGCGGTCTCCCGGGACTCCTTGCGGGTCACCTCGACGCCGTCCGGCAGCTCGCCGTCGGCCGAGGAGGGCGCGGTCCTCGCGTCGGGCGCGGCCTTGAGCTGGATCTCCGAGCGCGTCCGGGAGAAGGTGTCCCAGGCCTCGGCGGAGGTGCCGAAGCGCATCAGCCGGATCCGGGTGCTGGTGCCGTCGGAGGCGGTCCACTCCCGGACGGTGGCCGCGCGGCACACGTTCTGCCGCAGCAGGGTCCGCATCCGGGCCGGGTTCTGCAGGTCGCCGAGCAGCGCGTCGCAGGACACCCAGTTCGCCGGGGCCGCCCCCTCGGGGCCCGCGGTGGCCGTGCCGGAGGCGCTCGGGCCCGCCGTGGCCGAGGGGGTCCCCGACGGGGTGTCGGAGGGCGAGGCCGTGGGTGAGGCCGAGCCCGCCGAGCCCGCCGGGAGCGTCGGGGCCGTCGGGGCCGGGAAGACCGGCGGGTTCACCGAGCCGCCGGCCTCCTTGGGCACGGGCAGCAGCAGGTGGCGCAGGTCCGCCAGGTGCACGGCCGCGCCCTTGTCCTTGGCCTTGTCCTTGAGGTTGGGCGCGGCCTTGCCCGAGGGCAGCGGCGGCAGGGCCAGCGGCGGGAAGGTGTAGCGGCCGTCGCCGGCGGTGGCCAGGCCGGGGATGTCGGTGCGCTCGGGCGCGGTGACGGCCAGCGCGGTGCCGGTACCGGCCAGGGCGAACACCAGGACGGCGCAGCCCCAGCGCACCGCGGCCTTGCGGCGGCGGGTGCGGTGGGCGGCCTGCTCCTCGGCGGCCTGCGCCGCGAGGGCCTGCCCCTCGGCGGTCGGCTCCTCGGCGGTCGGCGCCGTGGTGGGGGCCGGGTCGGCGGCGGGCGGCGGGACGGGCCCGGACTCCGGGGCGGGCTGCGGGGTGGGCTCGGACCCGGGCCCGGGCTGCGGGGTGGCGGCGTGGTCGGTCATACGGAGGCTCCGGGGCTGGCGAGGCGGTCGAGCTGCATGGTGAAGAGGGCCACGATCCTGTCCTTGGGGAGCGGTGCCACACCCTCGGCGCTCATGATCACCAGGAGGTCGCCCTCGGCGGCCGAGCACTCCAGGTAGTCGATCGGCGCGGAGGGCGGCGCGGGCATCAGGTAGCAGTGCGCCTCGGGGTGGCCGGGGACCTGCGGGCCGGAGCGGAAGATGCCGGTGTCACCGGTGAACACCGCGGTGTACTCGTTGATCCGTTGCACCTCCTGCTGGTTGAACTGGCGCAGCCGCAGGCCGACCACCAGGTTGCCGCCGTCGTTGCGGTAGGTCCGCACGCCGGTGCCCTTGACGTGCAGGCCCTGCCAGTAGGAGCGGAGCTTGTCGCGCTTGTCCTTGGGGACCTGCTGGAGTTCGGCGTCCATCTCGTCGGAGAGCTGCCCGGCGCCGAGCTCGGTGTCGTTGCCGTAGCCGCCCTCGTCGGGGCCCGGCGCGTAGCCGGCCGGGACGGGCAGCAGCAGGTCGCGCAGCGAGCCGAAGTGGCTGCCGTTGGACTTGGCGCCGAAGGGCGTGGGGGTGGCGGCCGGGGCCGGGGTGCCGGTGGGGCCGGCGGCGGCGACCGGGGCGGGGTCGTCGTACTGGGTCTTGATGATGCCGACGCCGATGACCACGCCGACCAGGGCGGCGGCGACGGTGGCGGCGCCCGCGCGCAGCAGGCGGCGGGAGGCGGGGTTCGGGGGCGAATCCGGGGTCGGGCTCGGCGTGGCGGGCTCGCCCGCCGAGGCGAACTCGCCTGCGGGCGCGGCCGGTTCGGGGGTGTGCTCGGCCGGGACGGCCGGGGTGGCCGGGGTGGCCGGGGCGTGCAGCTCGGCCGGGGTGGCCGGCACGGCGCTCACGGAGTCGTCGGTCATGTCAGCCGCTCCCACTGCTGCTTGGCGAGGGCCTTGAGGTCCCCGGATTCCACCGGCTTGGGGCTGAAGACCTCCACGGTCATCAGCACCGTGCCGCGCTGGGCGGCGGCGTGGCCGTAGTAGTACTGCTCCTTGGTGTCGGACCACTGCCTGGGTTCCGGGTCCACCCGGTAGCCGCCGTCGGTGTCGTCGGCGAAGGTCTGCCCGTGGAAGGCCGCGGCCTCGTCGATGTGCTCGGGCGTGTACTGGGTGAGCGTGACCCGGTAGCGGATGTCGCCCTTCATCCAGTCCACCTCGGCGGCGCGCCGGAAGCCGGACGTGGCGAGGTCCTTGAAGACGACGGCCGCGTCGCCCTTGCGTTCGGCGAGCTCGCCGATCGACATCCAGCCGGGCTTGTCCGGGTAGTCGCCCCAGGCGGTGCTGCCGTCGGGGGCGCTGACCAGCAGCTTGCGCAGGTCGCCCTCGATGGCGGGCGGCGGGGGCTGGGCGGCGGCGAGGGCGGCCGGGTCGACCGTCTCGGCCGGGTAGGCGGGCAGGGCGACCTGGAGCGGCGGCAGCGGCGTGGGCGGGCGCTGGGCCTGGATCGCGTAGCCGACGCTGCCGCCGGCCAGCACGCCCACGACCAGGGCGCAGACGGACAGCAGCACCGGGCGGGGGCGGCGCGACGGGCGCGGGGCGGTCTCGGGGCCGGCCGACAGGAAGTCGGCGTAGACGTCCACGGCCGGGGCCGGAGCGGCGGGCTCCGGGGCGGCGGGCTCCGGGGCGGCGGGCTCCGGCGCGACCGGGGCCTGGTGCGCCGTCCGGTGCGCCATCGCCTCGCCTTCGGCCGACCAGGGGGACGGGGCCGGGACGGGCGGCACCGGCGGGACCGGTGGCACGGGCGGTACGGGCGGCACTGGTGGTACGGGCGGCAGCGGCGGCGTCGGCGGTTCGGCCGACGCCGCCGACGCGGACGACGCGGACGGGTCGGCGGCCGCGGCCGGCGGCTGCTCGGGTTCGGTGGTCACGGAAGCGACTCCAGAGGAGGAGGGGCGGGAGGACGTCGTGGGGCGGGCGCGCGGGCGCGGGCTCAGCCCCCGGAGGCGAGCCACTCGCGCTGGCGCTTCATCAGGTCGTTCAGCAGCGCCTTGTCCGGCGTGCCCTTGACCTCGACGTCGACGGTGTACTGGACGTCGCCCTGGCTGGAGATGCCGGTCATCGAGCCGGTGTAGGCCTCGTTCTTGGGCTTGCGGCGGAAGCCGTGGGCGTTGGGGTCGCCGTCGATGTCGATCGCTTCCTGCGACTTGACGGTGTAGCCCTGGACGAACCGGCTCGCCAGGTCGGCGGAGCCGAAGTGCAGCAGGGTGACGGTGACTTCGGCCGTGCCGTCGGCGGTGCGGTAGGTGCGGGTGGCGCCGTCGCGGTAGCCGAGGCGGCTGAGGATGGTGTCGATGTCGTCCGGCTTGCCGAACATCTCGGAGACGTCGTCGCGGGTCATCGCCATCCCGTCGGCGGGCCCGTAGGACTCGCCGCCGGCCGGGATCGGGAGCAGGAAGTAGCGCAGGTCGCCGTCGTGCTTGCCGCCGCTGACGGTGCCCTTGACGGTGCTGGCCGGGGCGGGCTCGGTCGGGACGGCCGTCGGCACCGGGACGGGTACGGCGGAGGGCGTGGCGCTCGCGGAGGCACTCGCGCCGGCGCTCGCCGGGGCGGCGGTGGCGGTGGCACGCGGCGCGGGTGCGGCGGCCCGGTGGCCGTCCGGCTTGCCGACGGCGACGGTCACCGCGGCGCTGGCCGCCGTGACGGCGAGCAGTCCGGCGGTGGCCAGCGCGACGCCGACGGCGCGCGGCAGCCGGCGCGGGGCCGCGGTCGCCGGGGCCGGGTCGGCGGCGGGCACGGGCACGGCAGCCGCTTCCGGCGCGGCTGCGGGCTCCGGCACGACGGCCGACTGCGCTACGACGGCCGGCTGCTGCTGCTCCGGCGGCGGATCGGTGAACGCGGCGCTCTCGTTCTCGGGCGCGGGCAAAGGACTCCCCCATGGGAATGATCGGAAATGTCGCACGTGGGCCACCGTCGGAAATCCGCTCCCCCGCGGCCTTCCCGGACCGGCCATCACGTCTCTCAGCAGGGAGTATGAGAGCCCGATGACATTCTCGCCAACAAAAACAATCACCACACTCCCGTGCAATGCCCGATGAATCGGACACTCCGTGACCCAACCGCAACAGGCGCCCTGACGGGGTGTCGTACGTCCGGGTGTCGTGGAGGCCGTGGTTCCGCGCCCGGCTTGAGTTGGAGCGCACTCCAAGTCCTACGGTTCCTTCCGTGGTCAGGGCCGGTCGGCCGGGGCCGCGGCACGGGAACGGGCACGAGGAGAGGACAGGCGCGATGGGTGCTTCGGAGCAGGGGGCCGGGCAGCGGCGGGAGCGGTTCGAGCGGGGCATGGAGGTGCTCACCCGGGTCGACGGGGAGGGCGGGCAGCGGGTGGTGGACGCGCTGGCCGACATCAGCCCGGAGCTGGCCCACCAGGTCGTCGCCTGGGGCTTCGGCGACGTCTACAGCCGCCCCGAACTCGCCCCGCGTGACCGGCAGTTGGTGACGCTGGGGATGCTCACCGCGCTCGGCGGCTGCGAGCCGCAGCTGGAGGTCCACATCAGCGCCTCGCTCAACGTCGGCCTCTCCCCCGTCGAGATCACCGAGGCGCTGCTGCACTCGGCCGTGTACTGCGGGTTCCCCAAGGCGCTGAACGCGACCTTCGTCGCCAAGAAGGTCTTCGGCGAGCGCGGCCTGCTGCCGGTCACGGCCGCCTGACGCCGGACCACCCTGCCACCGGGGCACGGCCGGTGCCATCATGCGGCCATGACGTATTCGGCAGCACGTGACGCGTTGGAGGGCCTGGCGCTCGGGGACGGCTTCGGCGAGCGGTGGTTCCCGCTCTTCCGCACACCGAAGGCGGCGTTCGCACAGATCCGGGCCCGGCGGGTGCCGCCGGAGACCCCGTGGCACTGGACCGACGACACGGCGATGGCGCTGTCGGTGTACGGGATCCTCACCGCGTACGAGGCGGTGCACCAGGAGCGTCTGGCCCAGGCCTTCGGGGCGACGTACCTGGCCGACGCCTACCGCGGCTACGGCAACGGCATGAGCCTGCTGCTGCCCCGGCTGGCCGCGCGGCCGTCGGCGTGGCGCGAGGAGTCGCGCAAGCTGTTCGACGGCCAGGGCAGCCTGGGCAACGGTGCGGCGATGCGGGTGGCGCCGCTGGGCGCCTGGTTCCACGCGGACCTGGACGAGGCCGCGGAACAGGCCGCGCTGTCGGCCGAGGTGACGCACGCCCACCCCGAGGGGATCGCCGGCGCGGTGGCCGTGGCGCTGGCGGCCGCGCTGGCCGCGCGCGGACGCGAGGGCGGCGGGGTTCCGGCACCGGCACCGGCACCGGCCGGGGCCGCCTTCCTCGCCGAGGTGGCCGGGCGCACCCCGGCCGGCCCGGTGCGCGAGGGCCTGGCCCGGGCCGCCGAACTCGCCCCGGACACCGAGCCCTGGCGCGCGGCGGACCTGCTGGGCAACGGGCAGCGGGTGCGGGCCGGCGACACCGTGCCCTTCGCCCTGTGGTCGGCCGCCCACCACCTCGACAGGGTTACTTATGTCGTTTGG
>NZ_JBHJWG010000104.1:0-5297 GCF_042266305.1 Kitasatospora sp. NPDC056076
GGGCGGCGGGGCGGGGCGGGCCTGGGGTGGCCCGGGTGGGGGTTATGTCCGTGCGGCGGCCGGGTGGTCCGCTGGCGGCGCCGCCCGGGGCCCGGCCCCGGGACGGCGCCGGGGCTGAAGAACTCCCGCTCCGTGGCAACGCGGTACGGCAAGCGCGGCCACGTCTTCCTCGGCACCGTCACTGCGGCCGCGCTCGTCATCTGGCTCCGGTCCTGACGAAAGCTAAGACCGGTCACCATCCCGGATCGGCGGGGCGCTGGTGGCCCGCATGGCACGAGGCTGCCGTTCCTGTCGACGACCGCGGCGTCGTTGGCCGAGTTCACCCACACCGTGATGCCCTGAGTATGGACAACTACGTTGAACGGTGACTCCTCGGGCTCCAGGTCCGTCACCACAGTGAACTCCTCGCCGGGACGCATCCAATGGTCAGTTCCCCAGGGCTCCACCCACGGGCAGAGCATGCTCTCGGTCTCGTTGCTCACGCTGCTCTTCGACACGCCAGCACCCTGATGAGCACCATGATCGGCCGGACAGTCCTAGCTAGCAGGACGCCCCGCCCCGCGCGCTCATGGACTCGGCAGCCTTCAGCAGGAGTGCGGCGAGCTGGTCCGGAACGGTGACCATGCAGTCGTGCCCGCTACGCAGCTCCCACACCTGCGACGGGCTGCCGTTGGGCTGCGTCGTGGGAACGGCCCGGTGGCGGGCGGCGGCACGCTCGGGCTCGGGCTCGGGCTCGGGCTCGGCGCCGACGCACTCGACGTGCACGCGGGGGATGGCGGCCGCGGCCGGGTTGTCGAGTCGGACCGGCTGTTCGAAGCAGCGCGCCGACTCGTCCGAGAGCATGGTGCGCAGCCAGGCCACGTCCGCTGGGTCGGTCACCCCGAACAGGCCTGTGGCGCCTGCTCCTTCGGGGAGGGGCGGGATGCGCCAGGGTGTGTCGGTGCCGGCGGCGAGGTCGAGGAGCTGCTGGGTCATGGGGAGGACGTCCAGCACGGACTCGCCGTCAGCGGGAACCATCGCGTCGACGAAGACCAAGGCGCCGACGCGTTCTGGAACTTGGTGGGCAACGGCGGATATCACCATGCCGGCGTAGCTGTGCCCGACCAGCACCGTGTCGGTGAGGTTGCCGTCGTGGAGCAGCGCGGTGATGTCGGCGGCGTGGGTGTCCAGGCCCACGTCCGGGCCGAGCAGGTGGGCTCGCTCGCCGTGGCCGGTGAGCGAGGGGGCGAGCACCCGGTGCCCGGATCGGGTCAGCAGGGGCGTGACCCGGTCCCAGACGCGCCCGCTGTGCCAGGCGCCGTGGACGAGGACGAAGGTTTTTGTGCGCGGTGTGCTACTCATGGCACAGGACGCTACAAAGCCCTCAGGCACCTCCAGGTACCTGAGGGCCTTGGTACCGTCGACCCATGCCTGAGCATGACTTGGCGCAAGACGTCTTCCTGGCCGACTGCCCGGCCCGGCTCGCGGTGGAGATCATCACCAGCAAGTGGGCGGTCGTCGTCCTGTTCGCGCTCAGCCGGCGGCCGTGCCGGCACGGCGAACTCGTCGGCCTCGTCGGCGGCCTCTCGCGCAAGGTGCTGACCCAGACGCTGCGCAAGCTGCAGGGGTACGGACTGGTGGAGCGCCGTCCGCACGCGAGCGCGCCGCCATCGCCTTCGCCGTACACCGAGTACGCCTTGACCGGTCTCGGCCTGACCCTCGTCGAGCCGATCGCCGCCTTGACGGACTGGGCGCGGTCGTACGGCGAAGCGGTCGCCGACTTCCAGGAGACGGTGCAGGCGCCCGCACGGTGACGCCGCGCCACCCCCGCCAACCGCTGAAGGCCCTCTCCTTCGGGTCACGCCAGCCGGTCGCCGCCGATGCACGCACCTGGGCGGCGCCTACCCGCAGCGCCAGCCGCTGATGTCACAACCGACGTGATCGGCTGGACAGACCCTGGGCGACCGAGGTGGAGTTCCTGCTGCCGGGCGGCCGGCGCAAGGTGCGCCCGGACGCGGTGTGGCAGGCTCCGGAGATCGGGGTGCCGGTCCTGATGGTCGAGGTCGACCGCTCGACCATGGCGCCGGAGCGGGTCGCGGCGAAGTTCACCGCCTACCGCGAGCTGTTCCGTACCAAGGTGAAGAGCACCGATCCCGCGCTGGCCGAGCAGGACCCGGCCGACTGCACGGTGCACTGGTGGCGCCGCACCTACCCCGGCCCCCACACCCGGCCCGGCTACCCGCCGGTCGCCCTGGTCGTCAGCGGCGCCGGGCCCGTCGCCCTGGCAGGCCGCCAGGAGGCCGTGGCGGACCTGTCGGCCGAGTGCTGGCGCGGCACCGGGTGGACCGTGACCCAGGATGACAACGACGGCGACGGCTGGCGCGAGTACGACGACGTCGTGCCCGTCCTCGCGACCACGCTGGAGCTGCTGGCCGAGTACGGCCCTCTCGGCCCCGTCTGGTGGCGCTACGGCCGCCCCGGCCGGCACTCCCTGCTCGACGCGCTGGAGAACCCGGACAACCGCGCCGCCTACGACCAGCGCCAGAAGGCCCGGGAGAAGAAGGCCCGCCAGGAGCACCGGGAGTGGATGCGCACCCTCGCCTGCGCCGACTGCGGCAACGTCCCGAAGAAGGAGAGCACCTGGCACTACGGCCCCGACGGCCTCCGCGTGGAGTGGACCCGCCAACCCGGCGACCGCTGCTGGACCTGCCACCAGGAACGAGAGGAACGCCTGGAGCGGGAGGCCCAGGAGCAGCTGGAAGCGGCCCGGGCGGCGAAGGCCGCGCTGCGCCCGTGCTGGACGTGCCGGGGCTCGATCGGCGGGAAGGAGGGCTCGAAGCTGGAGCTGACCGAGAAGGCCGGCCCGGGTCGGCTGGAGTGCCCGAAGTGCGAACAGGACCGCGCCGTCAAGGACTTGAGCCCGCTGGTGCTGCCCGCCCCGACCAAGCGCGAGCAAGTGGCCGCGCTGGTCTCCACCCCGGATGACCCGTGGTGGGAAGACCGGCTACTGCACGCCAAGCTCTACCCGGCGAAGGGCCGCCGGGTGTGACCTGTTGGTTGTGGTAGGCGTGAAATGGCCTCTCTCGCGGTGTTGTCTGGACCTTTGGTTGTGCCTGTTGGGGGGTGTCTGGTGGGTGGTGCCGGGTGGCTGGTGTGGTGACTGTATGTGGTGGTGGGTGGGGGTTGGGGGCCAGGCCGGGCCGGTTGCGGCGTGGTGGGCTGTTTTCGGGGGTGAATTCCGCCGGGTATTCCGCCCGGTTGTTTTGGTGGATTGGCCGCTGGATGGTGGTGTGAATTCGGGTTGGATTTGCTGGGTTAGGGTGGTGGCGGGGGTTGGTGTTCGGTTTCGCCAAGGCCGGGCCCGCCGTCCGGGCCCGGCCTTGGCTGCGCCGCCGTCCCGGGCCCTGCTGCTGCGCCTGCTTGGCCGCCGTCGTTCCGGGTCCGCCGTCCGGGCCTCGCTGTGCCGCTGCTGCCGTCCCGCCGTGTTGCCCTGCCGGCCTCGCTGCGCCGCCGTCCGGGCTGTGCCAGCCGCTGCGCCTCCTGGCTGGGCGGTTGGGTGGCCGTCAGGCCGCCCTGGGGGTCGTTCTGGTGGTGGGTGGGTGCGACAGGGTGTGGAGCGGGGAGCCGGTCATGCTGGTTTCTTGTGGGTGTAGCAGTGGTGAGCGGCGAGGTCGCACCTGTTGTGCATCTTGACCGCGGACCGGGTGAGGGGGCCGTCGGCCGGGTGGGGTCGGTCCGGCCGGCGGCGGGGGCTCAGTGGTGGAGCAGGTGCTGTGCGAGGAGGGTGACGGGCAGGGCCCCGGCGGCGCCGGCCGCGCCGAGGAGCGCTCGGCGGCCCAGGACCCTGGCGTGGGACCGCCACCGCTGCCCGCGCGCCCTGGTGGGAGCCGCGAGCCGTTCCGGCGTAGGTTTCATGGTGATGCTCCTGTTGGTGAAGACGGGGTGTCGGCTGGGGAGCCCCGACCAGCGCCGGCCAGCGCTGGTCGATCACGGGGCTCCCCGGGCCCTGTCAGGCCGTCAAATACGGCCCGGTTGCCGGAAATGTACTGCCCGTGAGTACTCCACGCGGCGCCCGTCCAGGTCCGCCCTGAGGTACGCCCCGCCGTCCTGCTGCTGGGCCTGGTCGCCGTCCTGGTCGGCCGCCAGGCCGTCTCGCTGCGCCCGTCTCGGGGGTCCGGCCGCTGCCCGCCGTGTCCGCGCCTGCCCTGGTGGCGTCCCGCCCGCTGGCAGGTCGGCCTGCTGCTGCGCCCTGGCCGCCGTCCTGGCTCGGTGTTCGGTTTGGTGTCGCTGCTCCGGGAATTGCTCGGTTGACGTCGAGCGGGATTTCCTCGGCGGTCTGGAACGGCGGTTGCCGTGTCGGCGCGGAGGGCCGTAGGCCCCTTTCCTGTGTGCCTGAATTCGATTTCCGTCCGCTGCGTCCCGCAAGGCTTTACGATTGCCGCCTGAAAGGGATTGGAAATAAATTCGCATTCTCGCCTGGAGCGCGGCCGGATAGAGCCGGTATGGACGGTTGCTGCGAGGTTGTCTGTTCGGGTCTCGCGCTCGTCCGGGGACCGGTGTGACTGAGCTGTGCGGTGCTCGTTTAAGCGCCTCTGAAAACGCCTCCGGATATGCTTCGAATTCCGGTTCGGAGTCTGCGGTCGAGGGCCCGTCAGGGACCGCCATAGGGGCCGGGGAGGCCCGAGCCGGACCGGAGGCCCACCGGCGCCCTCCGAGGGCCGCAGGCCCTGCCCCAGGGGCGGCGGATGGGCCGTCAGCCCAGCAATCAGGCGGCGGACCGGCCACCTGCCGGGACCCCGGCCGGTGCCCGCGGCTGGGACGGGGAGGGCGCGGGGCAGGGAGGCTGGCCCACCTCGGCGTACCGCCGGGGCGTAGCCCCGGACGCCCCGAAGGGGTGGGCCGGCGCCCGGGGCACGGTGCTTTCTCCGGGGTTTTCCGCCATATCGTCAACGGCAGGGTTCGGGGATTCGGGCCGCCCCGTCAAGGGTGGGCCCCGTACCGGAAATTCGCGCCATATCGTCAACGCCCCGGCCCCGACCGGAGGGAGGGGCTGATACCCGAAATTCACGACACATCGTCAACGCCCCTCATAGCGGGCCGCAGGCCCGTGCCCGATCACCCGTCACATGAGGCCCCGCCAGGGGCCGTCACCCAACCAGCTATTCGCCGCAGGCGAATAGGCCCCAGCCCCCGCCCGGCGCGGCCGGGCCCCGAGGCGCAGCCTCGGGCCACCACCCACGGTGACGCCGCCAGGCGGCACCCCCGCACCTGGCGGTGCGTCAGCACCGCCGCAGGGCCGCCAGGCCCTGCCTAAGCCT
>NZ_JBHJWG010000105.1:0-5201 GCF_042266305.1 Kitasatospora sp. NPDC056076
CGGCGACCCCCGGCCCCATTTTGGCTGGCGCCGGGCCACCCCCCCGCACTGCTGGGCGCGGGGGCTACCCGTTTTCGGGCCGCGGGCCCGCATCCCCGTCAGGGGGTGCGGGCCCTCGGCCGTACGGTGCGCAGCTGCGCCGTGCAGTGCGGTGCGTTCGCCGTGCGGGCGACCGGCGGGAGCGGCTACTTGGCCGACTCCTCCTCCTCGTCGTCGACCGGCGCCTTGATCGGCGGCGGCGCCTTGAGCAGGATCTGCCAGGTGACGTACATCGCCAGCAGCAGCGGCGGGATGCCGAGGGCGACCTTCAACCAGCCGAGCAGGTTGACGTTGTGGGTGAAGTACAGCGGGAAGAGGATCACCGGCTTGAGGCCCATGATCACCACCCAGGCCCAGGTCGCCTTGGTGTAGGCGGCGAGCCGGCCCGGGTTCTCCTTGCGCCAGGTGAACATCTCGCCGGTGATCGGGCCGAGCATCACCCCGATCATCGGCCAGCGCACCACGGCGGAGACCGCGAGGGCGGTGCAGTAGCCGACGCTCCAGAGCAGGCCGGGCAGGTAGAAGTCCTCGGCCTTGCCGCTCTTCATCGCGATCCAGGCGCCGAGGGCGACGCCGAACACGCCGCTGAAGGCGTGCTGGATGGTCTCCCGCCGGGCCAGCCGCGCCACCACGAACAGGGCGCTGAGCCCGAGCGCGGCCCAGGCGGCGGCGCTGACCTGGTGGGTGAGGTTGTAGGTGACGATGAAGACCAGGCCGGGCAGCGTCATGTCGATCATGCCGCGCACGCCGCCGAAGGCCTGCAGGATCGTGTCGGCGGCCTCCTTGGAGGCGGCCTTGCGGGCGGCCTCGGCGGCCGCCGGGTCGAGGGGCCGCTCGGCGGCCGGCGCGGTGCCTTCGATCGACTTGGCCAGTCCGTCCGCGGCCTCGGCGGCGGCGGCGTCCTGCCAGGCCGCCACGT
Organism: Kitasatospora sp. NPDC056076; assembly: GCF_042266305.1. Classification (NCBI taxonomy): domain Bacteria; kingdom Bacillati; phylum Actinomycetota; class Actinomycetes; order Kitasatosporales; family Streptomycetaceae; genus Kitasatospora; species Kitasatospora sp. NPDC056076. The sequence continues at coordinate 959 of NZ_JBHJWG010000105.1, forward strand.
CGGCGGCGTCCAGGTCGATCCGGGCAGTGGCGTCTCCGCCGGGGTGGTTGCTCACGCTCATTCGCTCCCGTGTCCGACCGGACGCAGTTCGTAGCGGGGGTTGAACAGCACGCGGCGCCCGCGTGCGTGACTGATCCGGCCGCTGGCGACGAGCCGACGGCCCGGTTCTATGCCCGCGATCGAGCGACGCCCCAGCCAGACGACCTCCAGCGCCTCGGTGCCGTCGAAGAGCTCGGCCTCCAGGGCCGGCACCCCGGCCCGCGGGCGGAGCGTCACCGTGCGCAGCGTGCCCGCGACGGTGACCAGCTGCCGGTCGGCGCAGCCGGCGATCGGCGTGCAGCCGGACTCGGCGGCGATCTCCTGGCGCAGGTCCTCGGCGTCCAGTTCCTCGGCCGAGGTGGTCAGCCGACTGAGCATGCGGCGGAACCGCCCCGGCGGCTGGCCACTGCTGTTGTCACCACTCATGTCGGCAGGGTACCGGTTTCGGTGCCCCCGGCGGCAGGCGTCGTCCCCGCCGGGAGGCTGCCGAGGGGCCGCCGGGGAGCCGCCGGTCAGCTCTCGAAGCGGTAGCCCATGCCCGGTTCGGTGATGAAGTGGCGCGGGTGCGAAGGGTCGCGTTCCAGCTTGCGGCGCAGCTGGGCGAGGTAGACCCGCAGGTAGTTGGTCTCGGTGCGGTAGGCCGGGCCCCACACCTCCTGGAGCAGCTGGGTCTGGCTGACCAGCCGCCCGGCGTTGCGGACCAGGACCTCCAGGAGGTGCCATTCGGTGGGCGTGAGGCGTACGTCGGTGCCGTCCCGGTTGACCTTCTTGGCGGCGAGGTCGACGGTGAAGCTCTCGGTGACGACCAGCGAGTCGTCCTCCCCGGCGACCGGCTCGGCCCGGCGCACGGCGGCCCGCATCCGGGCGAGCAGTTCGTCCATCCCGAAGGGCTTGGTCACGTAGTCGTCGGCGCCGGCGTCCAGGGCCTCGACCTTCTCGTCGGAGGCGTGCCGGGCCGACAGCACGATGATCGGCACCCGGGTCCAGCCGCGCAGGCCGCGGATCACCTCGACGCCGTCCATGTCGGGCAGGCCCAGGTCGAGGACGACGACGTCGGGATGGCGGGCGGCGGCGAGTTCCAGCGCGCTCGCCCCGTCATGGGCCGCGTCGACCTCGTACTTGCGGGCCTTGAGGTTGATCACCAGTGCGCGGACGATCTGCGGTTCGTCGTCCACGACGAGGACCCGGGTCATTTACGGACTCCGCCTTTCGGGCTGTCGGATCTTACGGACTGTTGTCTCGGCTGTGCGTGCGGCGTGGTTCCGCCGGGTCTCAGGTGATCAGTTCGGAGAGCGGGTCGTGGCCCTCGCCGCCCGGCGTGTCCGGGCCGGACCGCTCCGGCGGCCGTTCCACGGCGGGCAGGCTGACGACCATGGTGAGGCCGCCGCCGGGGGTGTCCTCGGCGGTGACGGTACCGTCCATGGCCTCGACGAACCCGCGCGCCACCGCGAGGCCGAGGCCGACCCCGGCGCCGCGCGGCGCGTCCCCGTAGCGCTGGAAGGGGGCGAAGATCCGCTCCTTGGCGTCCTCGGGGACGCCCGGTCCGCGGTCCACGATCCGCAGCTCGACCCGGCCCGGCCGGCCCGGCGGTTGCAGGGCGTCGGCCTTGACCAGCACCTTGACGCCCTCCGGGCTGTACTTGACGGCGTTCTCGACCAGGTTGGCCAGCGAGCGCTCCAGCAGTCCGCCGTCGGCACGGATCATCGGCAGCGTCTCCGGCACGTCCAGGCGCACCGACTCCGGCGGGACGCCGCCGAGCGCGTAGGGCACCACCTCGTCCAGGTCGGTCTCCTGGATCAGCGGGGTGACGGTGCCGGTCTGGAGCCGGCTCATGTCCAGCAGGTTGTTGATCAGGTGGTCGAGGCGGTCGGCCCCGGCCTCGATGCCGGCCAGCAGTTCGGCCTCGTCCTCCGGGTCCCACTGCACGTCGGCCGAGCGCAGCGAGGTCACCGAGGCCTTGATGCCCGCCAGCGGGGTGCGCAGGTCGTGCGAGACGGCGGCCAGCAGGGCGGTGCGGATCCGGTTGCCCTCGGCCTCGCGGCGGGCCGCGGCGGCCTCCCTGGCCAGCCGGCGGCGCTCCAGCACCACGGCGGCCTGGGCGGCGAACGCGCCCAGCAGGCGGCGGTCGGTCCCGGGCAGCACCCGGCCGCGCAGCACCAGGGCCAGGCTCTCCCCGACCGGGACGTCCACGTCGGCCTCCTCGGGGCGCCCGGGCGGGCGCGGCCCGGCGGTGGCGACCGGCACCCAGCCGCCGGTCGGCTCCGGGCGCTCCAGCAGCGCGGCGCTCTCCTGCCCGAAGGTCTCCCGGACCTGCTCCATCAGCGCGGTCAGCACGCCGTCCCCGTTGGGGGCGCCGCGCAGCACCGTGCCGGCCAGCGCGCTGAGCGTCTGCGCCTCGGCCTGGGCGCGGGCCGCCTGGTGGGTGCGCCGGGCCGCCAGGTCCACCACGGAGGCGACCGAGCAGCCGACGATGGTGAATATCGCCACCGCCATGATGTTCTGCGGCTCGTTGATCGAGAAGGTGTGCAGCGGCGGGGTGAAGTAGAAGTTCAGCACCGAGGAGCCGACCAGCGCCGAGCCGATGGACGGCAGCAGCCCGCCGACCAGCGCCGCGCACACCGTCAGCGACAGGAACAGCAGCATGTCGGTGGACAGGCCCAGCCCGCCGATGGTGGTCAGCACCAGCGCCAGCACCGGCGGGCCGACCAGCCCGACCAGCCAGCCGGCGACGGTCCTGGTCCGGCCCAGGTCGGTGACCCGCCGCACGGGTATCTTGTTGCGCCGCCCGTGCCCGGCGTGCTCGTGGGTGACCATGTGGACGTCGATGTCCCCGGCCTTCTGGGTGACCAGGGTGCCGACGCCGGGCCCGTACAGGTACTGCCAGCCGGGGCGGCGGCTGGTGCCCAGCACGATCTGGGTGGCGTTCACCCCCCGGGCGAAGTCCAGCAGCCCCCCGGCCGGGTCGTCGCCGAGCACGTTGTGGAAGGAGCCGCCGAGGCTCTCCACCAGCGCGCGCTGCTCGATCAGCGTCTGCGGGGAGCCGGTGCCGGCCAGCCCGTCGGACCGGGAGATGTGGACGGCCAGCAGCTCGCCGCCGGAGACCCGGGCCGCGATCCGGGCGGCCCGGCGGATCAGCGTCGCCCCTTCGGGACCGCCGGTCAGGCCGACCACGATCCGCTCCCGGGCCTGCCAGGTGCCGACGATCCCCTGCTCGGCGCGGTACTTCTGCAGGTACTCGTCGACCCGGTCCGCGGTCCACAGCAGCGCCAGCTCGCGCAGCGCGGTCAGGTTGCCCGGCCGGAAGTAGTTGGCGAGCGCGGCGTCGATCTTCTCCGGCATGTACACGTTGCCGTGCGCCAGCCGCCGCCGCAGCGCCTGCGGGGACATGTCCACCAGCTCGATCTGGTCCGCCCGGCGGACCACCTCGTCCGGGACGGTCTCGCGCTGGCGCACCCCGGTGATGCCCTCGACGGCGTCGCCGAGCGACTCCAGGTGCTGGACGTTCACGGTGGAGATCACGTCGATCCCGGCCGCGAGCAGCTCCTCGACGTCCTGCCAGCGCTTCTCGTTGCGGCAGCCGGGCACGTTGGTGTGGGCCAGCTCGTCCACCAGCGCCACCTCCGGGCGGCGGGCCAGCACGGCGTCCAGGTCCATCTCGGAGAACCGGGCGCCCCGGTGCACCACCTGCTGCCGGAGCACGACCTCCAGCCCGGCCACCAGGTCCGCGGTCCGTCGCCGGCCGTGGTCCTCCACGAACGCCACCACGACGTCCGTGCCACGCTCCTGCCGCCGGTGTGCCTCGGCGAGCATGGCGTACGTCTTGCCGACCCCGGGGGCCGCCCCGAGGTAGATGCGCAGCCTGCCTCGTCCCATGAGCACCATTCTTGATCCGGCTCTGCCCGGGAGCCACCCCCGGACACCTGTTCCCCCTGCCTTCGAGACTACGGCGTGGGCGGCGGTATTCCGCTGATCAGTCCACTGATCATGCGGTTTTAGCGGCATATTGACGGAGGAGCAGCCACTCGGCGGGGGTCGGTCGAGGGTCTCCCGGGGCAGCCCCGTCCGCTTTCCGCCGGTTGTCCCGGAAATGCGAAAAGGCCCACCCGGTAACCCGGGTGGGCCTTCTCTGAATGATTGTTCGGCGGCGTCCTACTCTCCCACAGGGTCCCCCCTGCAGTACCATCGGCGCTGTGAGGCTTAGCTT
>NZ_JBHJWG010000106.1:0-5161 GCF_042266305.1 Kitasatospora sp. NPDC056076
CACGACCCCGTCCCGTCGGCCCCTGCGACGGTCGCCGCGGAGGTCCCGTTCTACGGCGACCACCAGGCGGGCATCGCCACCCCCGTCCAGGACCGGCTGCACTTCGCGGCCTTCGACGTCTCCGAGAAGGCCACCCGGGAGTCCCTGGTCAAGCTGCTCAAGGAGTGGACCAAGGCGGCCGCCGCGATGACCGGCGGCCGCGAGGTCGGCACCGGCGCCGTCCCGGCCTCCGCCGAGGCCCCGCCGGACGACACCGGCGAGGCCCTCGGCCTGCCCGCCTCCCGGCTCACCCTCACCATCGGCTTCGGCCCCGGCCTGTTCGAGAAGGACGGCGTCGACCGCTTCGGCCTCAAGGCCCAGCGCCCCGAGGCCCTGATCGAGCTGCCCACCTTCAAGGGCGACAAGCTCGACCCGCTGCGCAGCGGCGGCGACCTGTGCGTCCAGGCCTGCGCCGACGACCCGCAGGTCGCGGTGCACGCGATCCGCAACCTGGCCCGGATCGGCATGGGCACCGTCAACATCCGCTGGTCCCAGCTCGGCTTCGGCAAGACCTCCTCGACCACCCCGGACCAGCAGACCCCGCGCAACCTCATGGGGTTCAAGGACGGCACCCACAACATCGCGGGCAGCGACGGCGCCAACCTCGCCGAGCACGTCTGGGCCGCCCCCGGCGACGGCCCGGAGTGGATGACCGGCGGCTCCTACCTGGTCGCCCGGCGGATCCGGATGCACATCGAGACCTGGGACCGCGCCCCGCTCAAGGACCAGGAGGACACCTTCGGCCGCACCAAGGGCGAGGGCGCCCCGTACGGCAAGGCCAAGGAGCACGACGCCCCCGACCTCAAGGCGATGCCCGCGACCTCCCACGTCGCCCTGGCCCACCCGGACGCCAACAACGGCCTGATGATCCTGCGCCGCGGCTTCTCCTTCACCGACGGCACCGACGGCCTCGGCCGCCTGGACGCCGGCCTGTTCTTCCTCGCCTACCAGCGCGACACCCGCAAGGCCTTCGTCCCGCTCCAGCAGCGGCTCGCGGCCACGGACAAGCTCAACGAGTACATCCAGCACGTCGGCTCCGCCCACTTCGCCTGCCCGGCGGGTGTCCGCAAGCCGGGGGAGTGGTGGGGTCAGGCCCTCTTCGGCTGAGCCTTCCCACCTCCAACACCTCTAGGAGTCAGCCGTGTTCGGCAACTACCTGATCGGCCTGCGCGAAGGCCTCGAAGCCAGCCTGGTCGTCTGCATCCTGATCGCGTACCTGGTCAAGACCGACCGCCGGGACAAGCTGCCGCCGGTGTGGCTCGGCGTCACCGCGGCCGTGGTGCTCTCCATGGTCTTCGGCGCGGTCCTCCAGTTCGGTTCCTCGCAGCTCACCTTCGAGGCCCAGGAGGCGCTCGGCGGCTCGCTGTCGATCATCTCGGTCGGGCTGGTGACCTGGATGGTGTTCTGGATGCGGCGCACCGCCCGGCACCTCAAGACCGAGCTGCACGGCAAGTTGGACGCGGCGATCGCGATGGGCACCACGGCGCTGGTGGTCACCTCCTTCCTGGCGGTGGGCCGCGAGGGCCTGGAGACCGCGCTGTTCATCTGGTCCGCGGTGCAGGCCACCGACGACGGCTGGAACCCGCTGGTCGGCGCCGCGCTCGGCCTGCTCACCTCGGTGGTCCTCGGCTGGCTGTTCTACCGCGGCGCGTTGAAGATCAACCTGGCCAAGTTCTTCACCTGGACCGGCGCGATGCTGGTCGTGGTCGCGGCCGGCGTCCTCGCCTACGGCGTCCACGACCTCCAGGAGGCCGGCTGGCTGCCCGGCCTGCACGCCACGGCCTTCGACATCTCCAGCACCATCCCCAAGGACAGCTGGTACGGCACCCTGCTCAAGGGCGTGTTCAACTTCCAGCCGGACCCGACGGTGCTCCAGCTGGTCGTCTGGCTGGCGTACCTGGTGCCCACGCTGGCCGTGTTCTTCAACCTGTTCGGGAACCGGGCGAAGCCCGTCACGGCCAAGCCGGCCGCCTGACCCCCGGCCGTTGAGCGCACGCCGCACCGCAGAACTCACCGCACCGCCCCGCCCGGCACCCCGCCGGGCGGGGCGCTGTCGTTCCGGAGCGGTGTCCCGTGCCCCGTGCTCCGGGTTCGGAGTCACACCCCCACCCCGCCCCGCGATGCCGGTCCCCGGCACGAGACGCAGGGGGCGAGCTGCGAGGACGCGACGTACGGACGCGACGTACGGATGCGACGTAGAGACAAGGGGCGGGCACCCGGGCAGGCGCGAGGAGCAAGGCCGGAGCCCCGGACGGTTGTGACCGTCCGGGGCTCCGTGGGTGGCGGGGTGGGGCTACTGGCTCTTGATCGCGTCCAGGATGTCCAGCTTCGCCGCCCGGTAGGCCGGCCAGAGCGCGGCCAGCAGGCCGATCACGGCGGCCGCGAGCAGGAAGCCGCCGATCTGCAGCGGCGGCACCACGGTGCTGATGCCCTTGAGGTCACCGGCCATCGTGCGGACGACCGCCCAGGCGGACAGGATGCCCAGGCCGACCCCGACCAGGCCGCCGAACAGCGCGATCAGCAGGGACTCCAGCCGGACCATCCGGCGGATGCCGAGCCGGTCCAGGCCGATCGCCCGCAGCATGCCGATCTCCCGGCGGCGCTCGAACACCGACATCGCCATGGTGTTGACGACGCCGAGGACGGCGATCACCACGGACATGCCGAGCAGCCCGTACATCAGGTTCAGGATGCTGTCGACGGTCTTCCTGCTCTCCGACTTGATGTCCTTGTCGCCCTTGACGGCGATCAGCGGGTTGCCGCCGGTGGCGTCCCGGAGCGACTGCTTGAGCTGCTCGGTCGCGCCGTTCGTGCCCTTGACGAGGATCTTGTCCAGGCCGGAGCCCGGCTTGGCGTGCGGGCCGACCACGGCCTCGGGCGCGATCAGGCTGGCCAGCGCGGTGTTGGCCTCCAGGACGCCGCCGACGGTGAGCGCGCCCTTGGTGCCGTCCGGGTAGGTGACGGCGAGGGTGTCGCCGAGCTTGTAGCCGGCGCGCTCGCTGCGGCCGGAACTGACCAGCAGCTTGCCCTGCTTGAGGGCGTCCGCGGAGCCCTCCTTGATCTTGACGGTGGCGAGCTGGTCGATGGTGGCCGCGTCGACCGCGGTCAGCCACTCCTGGTTCCCGTCCTGCTCGCCCTGGCCCTGGCCCTTGGCCTGGCCGACGGTGACGGGGAGCCCGCGCTCGGTGCTCATCACGCTGACGCCGGGCGTCCTGGCGACCTGGGCGGCGACGTCGTCGGAGAGCTTCGAGCCGTTCTGCATGGCGACGGTGTAGTCGGCCTTGATGTCGCTGTCCGCGGAGTTGTCCACGGCCTTGTTCACCGAGGCGCCGATCACGGTCAGGGAGGTGATCAGGGTGACGCCGATGGTCAGCGCCGAGGCGGTGGCCGCGGTGCGGCGCGGGTTGCGGACGGCGTTCTCCTGGGCGAGCTTGCCCGGGGTGCCGTAGACGGCGCGCAGCACGGGGGCGAGCAGCGCGATCAGCGGTCGGGACAGCAGCGGGGTCAGCACGAACACGCCGAGCAGCAGCGCGGCCGCGCCGAGGCCGACCAGCTTGACCTCCTTGCCGCTGACGCCGGCGGCCAGCGAGCCCAGTCCGGCGACCGAGAACAGCAGCCCGATGGTGTTGCGGACCACCAGGCTCTTCTGGGTGGCGGGCTGCTCGGTGGCGCTCATCGCCGCCACGGGTGCGATCCGGGAGGCCCGGCGGGCGGGCAGCCAGGCGGCCACCAGGGTGACCAGCACGCCGGTCGCGAGCGAGGTCAGGACGGTGAGCGGGGCGACCAGCAGCGGGCCGTCCGGCAGGTTGGCGTCCATCGGGCCGTTGAGCAGCGCCTTGATGCCGAGGGCGATGCCGATGCCGGCCAGCAGGCCGCCGACCGAGGCGGTGAGGCCGACCAGGACGGCCTCGATCTTCACCGAGCGGGTGATCTGCCGACGCGTGGCGCCGACGGCGCGCAGCAGCGCCAGTTCCCGGGTGCGCTGGGCGACCAGCATGGAGAAGGTGTTGGCGATGATGAAGACGCCGACGAACAGCGCGATGCCGGCGAAGCCCAGGAAGAAGGTGTTCAGGACCTTGGTGAGCTTGCCGATCATCTTGTCCTGCTCGGCGGCCAGTTCGCGGCCGGTCTTGGCCTCGATGTTGTCGGCCTGGGGGAGCACCTGCTTGACGGCGGTGAGCAGGGCGGCGTCGTCGGTGCCCGGCTTGGCCTTGACGTCCAGCTCCGCGAAGCGGCCGGGGCTCAGGTAGAGCGACTGGGCGGTGGCGGTGTCGAAGGCGGCCAGCGAGCCGCCGGCGATCACCCGCGGGTCGTTGGTGTGCAGGGTGCCGGTGAGCTTGAGCTGCATCACCGGACCGTTGACGGCGACCCGGACGGTGTCGCCGACCTTGTAGCCGCCCTTCTCGGCGGTCTTGGTGTCCAACGCGATCTCGGTGGCGTCCTTGGGGCCGCGGCCCTCGACCAGCGGGTAGCGCGGGTCGGTGCCGTCGGCGCCCGGCACGTAGTTGGTGCCGGTGGTGGAGAAGCCGTTGCCGATCAGCGCGCCCTTCTTGTCCGCGATGCCGGCGAAGCCGCTGACGACGCCGCGGGCCTCGGCGGTGCCGGGCAGGGCGGCGACCTTCTTCCGGGTCTCCTCGGTGAGGTTGGGGGTGTCGGCGGCGATCGCGCCGACGTCGTAGCCGTTGCTGACGGCCGCGTCGTCGCTGACCGTGACGGCGATGTCGGCGTAGCTCTTGGAGTTCTGGCTCCGGAGGGCCTGGCCCATGGTGTCGGTGAAGATGAGCGTGCCGGCGACGAAGGCGGTGCCGAGCATGACGGCGAGCATCGTCATCAGCAGGCGGCCCTTGTGGGCCAGTACGTTGCGCAGTGCGGTGCGGAACATGGGGGAGCGTCAGTCCTGGGGGTACTCGGGGGCAGGTGGGCTCGGACGTGCGAACGGGCTCAGCTGGTGCGGCCCTTGGCGTCGAAGCGGCGCATGCGGTCCAGGACGGTGTCGGCGGTGGGGTTGTGGAGTTCGTCGACGATCCTGCCGTCGGCGAGGAAGACGACGCGGTCGGCGTAGGCGGCGGCGACGGGGTCGTGGGTGACCATGACGACGGTCTGGCCGAGTTCGCGTACGGAG
>NZ_JBHJWG010000107.1:0-5017 GCF_042266305.1 Kitasatospora sp. NPDC056076
GTGGTGGGGGTGGTGCCGGAGATGCCGAAGGGGTCGAAGTCCGGCGGCGGGATCATCACCGGGGTGCCCTTGCGCGGGGCCGGAGCCGCCGCGTCCGCCGCGGGGGCGGTCGCCGCGGGCTCCTCCGCGACCGGGGCGAAGGGGTTGAAGTCGGCGGGCGGGATGCGCACCGGGGTGCCGCGCAGGTGTACCGGCTTCTCCTCCTGGTCCGCCGCCGGGGCGGCGGGCGGGGGCACCGGGACGGGCGGAGCGACGGGCGGGGCCTCCGGCGCGGGCGCGGCCGGGGTCCGGAGCGACTCGCCGTCCCAGCCGAACTGGATGCTCTTCAACAGCTCCGCGAACGCCTCGGTGTACAGCTCCCAGTCCTCCGGCCGGGCCGTGGACAGCTGGGCGCACAGCACCGTCCCGCGGTCCGGCAGCGGTACGAAGGCCTGGACGGCCGAGGTGACCACCCAGCGGCGCTGCCCGTCGGCGGCCAGCGCCCCGGGCACCGGCACGGTCCGGCCCTCGACCAGGACGGCGGCCGGCCCGGCGGGCAGCAGCACCGTCCAGACCTCGGCGTGCCGCCGTACGGTGGCCAGTTCGGTGGCGAGCTCGGTGATCGGCAGCGGGTGCCGGGCGAGCGAGACGACCAGGGTGGCCTCGGAGGCGCGCCCGTCCACCTCCAGCGCGCACACGCCCGCGTAGCGGACGCCCGCGTCGTGGAGCAGGTCGGTCAGGGTCGCGGTGATCACCGCGAAGTCGCGGCGCGGTTCCGGCCCGGTGGCGCTGAACAGCTCCTCGGCGACCTCGGCCAGGTGCCCGGTGAGTTCGGCGGCCGCTGCGAGGGTGGCCCGGTCGGTGCCGTCGGTGCCGTCGGTGCCGTCGGTGCCGTCGGCGGTGTCCGCCGGGGCGGCGGGCACGGCCCGGGCGGTGACCCCGGCGGGCCCGCCGGGGGAGGTCAGCGGGTGGAAGCCCGGCGGGACGACCAGTCGGACCTCGGCGCCCGCGCCGGTGGCCAGTTCGACCGGCTGCCGGGTCTGCTGACCGGCCGCCAGCGCGGCCAGGGCCGGGGCGAACGGCGGGCGCAGCTTGGCGTCGGCGAACTCGCCGGTGACCGGCAGCTGGAACAGCGCGGCCGAGGTGGTGCCCCGGTCGGCGATGGCGCCGCGCACCGCGCCGCCGCCGTAGCGGTGGTGCAGTGCGGTCGTCACCCGGTCGGCGACCCGGGCGCCGGTGCCGGGCCGGGCCGTTCCGGCGGTGAGCACCGTGCCGAGCCGGTCGAGGGCCTCGTGCACCGGGCCGTTGGGTGCCAGCGGCAGGCCGAACAGGGCCTCGGCGGCGGGGTGTTCGGCCGGCTTCGGGGTGCTGAGCGCAGCGGCCGGGTGGCGCGAGGTGTGCTCGTCGAAGAGGGCGTCGGTGAGCGTGCCGAGGGTCGCGCTGACCTGCTCGGCTGCCGCGAAGGGGTTGGCCTCCGCACTGAACTGGACGTCCTGGGTCAACTGGTGAGCCCCCCGCTCTGCTCCGTCTGCGATCGGTGGTTCGGGTGGGACCGGAACCGCCTGGGCGGCGGGTCGTCAGGTCCCCGCCCATTCCTATCAGAGCCCACCGTCGGCACCGAACCGCAGGATCACCCGATGATCACGCCGGGGAGGCGTCGGCGGACCCTTCCGTGGCCTGCGCGGACGGTTCGTCCACGGGCGCCGCGGCCGTCGGGGCGGGCGCCGGGACGGGTGCCGAACCGGCCGTCGGAGCGGCCAGTGCGGTGAGCGCGTCGAGGATGCCGGGGACGGCGAACAGCCCGACGAGGTCCTGGACCAGCCGCCCGGACGGCCCCTCGGGCCGCTCGTCGGCGAAGAAGGAGGCCAGCTCGGCGGCCAGCGCGGGCTCCCGGGCGGCGGTGAGGGTGAGCGAGGCGACGAACTCCTGGACCAGGTGCAGCTGCAGCTCCTCCAGCGGCACGGACCGCTCGGCCAGCCACTCCAGCGAGGTGATCTCCGCGTTGGCGATCCAGGCCCGGACGGTCAGCCGCAGCCCGGGGCTCGGCGCCGGGACGGCCAGGTGGGCGAGGATCTGGTCGTGCGCCGCCCGGCGGACCTCGTCGATCACCGCCGAGGTGCCGGGGCTGGCCGCCACCGAGCCGCCGCGCAGCAGCGCGGCGAAGCCGGGCCCGTGGCTCTGCACGAAGTCCAGGTAGCGGCCCATCACCCGGAACAGCCGCTCCGACAGCGGCCCCTCCATCGGCTCCTCGAAACGCGCCGAGAGCTCCCGCCCGGCGCGTCGCAGCGAGGCCTCGTACAGCGCCTGCTTGCCCGGGAAGTAGTGGTACACCAGCGGCCGGGAGGCGCCCGCGGCGGCGGCGATGTCGTCGATCGACACCTCCTCCGGCGGGCGCCGGCTGAACAGCTCCAGGGCCACGGCGATCAGCTGTTCCCGCCGCTCGTCCACGCTCAGCCGCCGGCGCGGCCGCTCGCCCGCGGCCCCCCGGTCGGGGGCGGCGGCGGTCCGTGCTGCGCGGTCGGCCGTCGGCGACGGCGTACGGGAGGCCATGCGCGCAGCCTATCCGGCGGCCGTCCGCGGGCCCATGCGGCCTGTCCCGCGCTCGCCGGCCCGGCCGGCGGGCTACCCGGCCTTGAGCTCCAGGTAGCGGCGGTAGGCCTCCAGGCCGTCGACGACGAAGGTGTCGCGGGCGAGGCGTTCGGCGAGCTCGGCCGGGGTGAGCCAGGCGTGCCAGGCGACCTCGGACTCCTGCGGGGAGACCGGGCCGTCCCACTCCGCCTCGTACATGTCGCACCACCAGGAGAGCTTGCCGCCGTCGGGCTCCCGGAACAGGAACTTGAAGAGCGGACGCGGGGCGATGCCCCGGACGCCGAGCTCCTCCTCGGCCTCCCGCACGGCCGCGTCGGCGTAGCTCTCGCCGGAGCCGACCACGCCGCCGACCCACATGTCGTACGCGCCGGGGGAGAACAGCTTGGTGTCGGTGCGGCGGTGGACGAAGATTCGCCCGGCCGGGTCGCGGACCATGATGAAGACGCAGCGGTGGGTCAGCCCCTGGCGGTACACCTCCCCCCGCAGCGCCGTCCCGATCACCCGGTCGTTCTCGTCGACGATGTCCAGCAGCTCTTCGGCAGGGTTGGTCATGAACGACAGGTTAGGGTTTCCGGGCCCGCTTCGAACGCGGGACCGAGGAATTCGAACGTCGACGAACGGGCTGAGGACGGCGCGCGGTGGTGGAGATCTGGGGCGAGACGGCCGAGGGGTTCGAGCCGGTACGGGAGGCCTTCGCGCGGAACTTCGCCGAGTGCGGCGAGCTGGGCGCGGCCTTCGCGCTGTACCTGCGCGGCCGCAAGGTGGTCGATCTGTGGGGCGGCGACGCCCGGCCCGAGGTCGGCGGCCGGCCCGCGCCCGCGGTGCCGTGGACGGCGGACACCGCCCAGGTGCTGCGCTCGGTGACCAAGGGGCTGACCGCGGCCACCGCGCTGCTGCTGGCCGAGCGGGGCCTGCTCGACCTGGACGCGCCGGTGTCCTCGTACTGGCCGGAGTTCAAGGCGGCCGGCAAGGGCGCGGTGCCGGTGCGCTGGCTGCTGTCGCACCAGGCCGGGGTGCCGGCGCTGGACGTGCCGCTGAGCCTGGACGACGTGCTGACCTGGGAGCGCGCCGTCGACGCGGTGGCCGCGCAGGAGCCCGCCTGGGAGCCCGGGACGGCGCACGGCTACCACCCGTACACCTTCGGCTGGCTGGTCGGCGAGGTGGTGCGGCGGGCGGGCGGCCGGACCGTCGGCCAGTACTTCGCCGAGGAGATCGCCCGGCCGTTCGGGCTGGACCTGTGGATCGGGCTGCCGGCCGGTGCCGCGCCCCGGGTCGGCAAGCTGGTCGACCTGCCCGCCCCGGAGGCGGCCCGGACCGGCCCGAGCGGGCTGCGGCTGCGGCCCAAGCAGTCCGTCCGGGACGCCTACCAGGACCCGGCCTCGCTGACCGCCCGGGCCTTCGCCTCGGTGCTGCCCGGGGTGGACATGAACGACCCGGTGGTGCAGGCCGCCGAGATCCCCGGCGCGAACGGCATCGGCACGGCCCGTTCGGTGGCCCGGTTCTACGCGGCGCTGATCGGCGCGGCCGACCGCCCGGACGGCTCCGGCGCGCTGCTGCCCCCGCTGTTCGGCCCGGAGGTGCTGGCCCGTGCGGTCGGGCCGGTGGTGAACGGCCCGGACCGGGTGCTGATCGTCAACTCGACCTTCGGCCTGGGCTTCTGGCGGCACGGCCCGACCGCGCCGATGGCCTCCCCGGCGAGCTTCGGCCACCCGGGCCGGGGCGGCTCGCTGGGCTTCGCCGACCCTGAGCTCGGGCTCGGCTTCGGGTACGTCACCAACGGGATGCAGCCGGGCGTCACCGGGGACGTGCGCTCGCGCAACCTGATCCGCGCGGTGCGGGGGTGCCTGGGGCTGTCCTGAGCCCTGCCGATCCCTACGCCTGGCCGGTCTCGAAGCGGCTGATCTTCCCGCCGTCGACGGTGAAGCGCCAGGCGGTGCGCATCTCGCCCCAGGTGTCGTTGGTGAAGTTGGCGACCAGGGCGTGGCCGTGGCCGGACTCGGTCTGGACGTCCATCCGGCCGCGCGAGGAGAAGATCTCGCGCTCGGTCCAGTCGGCCAGGTCGCGGTCGGAGCCGTCGTCGGACATGGTCGCGCCGGGGGTGAGCGTGGCCAGGAAGGCGTCGCGGTCGCCGGCGTTGACCGCGGTCACGAAGGCGCGGACGGCGGGGTCGGAGAGCTTGCTGGGGGCGATCGTCATCGAGGACTCCCGAAGGGAAGAGGAACGGGAGTCCTTGTTTAGGGCGTTCGCGCGGGCCGTCCGGGCATGTCGGCGGCGCGTCGGCAAAATCACCGGATTCATGTGCTTAGATCCCGAAACAGGCGATTTGCCCGGTGAGCCCGCCGCGGGGAGTGGCGGTGGGGGGGGGGGGCCCGCGGGGGGGGGGCCCCCCCCACAAAACGGGAGAAAAAGGCCACCCCCGCGGGGGGGGTGTAGGACAGCAAGGTTTTTT
>NZ_JBHJWG010000108.1:0-4611 GCF_042266305.1 Kitasatospora sp. NPDC056076
GGACTACTCGGTGGTCGCCGCCGAACTTCCGGCGCTCACCTCGCGATTCCCGACCCGGGAGCGGTTCAGCTGGCTGCTGATGAAGGCCCTGTACCGGTCCGGTCGGCGGGCCGACGCGATCGACGCGTACCACCGGACCCGACGGACCCTGGCGGACGAGTACGGCGTGGACCCGGGCGCCGAGTTGCAGGAGCTGTTCGGCTCGATCCTGCGCGGCGACCCCGTCGCGGGCTGCGCATGAGCACACCGCGACGATAGGCCCCCGACAACGGCCCGGTGGCGACGGCTGACACAGCCGTCGCCACCGGGCCCGCTTTTTCGCCACTTCGATGACATGCTCATGCAATTCCTCTTGCCTTGCAGGCAACTCGCGCTCGCGACCCGGGTTCCGCCCGCACTCCAAGACTCCTCCAAGTGGACTCCAAGTCGACTCCAAGTCACTGCCAAGATCATCCTGGCAGGCTCTCGGTCAACCGAGCCACTGGATCGAGATGAGGCGTCGGCAGCCCTCTCGCCCGAGCCGCTGGGTGGACAGCGACCGCACGCACGCGGCACGCGCAGTAGCCGTCCGCTCCGCCGGACCGGCGAGCACATCAGGACCACGAGGAAAGCCGAGTAGCCAGTGCCGCAGACGAGTTGTGAGCACGACCCGGTCGCCGTCGTCGGGCTGTCCGGCCCGACGCCCGGAGCCGACAGCGACCGGCAGGGCTACGACGGCCCTGACGGCGGCCCCGCGTTCTTCGGGCTTCCGGCCGCCCTGGCCGCCGAACTCGGCCCCGCGGACTGGAGGTTGTCGGAGCTCGCCTGGAGCGCGCTGGAGGACGCCGGGATCCTCCCCGCCTCGCTGCGCGGAAGCCGAACCGGTGTCTTCCTCGCACCGTCGTCGCCGGACCGATCGGCGGAACACTCGTCGGAGCGCCTTGCCGCCGTACTGGGCCTCCACGGCCCGCAGGCCGCTCCCGGACCGTCGGAAGCACCGGTGCAGGCCGCCGTCGCGCTCGCCGCGGAGGCGCTGCGCCGCGGGGAGTGCGACCTCGCCCTCGCCGGCGACGGCGGCACGGTCCTCGCCGTGCTCCGGCGGCTGCCCGACGCGCGACGCGACGACGTCCGGGTCCTGGGTGTGGTCGCCTGCGGCCGACCCGCGTCCGGCCCGGGTGTCCTCGAACTGCTCGGCGCCGTACCGGCCGATCCCCCGGCAGCCCCCGGGGCACGGCCCGCCGCCCGGCCGCTCCTCGTCACGGAGCGCACACCCCTGGTCCTCTCCGCCCGCAGCGACGCCGCCCTGCGGGCCCAGGCGCAGGCGCTCCGCGAGCGGCTGGCGGCCGACCCGGGCCTCCGGCTCGCCGACGTCGGCCACTCGCTGTCCATCACCAGGACGGCGTTCGAGCAGCGCGCCGTCCTGGTCGCCGAGAACCGCGTGGACGCCCTGCACGGACTGCGGGCCGTCGCCGAGGGCGGGTTCGCGCCGTCACTCGTCCGCGGGACGGCGGACACCGGGCGCGGAGTCGTCTTCGTCTTCCCGGGCCAGGGCACGCAGTGGCGGGGCATGGCCCTCGACCTGCTGGAGTCCTCGGAGCTCTTCCGGGACCACATGAAGGCCTGTGAGGACGCCCTCGCACCGTACGTCCCGTGGTCGCTGGCCGACGTGCTGCGCGAGGCCCCCGGCGCCCCCGCCCCGGTGGCGGTGGACGTCGTCCAGCCCGTCCTGTTCGCCGTGATGGTCTCGCTCGCGGCGCTGTGGCGCGCCGCCGGCGTGGCACCGGCTGCCGTGGTGGGCGCCAGCCTGGGTGAGATCGCGGCCGCCCACGTCGCCGGTGCGCTCACCCTGGAGGAGGCCGCCCAGGTCGTGGCGCTGTGGAGCCGGTCGCAGGCCGCCGCAGCCGGACAGGGCGATCTGGCCTCCGTCCTGCTGCCCCGCGAACAGCTGGCGCCGCGGCTCGCCCGGTGGCAGGGCCGACTCGTCGTCGCCGGGACCAACGGCCCGCGATCCACGCTGTTCTCCGGTGACCGGGGGGCCGTGGACGAGCTGCTGGCCGAACTGGCAGCCGAGGGGGTGCGGGCACGACGTCTGAGCAACGGACTCGCCGCACACTCCCCCGCACTCGGCCTCGACCGCGACGGCATCCTCGACGGCCTCGCCGCGATCCGCCCGCGCAGCTCCGCCGTACCGTTCTACTCCTCCTCGACCGGCGGGCTCCTGGACACCGCGGCCCTGGACGCCGCGTACTGGCTGCGGAACATCACCAGCGAGATCCGCTTCGAGGACGCCACCCGCGCGCTGCTGGCCCACGGGCACCGGCTCTTCCTGGAGGTGAGCCCCCACCCCGGCCTCCTCGGCGGCCTCCAGGAGACCCTGGACGACGAGGGCCTGACGGGCGGCGCCGTCGTCGTCGGCACCCTGCGCCGCGACCAGGGCGGGGCGGACCGGTTCCTCAGCTCGATGGCCGAACTGCACGTCCGAGGGGCCGCACCGGACTGGGCGGCCGCCCTCGGCGGATCCGGCGCACAGCGGGTCCCGCTGCCGACGTACCCGTTCCGCGCCGCCCGCCCGGACACCGCACGACCGGACACCGCCCGCGCGGGCGCCGTCGACGCGACCACCGACCGGGCCCGCACCGCACCACAGGACTGGGTCCGTGACCTCGTCCGCGCCGAGATCACCGCGCTGTGCGGCCACGCGGCGGCCGCCACCCCCGAGGACCGGCCGCTCCGGGACCTCGGGTTCGACTCCGCCATGGCCGTCGAGCTGCGCAACCGGCTCATGGCGGCGACCGGTCTGGCCCTGCCCCTCACCCTGCTCTTCGACCACCCGACGCCGAAGGCCCTGAACCGCCACCTGCTCGCCCGGCTCACCGGAGAGGACGACGCCCCGGAGGCGGAGGCGACCGCCGACGGACAGCCGCCGGTCGTCGGCCACGACGCGGCCGGCGAGCAGGAGCCGATCGCGATCGTCGCGATGGCCTGCCGCTTCCCCGGTGAGGTCCGCAGCCCCGAACAGCTCTGGCGGCTCGTGGCGGACGGCCGCGACGCCGTCTCCTCGTTCCCCGACAACCGGGGCTGGGAGCTGGACTCGCTGTACGACCCCGACCCGTCCCGCAGCGGCCACACGTACACCCGTCAGGGCGGCTTCCTGCACGACGCCGACCGGTTCGACGCCGCCTTCTTCGGGATCAGCCCGCGCGAGGCGCTGGCGATGGACCCGCAGCAGCGGCTGCTGCTGGAGAGCTCCTGGGAGGCGTTCGAGCGGGCCGGCATCGCGCCGGAGTCCCTGCGCGGCAGCCGGACCGGTGTGTACGTCGGCGCGATGACCCAGGACTACGGGGCCCGCATGCACGAGGCGAGCGACCTCGTCGAAGGGCACGTCCTGACCGGCACCACCGTGAGCGTCCTGTCCGGCCGGCTGTCGTACGTGTTCGGCCTGGAGGGCCCGGCGATCACGGTGGACACCGCGTGCTCCTCCTCGCTGGTCGCGCTCCACCTGGCCTGCCAGTCGCTGCGCAGGGGCGAGTGCTCGACCGCCCTCGCCGGCGGCGCGGCGGTCATGGCCGCCCCCGGCATGTTCGTCGAGTTCAGCCGCCAGCGCGGCCTCTCCCCCGACGGGCGCTGCAAGGCCTTCGCAGCCGCCGCCGACGGCACCGGCTGGGGCGAGGGCGTCGGCGTCCTCCTGCTGGAACGGCTCTCCGACGCCCAGCGCAACGGGCACCCGGTCCTCGCCGTGATCCGCGGCTCCGCCGTCAACCAGGACGGCGCCTCCAACGGGCTCTCCGCGCCCAACGGGCCGTCGCAGCAGCGGGTGATCCGGGCCGCCCTCGCGGACGCCCGGCTGGCCGCGGCCGACGTGGACGCGGTCGAGGCGCACGGCACCGGCACCCGACTGGGCGACCCGATCGAGGCGCAGGCCCTGCTCGCCACCTACGGACAGCAGCGGCCGGCCGAACGGCCGCTGCTGCTGGGCTCGTTGAAGTCCAACATCGGGCACACCCAGGCGGCCGCCGGGGTCGGCGGCGTGATCAAGATGGTGCTGGCGATGCGCAACGGCGTGCTGCCGCGCACCCTGCACGTCGACGAGCCCACCCCGCACGTCGACTGGTCCGCCGGTGCCGTCGAACTGCTCACCGAGGCACGGGAATGGCCGGCCGGGGAGCGGACCCGACGAGCCGCCGTGTCCTCGTTCGGAATCAGCGGGACCAACGCGCACGTCATCCTGGAAGAGGCGCCCGCCGCCGAGGAGCCGACGCCCACGACGCCCGCCCCGGCGGTCGTGCCGTGGGTGCTGTCCGCCCGGGACGAACGGGCCCTGCGCGCCCAGGCCCAGCGGCTGCGGGCGGCGGTCGAGGCTCACCCGGAGTGGGAACCGGCCGCGGTGGCCGCTGCCCTGGTGTCGGGCCGGACCGTGTTCGAGCAGCGGGCGGTGGTGATCGGGGAGGACCGCGCGGAGTTGTTGAGCGGACTCGCCGCCGTCGCCGACGGCACCGCTCCCATCGGCAGCGGCAGCTACGAGCGTCCGGTGTTCGTCTTCCCCGGGCAGGGCTCGCAGTGGATCGGCATGGGAGCCGAACTCCTCGACACCTCAACGGTGTTCGCGGGATCCATAGCCCGTTGCCAGGAGGC
>NZ_JBHJWG010000109.1:0-4590 GCF_042266305.1 Kitasatospora sp. NPDC056076
CCGGTGGAGCGGATGATGCGGGACGCGAAGATCACCCAGATCTACGAGGGCACCAACCAGGTCCAGCGGATCGTGATGGCCCGCAACCTGCCGTAGTCGCCCGGACCTTCGAGACGGCCCCCGACCGCCGCCGTGCGGTCGGGGGCCGTCGGTCGTCCGGCTGTTCGTCCGGCATCGAACCTTCCTGGACGAGCGGGCTGCCGGATGTCATAAATGATCGTCAACTCGTTTGCCGAGAACGATCATTGCGGGAGTCCACGGATCATGAGCAGCACCCCCGAGCAGCGCACCGACGGCAAGGTCTGGCTGATCACCGGCGCCAACTCCGGCTTCGGCCAGGCCATCGCCGAGGCCGCCCTGGCGGCCGGCGACACCGTGGTCGCGGCGGCCCGCCGCCCCGAGGCGCTGGCCGAACCGGCCGCCGCCCACCCGGGCCGGCTGGTCCCGGTGCGGCTGGACGTCACCGACCAGGAGCAGATCCTCGCCGTGGTCGCCGAGACCGTGCAGCGGCACGGCCGGATCGACGTCCTGGTCAACAACGCCGGGCGCGGCGTGATCGGCGCCGTCGAGGAGACCACCGACGCCGAGCTGCGCGACCTCATGGAGCTGCACTTCTTCGGCCCGGCCGCGCTCGCCCGGGCCGTACTGCCGCACATGCGGGCCCGGGGCACCGGCGCCGTGGTGCAGATGAGCAGCATGGGCGGCCGCTTCTCCTTCCCCGGCGTCGGCGCCTACTCCGCCACCAAGTTCGCCCTGGAGGGGCTCTCCGAGGCGCTGGCCCAGGAGGTGGCCGGCTTCGGGATCAAGGTGCTGGTCGTCGAGCCGGGGTCGTTCCGGACCGGCTTCGCGGGCGGCGGCGCGCTGGCCCACTCCGCCCCGATCGAGGCCTACGAGCCGCTGGTCGGCCCGGTCCGCACCGGCCTGCCGGACTCCGACGGCAAGCAGCCGGGGGACCCGGCGAAGGCCGCCGCGGCGATCCTGGCCGCGCTGGCCGCCGAGCGGACCCCGCTGCGGCTGGCGCTCGGCACCGACGCGGTGGACGCCGTCCTCGGCAACCTGGAAGGTGCCCGCCAGGAGGCCGAGGCCTGGGCGGCGGTCGGCCGCGGCACGGACTTCCCGGCCGGCAGCTGACCCCGCTCGCGGGGGGAATCAGGGCGACGGCCGGCAGCCCGGCTGCCTAGGCTGCCCGCCATGCGCACCACGACCGACACGCTCGGCCTCGCCCGGCTCACCCCCGAGAACATCGACGCCGCCCTCGCCCTGCGGGTCCGGCCCGACCAGGAGGGCCTGGTCGCCCCGGTGGCGAAGTCGCTGGCCGAGGCGTACGTGCACGGGGACACGGCCTGGCCCCGGCTGATCCTGGACGGCGGCCGGCCGGTCGGCTTCGTGATGGCCTTCTTCGACATCCGCTTCCACCCCGAGCGGCCGGACGACCGCCCCCGTTCCGGCCTGTGGCGCCTGCTGGTCGACGCCGGGCAGCAGGGCGGCGGCTACGGCCGGTTCGCGGTCGAGCAGGTCTGCGCGGAGATCCGCCGCCGCGGCGGCACCCGGGCGACGGTCACCTACCACCCGGGCCCGGACGGCCCGGCCGGGTTCTACGCCCGGCTGGGCTTCCGGCCCACCGGCGAGCTGAGCGGCGACCAGGACGTGGCGGAGGTGGAGCTGTAGCCGCCCTGTCCCGCCCCGCACCGTGCGGGCCTGCTCAGTCGAGCAGTGCGGCCGCCTGCTCCCGGGCCTGCCGCAGCCACTCGGCGCGCTCGGCGGCGGGGGCGCCGGTGACGGTGCGGAACACCGTCCGCCGGACGTCGGTGACGCCGACGTACGGCAGTACGCAGGCCGCCCAGATCCGTTCCAGCGGGTCGCCGAACTCCTCGCGCTCCCGGGCCTCGGGGGTGTCCGAGGTGTTCAGCACCAGGGCCCGCCCGGCGCGCAGCAGTCCGGCGGGTTCGCCGTCGGCGGTGCCGAGCTTGTAGGCGACGCCGGGGGCCAGGACCCGCTGCACCCAGCCCGCCAGGACCGCGGGCGGCATGCCCCACCAGTTGGGGTGGATCAGCACCAGGGCGTCCAGGGTGGCCACCTCGGCGCGGTGCGCGGCGAGTTGCGGGTCGGTGGCGGTCCCGGCGTCGTCGACCGTGCCGGTCTCCCCGGCGGTGAGCAGCGGTGCGAACCCGTCGGCGTACAGGTCGTGCGCCCGCACCTCGCAGCCGCGTCCGCGCAGTTCGTCCACCACGGCCTGGTACAGCGCGTGGTTGAAGCTGCCCGGCCGCGGATGTGCCAGGTAGACCCCGATCCGGTTCATGTTCCGCCCCCCTCAGGCTGGTTGGAGGCCGATGCTACTGGCCGGCCGTTGCGGTCGCGGCCCGTGGGGCGCCCGTGGACGCCCGGTACTGTGTGCACACGCACGCAACCTCGGTACGATGAACGGCATGGACCGCGCCGATCTCTCCCTGGGCCCCCTGTCGGAGCAGGACCACGCCTTCTACGGCCTGGTCTGGGCCGGCACCACGCTGGCCGCCCGGGTGGACCGGGAGCTCGCCCGGGTGCACGGCCTGCCGCTGTCCTGGTTCGAGGTGATGCTCTGGCTGGCCGGGCAGCGGGAGCCGGTGGCGGCCTCCGACCTCGGTGCCAAGACCATGCTGAGCCGCAGCCAGGTCTCCCGGGTGGTCGACGCCCTGGCCGGGCGCGGGCTGGTGGCCCGGACGCCCTCGGCCTCGGACGCGCGCTCGGTGCGGATCGAGCTGACCGAGCGGGGCCGCGCGCTCTTCGCCGAGGCGGACGCCACCCGGCGGGCCGCCCTGGCCCCGGTGTTCACCGACCGGCTGGACCCGGCGGACATCGCCGCCCTGGAGACGGTCTGGCGCAAGCTCAAGGCCTGAGCCCCACCGGCGGCCGCCCGACGCCGGCCGGCGAGCGGGACGAGCGGGATAACACGCCGCCGTGACCTCGCCCCCTACGGGGGTGGCGCGCGACGCGCGGCCGCTCGTGCCATGATCCCTGCATGGGTTCCAACGTTTTCTTCGACATCACCATCAACGACGAGCCGGCGGGCCGCATCGTCTTCAAGCTGTACGACGACGTCGTCCCGAAGACCGCGCGCAACTTCCGTGAGCTGGCCACCGGCCAGAACGGCTTCGGCTACGAGGGCTCCGGCTTCCACCGCGTGATCCCCGCCTTCATGCTGCAGGGTGGTGACTTCACCAACCACAACGGCACCGGCGGCAAGAGCATCTACGGCGAGAAGTTCGAGGACGAGAACTTCAAGATCAAGCACACCCGCCCGGGCCTGCTGTCGATGGCCAACGCCGGCCGCAACACCAACGGCTCGCAGTTCTTCATCACCACCATCGTCACCGACTGGCTGGACGGCAAGCACGTCGTCTTCGGCGAGGTCGTCGAGGGCATGGACCTGGTGAAGAAGATCGAGGGCCTCGGCTCGCAGAGCGGCCGCACCTCGGCCGTCATCAAGATCGCCAAGTCCGGCGAGGTCGAGTCCGTCTGACCGCAGCCCTCCGGGGCCCCTGACGCACGCCACCGCCCCGGAGCGGGGAGTCGGATCCGCCGATCCCCCGCTCCGGGGCGGTGGTGTCTTCCGTGGCGCCTCCCACGGTGCCTCCCGGGGCGCGTCCTAGGCCGAAGGACCGATGCCGCACCCCTGCCGCCCGGGTGGAGAATGGGCGGGTGGATCATGAAGATGCGTACGAGGGAATGGTCCCGGCCGCGCGGACGGCCTATCTGGAGCGGATCGGGGTGCCGGATCCCGGGGAGCCGTCGGCGGCGGGTCTGGCGCGCTTGCAGGAGGCCCATCTGCGGGCCGTCCCGTTCGAGAACCTGAGCGTCCACCTCCGCGAGCCGATCGTGCTGGACCCGGCGGCGCTGGTGGCGAAGGTCGTGGACCGGCGGCGCGGTGGCTTCTGCTACGAACTCAACGGCGCCTTCGCCGAGTTGCTGACGTCGCTGGGGTACCGGGTGAGCCTGCTGGCGGCCCGGGTGTTCGACGGGGAGCGGCCCGGGCCGCCGTTCGACCACCTGGCGCTGCGGGTCGACCTGGACGAACCCTGGTTGGTCGACGTGGGGTTCGGCCGGTTCACCCGGCACCCGGTGCGGCTGGACGGGCGCGGGGCCCAGAGCGACCCGCACGGTACGGCGCTGCTGCGGCCGTACGGCGACGACGGCGACCTGGACGTCCTGCTGGACGGGGTGCCGCAGTACCGGGTCGGCCGGCACCCGCACCCGCTGTCCGACTTCACCCCGACCTGCTGGTGGCACGCGACCTCGCCGAAGTCCCCGTTCGCCCGGGGGACCACCTGCTCGATGCTCGCCGCGGACGGCGGCCGCACCACCCTCAACGGCACCCGGCTGGTCCGCACCGCCCCGGACGGCACCCGCGCCGAGGAGGAACTCACCGACGCCGCCGCGCTGTCCGCGTACCGCGAGCACTTCGGCATCGTGCTCGACCGGCTGCCGGGAGCCGTCCCGGCCTGAACGCGCGCGGGGGCCCGTCCGTCGGACGGGCCCCCGCGCGGGCGGGCGAATGAAAACGGGGACCCCCGGTGGGTATTTTAAAACACCAAGAAAACGGGGGGAAATGGG
>NZ_JBHJWG010000110.1:0-4553 GCF_042266305.1 Kitasatospora sp. NPDC056076
GGCATCACCACAGGGCCACTGGTCCGCCGGGGCGCCTGCGTCGGTACGCCACCCGCCGATCTCCAGACAGTAGCCGCTGTTCTTGTTCAGATAGGTTCGCCTGCATGTTGCCGCACGGCCACTGCCTCACCGGCGCGCCCCAGGCCTTGCTCCAGTCCCCGACCTCCATGCACATACCGCTGTTCTTGTTCCTCAGCTCAATCCAGCGACCATCGGTGTTACCGACAACCCACTGCTGGTTGGCCTGGTTGGTGCCGCAGGGCCACTGACGGATCTGGGCACCGGCCTGCGTGCTCCAGTCGGCCACTTCCAGGCACATACCGCTGTTCTTGTTCTTCAGCCAGAAACCGTTCGGGTAATTGTTCTGGTCGAAGTACCAGCCCTGATTGGTCTGGGCATCACCACAGGGCCACTGGTCCGCCGGGGCGCCTGCGTCGGTACGCCACCCGCCGATCTCCAGACAGTAGCCGCTGTTCTTGTTCAGATAGGCGTCCTTGGGCCCGGCCGCCGAGGCCGGCTGGGTGAAGGCAAGCATAAAGAGGGCGGATATCGCGGCCACGAGGCCGATCCGCTTTCCCTTCGAGAACTGGGCAATCACGTCGAGCTTTCCTTTCCGAGGTCTCTCGATAAGGAGGCAGCCCTCGCCGCAGACGCAACCGGCCCACCCCCTTGAACCGCGACGACCGTACCAGCACGAACCGACGCTCCGTCAATTCCGTTTTCCAGCCAGTGGTCCACTCCTCCCCTGCATCGCTCGATTCAGGCCACGTCGGGGAAGCCGGGGTGCTCGGCCTCCGTCCCGCACGGCCCTCTGCACCGTCGCTGAGGTTCAATGGCCCCGTGTACTTCGACGTGGCCTCGACGGCCCCTCTGCACCCCGTCGCGCGGCAGGCCCTGACCGCCGCCCTGGACGAGGGCTGGGCCGATCCGGCCCGGCTGTACCGCTCCGGCCGGCAGGCCCGGATGCTGCTGGACGCCGCCCGCGAGACGGTCGCCGCCGTCCTGGGCGCGCGGCCCGACGAGATCTCCTTCACCGCGAGCGGGACGCAGGCCGTCCAACTCGGGCTGCTGGGCGCCCTGGCCGGGAACCGCAGGCGCGGCGGGCACCTGGTGCACTCCGCGGTGGAGCACTCCAGCGTGCTGCACGTCGGCGAACGCCACGAGGCGGGCGGCGGCGAGGTCTCGGTGGCCCCGGTGGACCGCACCGGGCGGGTGGACCTGCGGGCCTTCGGCGCCCTGCTGCGGACCGACACCGCGCTGGCCGCGCTGCAGAGCGCCAACCACGAGGTGGGCACCGTCCAGCCGGTCGGCGAGGTGGCCGAACTGTGCGCCGCGGCCGGGGTTCCGCTGCTGGTCGACGCCGCACAGAGCGCCGGACGGATGGACGTCCCGGCGGGCTGGTCGCTGCTGACCGCGAGCGCCCACAAGTGGGGCGGACCGCCCGGGGTCGGCGTCCTCGCCGTGCGCAAGGGCGTCCGGTACGCCTCGCCGCTGCCGGCCGACGAGCGCGAGGGCGGGCGGGTGCCCGGCTACGTCAACGTCCCGGCGATCGTGGCCGCGGCCGCCTCGCTGCGCGCCGTCCGGGCGGAGGCCGAGCGGGAGAACGCCCGGCTGCACGCCCTGGTGGAGCGGATCCGCGGCCGGGTGCCGCAGCTGGTGCCCGAGGTCGAGGTGGTCGGCGACCCGGTGCGGCGGCTGCCGCACCTCGTCACCTTCTCCTGCCTGTACGTGGACGGCGAGGTGCTGCTGACCGAGCTGGACCGGGCGGGCTTCGCGGTCTCCTCCGGCTCCTCCTGCACCTCCTCCACCCTGACGCCGAGCCACGTGCTGGCCGCCATGGGCGTGCTCACCGAGGGCAACGTCCGGGTCTCGCTGCCGTACGGGACGGCCGAGGCCGACGTGGAGCGCTTCCTCCGCGTGCTGCCGGAGGTGGTCGCCGGGGTCCGCGCCCCGCTCGGGCTGGACCTGCCGGCGCCGGCGGGCGACGCCGGGCCACTGCTCGTGATCGACGCGCTCGGCAAGCGGTGCCCGCTGCCGGTGATCGAGCTGGCGAAGCGGATCGGCGAGGTGCCGGTGGGCGGCACCGTCGCCGTGCTGGCGGACGACGAGGCGGCCCGGCTGGACGTCCCGGCCTGGTGCGGGATGCGCGGTCAGGAGTACGCCGGGGAGGCCCCGGCCGCCAACTACGGCGGCGACCGGGGCTCGGCCTACCTGGTGGTGCGCCGCTCCTGAGGGGCGGACCACCAGGGCCCGTCCGCTAGACCAGGTGGGTGCGGATCTCCGCGGCGGCCTCGGCCCCGTAGGCGTCCTCGATCCGCTTCAGGAAGGCGGCCGGACGCAGGTCGTACTCCTGGGTGCCGACGGTCTCGATCACCAGGGTGGCGAGCATGCAGCCGAGCTGGGCGGCGCGCTCCAGGTCGAGGCCCCAGGACAGCCCGGACAGGAAGCCGGCCCGGAAGGCGTCGCCGACGCCGGTCGGGTCGACCTTGGCCTCCTCGGCCGGGCAGCCGACCACGATCGGGGCCTCGCCCTTGCGCTCGATCCGGACGCCCTTGCTGCCCAGGGTGGTGACCCGGGTGCCGACGCGGGTGAGCAGCTCCTCGGCGTCCCAGCCGGTCTTGGTCTCGATCAGCGCGGCCTCGTACTCGTTGGTGAAGAGGTACGAGGCGCCGTCCACCAGCTCGCGGATGTCCTCGCCGTCCAGGCGGGCCAGCTGCTGGGAGGGGTCGGCGGCGAAGGCGTAACCGCGGGTGCGGCACTCCTGGGTGTGGCGGACCATGCCCTGGGGGTCGTCGGCGCCGACCAGGACGAGGTCGAGGCCGCCGACGCGGTCGGCGATCGGCTTGAGCTCGATGTTGCGGGCCTCGGCCATGGCACCGGTGTAGAACGAGGCGATCTGGTTGTGGTCCTCGTCCGTGGTGCACATGAAGCGGGCGGTGTGCCGGGTCTCGGAGATGTGGACGGAGTTGCAGTCCACGTTGTTGCGCTCCAGCCAGCTGCGGTACTCGGCGAAGTCCGCGCCGGCGGCACCGACCAGGATCGGCCGGAGCCCGAGCACGCCCATGCCGAACGCGATGTTCGGCGCGACGCCACCACGGCGGATGTCCAGGGCGTCGACCAGGAAGGACAGCGACACGGTGTGCAGCTGCTCGGCGACGAGCTGGTCGGCGAACCGACCGGGGAACGTCATCAGGTGGTCGGTGGCGATCGAGCCGGCGACGGCGATACGCACGGGGGTCTCCTCAGGATGGCAACAGGGCCAGCGGGGGCGAATGAACCCACTCACGGTACCCGTCCGGCACGGCACGCCAGCAAGAGTCCCGCAAGCTGCCGGTCGCCTTCCCCGCCATGGTGGCACCCCGGACCCCCCAACGTGTACTACCTCCGGGTAGCACTGGTGGGCCCACCGGGCCGGGCCTAGGGTCGGCCCCATGGAGCCCTGCCGCGATCGGGCGGGGCCCGTCGACGACCGTGGCGATGCGGCCACGGCCCTTGATCGGAGCGATGCCCGATGATGTCCGACCCCTTCCCCCCGAGCGCCCGCCGAGCCGACGCGGACGCCGAGAGCCTCGACGCGCTGGTCCGCTCATCCCGGCGGCTGCGCCGGTTCTGGCCGGTGGTGACGGCCGGACCGGAGCCCGCCGCCCCCGCGTCCGTCGGTGTCCGGGTGCCGTCCGGGGCGCAGCGGCTGGTCGCCGGGATGGCCGAGTACGGCATGTGAGGACCGGGGAACCGGATCCGACCGGGGCACGTCACATCCGCGCGGTGCGGCCGAGGAGGCCGCGCCGCTGAGCCCTCGGGAGGATGCGCAGATGGATCTGGAGACGATGCCCCGCCGCGGTCGGCGGGCGGTGGCCCTGGCGGTGGCCGCGCTGGCGGCGGTGGTGACCCTGGCCGGCTGCAACGACGGCGGCAAGGGCTCCGGGGACTCGGCGGCGAGCACCGCCACGGCCTCCGTGAGCAGCTCGGCCCCGCCGAGCGGTTCCCCGACGGCCCCGGCGGACTCCGGTTCGCCGTCCGCGCCGGCGCCCGCGGGGGCCCCGTCGGGCAAGGGGACGCCGACCCCGGCCGAGCCCGCACCCGGGCGGCCCACGACGCCGGGCACTCCCCCGCCCAACGGGATCGCCCCCGGTGAGCCCAACCCGGCCGGTGGCGGCCCGGCCAACTCGAACGTCCGGCCGCCGACCGGCTACCGGCTGGACGGCAGCAACAAGCTGACCGTCTACTTCTTCGGCGGGGTCTGCACCACGTACGCGGTGAAGGCGGACGAGTCGCAGTCGGGCCAGGTGGGCGTGGTGATCGTGCCGGGCCCGCCGACCGTCCAGCCCGGGCACGTCTGCACCGCAATGGCCAAGCGGCAGGCCGTCTCCGTCGACCTGCGCTCGCCGCTGGCCGGGCGGACGGTGGTGGACCGGACGAGCGGCCAGGAGGTGCCGATGGAGGGCGACGCCCACGCGGGCCCGGATCCGGTCACCCCGGACGGCGCCGCGCGCTAGCGGCCGGTGACGCGCACGGTGGAACGCGGAAGGCGGCCCCGGGGAGATCCCCGGGGC
>NZ_JBHJWG010000111.1:0-1071 GCF_042266305.1 Kitasatospora sp. NPDC056076
GCGCTGGCCCAACTGCCCCAGCGCCAGCGGGCCGTGGTCGTCCTGCGCTACTGGGAGGACATGAGCGAGCAGCAGGTCGCCGAGATCCTCGGCTGCTCGCTGGGCAACGTGAAGAGCCAGGCCAGCCGCGGCCTGGCGAAACTGCGCACCCATCCGGCGCTGGCCCCCTACGCGGGCGCCGGCGCTACGACGACCGACGGCACGAACGGAGACAACAGCTGATGGACACCGAGGACATGGTGCGCGGCGCCCTGCACGACGAGGCGTCCCGGCTCACGGTGGCCCACTGGTCCGCCGAGCCCGTACGGATCCACGCCCGCCGCCAGCGGCGGCGGATGGCGGTGGGCGCGTCGGCCGTGGCGGCCGCGCTCGCGGTGGCGGTCGGCACCGGCGCGGTGCTGTCCGCCCGGGACGGCGGCAGGGCCCTCGCCCCGGCCGCGGCCCCGGCCGCGCAGGCCCCGCTGCTCCCGGCGGGACCGGCCCCCGAGGCCGTCGTCGCCGAGCCCGGCCAGCAACTGCCGCTGGACCGCCCCGGCTGGTGGATGTCGTTGAAGGACCGGGAGATCTGCATCCACGACGCCTCCGTCCACGGCAGCGGCCCGGGCTGCGGCGGCTACTCCTGGGCGGCGAGCGCCACCACCGAGCTCACCATGCAGTACTACCGCAACCCCGCCCAGAACCAGGAGGGCCTGTACAACGTCGTCTACCACGGGCCCGGACAGGTCGCCCGGATGACCGTCGAACTCGACGGCCAGGCCCACTGGGCCACCGTCGCCTCGCTCCCCGGCACCCCGGGCTACGCCAGCGGCTACGCCTGGGCGTCCGCCCTCAAGCCCACCGGCTCCGAGAAGGGCCAGCCCCAGCCCCTCACCGGCATCAGGCTCGCCGCGTACGACGCCCAGGGGAACCTGCTGGCGAGCAAGACCCTGTAGCCCTGGCGGCGGTGTGTACCCCCGCCGCGCCCCCGGGGGAAACACCCCCCCCGGGCCGGCCCCCCCAAGGGTGGGGGGCAAGGCCCGCCGCGGCCGGGACCCACCCCCCCCCCCGCCCCAGGACCCCCCACTCGCGAAA
>NZ_JBHJWG010000111.1:1081-4232 GCF_042266305.1 Kitasatospora sp. NPDC056076
ACCGGGCCCCCCGCTCCCCCCCCCCGGGCCACCCGGCGGGCCCCCACCCCCCGGCCGCCGGGGGGGGGGGCCCCCCGGGGGCCGCTCGGGGTTTTAAAAAACCGGCCCTGGCCGGGCCCCGACTAGGGTGGCGGACATGCCGCTCGTCGACGTGACCCACGCGCCCACCGTGCCCGAGTCCACCCTGCGCGAGCTGGGCTCGGTGCTGCCGCACCTGGTGTCCCTGGCCGTGGAGTGCCCCGAGGAGCCGTACGACGGGGACCTGCGACCCGGCGACGTCGAACTGCGCTTCCGGCCGCTGGGCCCGCTGGACCGCAGCGGCCTGGCGGTGGTGGTCGAGGTCAAGTCGAAGTGGTTCGCCAGCCGCGCGGCCGACCGCCAGGAACGCGTGGACACCCTCCACGCGAACATCCGCGCCGCGACCGGGCTCACCGACTTCGGCGTCTACCTCTCACTGCCCGTCGCCGCCTGGTCCCAAGGAGACTGACACCCCGCCCGGGACCCCAGCCCCCTGCTCCAACTGCTGCGACCATGGGCCACATGCTGTCGCTGACGATGAACGACGCCGCCGCCCTGGCACTCGGAGTGCACGACCACCCCGCCGCCCTGACGCCGCCCGGCGGCCTCGCCCCCGGCCTGCGCGGCCGCCTCGCCGACGGGATCACCCGCCGCGGAGCCGTCCTCACCTGGGCCGACTCGACGGCCGACGCCGGCGCCGCGCCCGCCGCCTTCACCGACCTCACCGCCTGGGAGTGCGCCGACAGCTCCTTCCACCTGGAGGACCACGTCCCCGTCGAGGTCCGGACCGTCGACGACGCCCCGCAGATCTCCGAGGACGGCCAACGGCTCCTCCTGCTGCACGGGATCGCCCTCGCCCTGGAGTTCCGCCGCCTCCTCACCGGAGCGGACCACCCGGGCCCGGTGCGCTGCATCGTCGCGGCCAACGGGACGAACGCCACGTTCAGGTTCCACCGGATCCGCGCGGGCCAGTCCTGGCACAACCCCGACCTCGACGGCTACCGGACGGACAAGCTGGTCGTCCTCGACCTCGCCCCGGCCGCCCGCTGACCCCCGCCCCCGAGCCCCGCCCCTGGTCCCCGCCCCGGTCCACCCGACGGCCGGGGTGCTAGAAATCCCCCGTGGACGAACACCCCGAACCCTCGACCCGGCGCGTCTTCGTGGCCCTGGCCCCACCCGACGACGCCAAGGACGAGCTGGCCCACGCCCTCCGCCCCGCCTACGCCGCCTACCCGCGGCTGCGGTGGAACCGGATCGAGGACTGGCACATCACCCTCGCCTTCCTCGGCGAACTGCCCACCACCGCCGTACCGCCGCTGCGCACCGCCCTGGCCGCCCTGGCCCCCGCGCACCCCGCCCCGCGCCTGGGCCTGCACGGCGGCGGCCACTTCGACGACCGCCTCCTGTGGGCCGACATCGACGGCGACCTCGAAGCGCTGCACCGACTCGCCACCGACGTCCGCACCCTGGCCAGGACCTGCGGCATCGACTTCCACGACCGCCCGCTGCGCCCCCACCTGACCCTGGCCCGGGCCCGCCGCGACGACCCCACCAGCGTCCCGCTGGCCGCGGCCGGCCTCACCGGCTTCCACGGCCGCCCCTGGCGGGCCGAACGCCTCCACCTGGTCGGCAGCAACACCGGCCGCGGCCCCGGCCCGATCCACTACCGCGACATCGAGGCCTGGCACCTGGGCACCGCCACCGGCAGCGCCCCTGACGAGCCGTAGCCGACGAGCCGTAGCCGACGAGCCGTGGCCGCCGAGCTGCGGCCGACGAGTGGTCACCGTGCGCTCGCCCGTACGTCGATCGGATCTTCATCCGCATCGGCTAGCCTGCCCCCCGGCACCGCGGGTCCGCAGGTCATCCAGCGCTGACGGCCCGCCACCACACCGCACGGCACCGCACGTTCCACGAGGGGGAAACCGATGTCCCGCACGACCCACCGCCGTACCGCCGCCACGCTCACCGCGGCCGCCACCACGGCCCTGCTCGCCCTCACCGGCACCGCCGCCACCGCGGCCACCGCCGCCGCACCGCTGTCCGGCACCGAGGCGACCATCGCCGTCGGCGCCCGGGGCGTCGTGCCGGTGGTCAGCCCCGACGGTGCCAAGGCCTACGTCGTGGTGACCGAGGCCGACAACACCTCCGCCGTGAAGACGGTGGACACCCAGACCGGCGCCGTCACCGCCCGCCTGGCCCTGGGCACCCTCCAGTGGAGCGCCCACCCGGCCCTCAGCGCGGACGGCTCGCGCCTGTACGTCCTCGACGGCCAGCGCCTCAGCGTGGTGGACACCGCCACCCTGACCCTGCTCGCCACCCTCGCCCTGCCCGACCAGCCGCGCCCCGCCGGCTGGACCGCGGGCTCCACCTCCGGACTGGCCCTCAGCCCGGACGGTGCCACCCTGTACGTCTCCCAGAACGGCGCGACCGCCTACCGGCAGAACGGCCAGAGCCGGATCCTGGCCTTCGCCACCGCGCAGCGGGCCTTCACCGCGTCCGTCCAGGTCCAGGCCCCCTACGTCGGCGCCCCCGCGGCCCGCCCGGGCACCGGCGACGTGTACGTCGGCACCAGCCAGGGCGTGGTCCACGTGGCCGCGGCCGCCACCGCGCCGACCGTGGCCGGCACCGTCCAGGGCACCGCCACGAACCTGGACTACAACCTGGCGTTCACCCCCGACGGCAAGCGCCTGTTCGGCCTCGCCGAACTCGGCAGCGGCGCCAGCACCGTCATCGACCCGGCCACCGACACCGTCACCACCACCTTCCACCCCGCCACCGGCAGCGACGCCCTGGAGAACCCGCAGGTCAGCGCCGACGGCACCCGGCTCTACCTCGCCGACAGCAACTACGGTACGAGCAGCACCTCCGTCCTCGCCCTCGACACCGCCACCGGCGCCCCCGTCCCCGCCGACAGCGCCGGCGACCTCGACGAGGACGGCCTCACCGGCCTGGCGCTGGGCCCCGACGGCCACACCTTCTACGTGGGCGGCACCGCCGGCCAGAGCGCCAACCTCCAGATCGTCGCCCACTGACGGAGCGTCGGACCGCCCAGGTCTGACGGCCCCCGCCCGCCGGGCGGGGGCCCGGTCCCGTCCCCGTGCCGACCGCACCGACCGCACCGACCGTGCCGACC
>NZ_JBHJWG010000112.1:0-4208 GCF_042266305.1 Kitasatospora sp. NPDC056076
GAAACCCTCCCGTGGCAACCCACCCCCGGCAACCCTCCCGTGGAAAGCGCGCGGGGGCCCCCCGGCGCCCCCGGCGGCCGGGGCCCCCCCGGCCCCCCCCCAGGACTCCGTGGCGCACGCGCTGGAGATCACCGCGCGGGTGATCACCTGCGCCGCGCTGATCATGGTGAGCGTGTTCGCCGCGTTCATCGTCAGCGACAACGTGGTGATCAAGATGATGGGGCTGGGCCTGGCGGTCAGCGTGCTGGTGGACGCCACGGTGGTGCGGCTGCTGCTGGTGCCGGCGGTGATGACGCTGCTGGGGCCGGCCGCCTGGTGGACGCCGCGCTTCCTGGACCGGGTGCTGCCGCA
Organism: Kitasatospora sp. NPDC056076; assembly: GCF_042266305.1. Taxonomy (NCBI): domain Bacteria; kingdom Bacillati; phylum Actinomycetota; class Actinomycetes; order Kitasatosporales; family Streptomycetaceae; genus Kitasatospora; species Kitasatospora sp. NPDC056076. Next base: position 352 of record NZ_JBHJWG010000112.1, read on the forward strand.
CATCGACACCGAGGGCGCGGGCGAACAACCGTAGGGCGGGCGCGGCGTCCGGCGGGCGCGGTGGTCAGCGGGCGCGGCGTCCGGCGGGTGCTCGGTCAGCGGGCGCTGCCGAGGTCGCGGTCGTGGTCGGCGCCCTCCAGCAGGAGGGTGGTCTCCTCGATCCGGCGGAAGCGGCCGTCGGGGGCGAACTCGGCGAAGAGGTAGACCTCCATGCGGACGGTGGAGCCGTCGGTCTTGGTGATGGTCATGGTGTGGCGGTCGGCGTAGCGGTGGCCGTCGACCAGCTCCTCGTGGACCTCGACGGAGCCGTCGGCCACGACCGTGCGCAGGTGGGCGATGTGGGCCAGGAACTCGCCGCGGTCGTCCCAGCGGCCGTCGGTGCGCTGGCGGTAGTCGGGGGCGAAGTGCCGGTCGACGGCCTCGTGGAGGTCCAGGCCCGGGGTGAGGAGCAGGTCGGCGAGGGCGGTGGTGATGTCGGTGTGCTGCACGGGGTCCTCCGATGACTTGTCACGAGAAAATGCGTGCCTCAGGCACGCATCTGACGGTACAGGAAAAGCGTGCGCAACGCACGCTAATCTGAGGGGGTGACGAATCCGACCGGACACGAGATCGCCGAGGCCCTGGGACTGCTGCTGCGGCGCAGCACCCGCACCGGCCTGCACGCCCAGCTGACCGACGGCCTGGGGGAAGCCGTCGACGAGCTCACCTACCCGGTGCTCAGCGGCCTGGCCCGCACCGGAGCGTGCAGCGCCGCCGACCTGGGCCGCGAGATCGGGCTGGACCGCACCACCGTGACCCGCCGCGCCGACCGGCTGGAGGAGGCCGGGCTGCTGCGCCGCGAGGCCGACCCCGGCGACCGGCGCGCGACCCTGCTCGTCCTCACCGACCGCGGGCAGGGCGCGGTACGGGCCACCCGGCAACGCCTGGCGGCCCGCATCGAGGACTCCCTCGCCGCCTGGCCGGCGGACGACGCCCGGGTCTTCGCCCGGCTGCTGCGCACCTTCGTGGACGAGGGGCCGTTCCAGGGCTGACACCCCGGGCCCGGGGTTCCGGGCCCCGGGCCGTCGGACCCGGACCCGGATCCGGGTGCCGCGTCGGCCCCGCGCGGTGATCGACCAGGCGGGTCACGGCGGGCGTCCGGCCGTTTCCCCGGGTCCGCGGGCGGTGATCCCTTGCCCCCGAACCACCCGGCCACCCGGCCGCCGGCCCCCGCACCGCTCTCCGGAGGATCCGTCATGTCACCACGCCCCCGCCGCCGTCCACGGCCCGCCGTCACCGCCCTGCTGACCGCGTCGCTGGCCGCCTCACTGGCCGCCTCGCTCGCGCTGGCCCCCGCCGTCGGCGCCGCCGCGGGCGGCGGGCCCGAGGGCCGCCAGGACGGCCGCCAGGACGGCGACCGGGCGCTGCGGGCCCGGCTGCAGGAGCTGGTGGACCGCCCGGACGGCCCGCCCGGCGCCATCGCCGTCCTGCGCGAGGACGACCAGGTGCGGGTGATCCGGGCCGGCACCGCCGAGGTCGGCACCCGCCGCGAGCCGCGCGCCGAGGACCACATGCGCCTGGCCAGCGCCGCCAAGGCGTTCAGCGGCGCCGTCGCCCTTCGGCTGGTGGACTGCGGACTGCTCGGCCTCGACGACACCCTCGCCGCCCGGCTGCCCGCGCTGCCCGCCGACTGGGGCGCGGTGACGCTGCGCCAGCTGCTCAACCACACCAGCGGGCTGCCCGACTACAGCAGGGCCCCGGCCTTCGGCGACCTGCTGAACGCCGACCCCCACCACGTCTTCGACTCCCGCCGCCTGCTGGACTTCGTCGCCGACAAGCCCCTGGAGTTCACCCCCGGCACCCGCTACCAGTACTCCAACTCCGACAACATCGCCGTCGCCCTGATGGCCGAGGCCGCCACCGGGCAGCGCTACGAGGACCTGCTCGCCTCCGAGGTCTACCGCCCGCTCGGACTCACCCGCACCAGCCTGCCCTCCGGCTACCGGCTGCCGAGGCCCTACCTGCACGGCTACGACGTCGAACCGCCCGCCCCGCCGCAGGACGTCAGCACCGAGTACGGCGCCTCCGGCTCCTGGGCCTCGGGCGGCCTGGTCTCCACCCCCGCCGACTTCAACGCCTTCGCCGCCGCCTGGGCGGGCGGCCCGCTGATCGGCGACGCCACCCGCGCACAGCAGCGGACCTTCGTCGACGGCGCCTCCGAACCCGCCGGCCCCGGCACCAACCACGCCGGACTGGCGATCTTCGAGTACACCACCCGCTGCGGCACGGTGTACGGCCACACCGGCAACACCCCCGGCTACACCCAGCTCGGCGCGGGCACCGCCGACGGGCGGCGCAGCCTGACCGTCTCCGTCACCACGCAGGTCAACCAGAGCGGCGCCCCGGACCTGCTGGCGCACCTGCGGGCGGTCGAGGAGGACTTCGTCTGCGCACTGCTGGCCCCCTGACCGGGCCCGGGTACGGGGGTGGGCACGGGAGCAGGCACGGGGGTCCGGGCCGGCGGCCGGGCCGGGATCGGTTACGGTCGACGGTCCGGCAGCGGCCGGGCCGGGAAGCGGAGCGGGAAGGGGGCGGCGAGGTGGCCGCGGTGACGGGGAGCGTGTTCCGGGGCGAGGGCGTGCCCGCGCGGGAGCGGTTCGACTGCTGGCGGGAGCTGATCGGGCGCACCCGGGCCAGCGAGATGACCAGCGAGCACGCCGACGACTTCCGGGCGGAGATGCGGCGCCTGGAGCTGGGGCCGGTGACCCTGCTGCGGTCCTCGTTCCCGCCGACGCGCTTCCGGCGCTCCGCCGCCATGGTGCGGCGCACGGACCCCGGGGTGTACCACCTGACGATGCCGCTCGACGGCGGGCTGTCGCTGACCCGCGGCGCCAAGGAGCGCACCCGCACCTTCGGCCGGGGCGACCTGTACCTGGTGGACAGCTCCCACCCCTACGAGGTGCGGGCCCTCGGGGCCCGGGGCGGCGGCCGCCGGGAGCAGCGGACCGAGGCCGTGGGGATCGACTTCCCGGCCGCGCTGCTGCCGCTGCCGCCGCACCGGCTGCGCGACCTGCTGGGGCGCGGCTTCTCGGTGCGCGAGGGCACCTGCGCGCTGCTGTCGGACTTCCTGGTCGGGCTGGACCGGCAGGCGGCGGCGCTGGACCCGGCCGGGGCGGCCCGGCTGGGCACCATCGCGGTCGACCTGGTCGCCGCCTGGGTCGCCGGGGAGCTGGAGGCCGAGGCGGCCGTGCCGGAGGACACCCGCCAGCGCGCCCTGGTGGAGGCGGTGCGCGCCTTCGTGCGGCGCAACCTCCAGGACCCCGAGCTGTCGCCGGCGGTGATCGCCGCCGCCCACCACGTCTCCGTCAGCCACCTGCACCGGGTCTTCACCCGGCAGTCCGGGGAGACCGGGGACGGCCGGACGCTGGCGGCCTGGATCCGCGGGCAGCGGCTGGAGCGGGCCCGGCGCGACCTGGCCGACCCGGCGCTGCGCACCCTGGCGGTCCAGGCCGTCGCCGCCCGCTGGGGCTTCCCCCGGGCCGACGACTTCAGCCGCGCCTTCCGGGCCGCGTACGGGCTCTCGCCCCGTGAGCACCGCCACCGGGCCCCGGCCGAGCGGGCGCGGGACGGCGACGCGTAGACGCATTGCCAAGGAAGTGGAGACGCAGGGACAACACGGGCGCCGCGCGCACTGGCATCCTCCACGAGGAACACCGCGACGCGCCGGGCCCGTCAGCCCCGCGCGGCAGAACCACCGGTGGCCCCGCCCCCCCCCGGGGGGCGGGGCGGGGCCCCCCGTGTACCCCCCCCCGCCCCGTGTTTGGGGATGGGGTTGCGGTACCGCCCCCGGGGGGGGGGTATGGGGGGATGAGCACCAG
>NZ_JBHJWG010000113.1:0-3756 GCF_042266305.1 Kitasatospora sp. NPDC056076
CAAGGGCCGCCTCTACGCCCCCGAAGCCCTCCACCTGGTCGACGCCATCCCGCTCACCTCCGTCGGCAAGCCCGACAAGAAGCGCCTGCGCCAGGACGCCGCATCCCGCTGACGCCCGCCCCGCTCGTCCGGCTGTCGGACGGTTCGCCTACAGTACGAGCCGTCCGGGCAGGCCGGGCAGGCCGGGCAGGCCGGGCAGTTGGGCAGTCGGGGCAGCGGATGCGGGATGACGAGGCGGGACCCATGGCAGGAGCGGCGTTCGAGCGGCTGCGGGCGATCATGGGCGAGCCCGCCTACACCCCCGCACAGGTCCCCTGGGAACTCGCCCCCGCCGAGCTCGGCGTCCAACTGCCCTCCGACTACCGGGCGTTCATCGATCTCTACGGGGCGGTGAACCTCAACGGCGAGTGGGGCCTCACCGCCCCGGTCCGCACCCGCCCCGACGGCACACCCGACGGCTTCGCCGACTGGCGCACCTGGAGCGACGGGGAGCTGCGCGAACTCGTCCACGGCGAGGACGAGTTCTGGGACCAGGACCACACCCCGGTCTTCCCCGACCCGGGAGGCCTGCTCTCCTGGGCCGTCAACAGCAACCACGCCCACTGCTGCTGGCTGACCACCGGCCCCGACCCGGACCGGTGGCCGGTGGCGGTCTTCGACTGCGGCGGCCTCGACGGCGCACTGGACGTCCACGAAGGCGGCTTCGCCCAGTTCGTCACCACCGTCCTCACCGATGGCTACGCCCTCCAGGACGAACTGCTGGTCACCCCCACCCCCGGAGGATGGCAGCCGCCACGCCCGCCGTGGACGCCCGGGCACGACTGGGACGGCACGAACTGGGGCGCGCGCTACGGCGTCGAGGGCTGGACGGCCGAACGGTGGAGCGACCGTACCGCCGCGCTCACCATGCCCTGGCGCCGGAACTGACCCATCGTCAGAACGGTTTGCCCGTAGCAGGATCGCCCGCCATACGCGACCACCCACCGGGCCGGCGCCACCGTCGTGGCCGCCTGCTTGCGCAGTGCCACCACCCTGGCCCGACGGCACGCTGCGTCCGGCACTGGGGGAGCTGTTGGGTGCGGGCGTGGTGACAGCGGCGCTGCGGGAGCCGGGGCGAGGCAGTCCCCTTCCCATCGGCGGCCCGTCGTTTGGTTCGAACGAATGCCCTAGTCTCGGCGGATGACGCTCTACTTCGACCCGGTGGCCGTCCTCGGCAACGACCGCGATGCCTTTCGGGGCCGTTGGGAAGACCGACTGTGGCTCAACGTCCCCGGGCCCTTCTACGGCGGGGAGACTGACACCTGCTGGACGGGACGGCTCTCGGCGCCCGCCCACGTCCTCTACGGAGGCGAGTACCTCAGCGAGTACCTCTATCGCCAGCCCCGAACGCCTGCGGACACCGCGCTGCTGGTCGAGGCGGCAGGCAGCGACCCGTTCCTCGGGTACGGCTGTGACGGCGACTCCCGATGGACACCGGAAACGGTCCGGGAGTGGTGGCGTAACCGCGGCCAGGTCGTGCAATACCTGTCCGATCAGCGGAGCAAGTGGGATGAGGGCGATGCCCGGGCAGACCAGGGCATAGCCGCCGCCGTTCGCGACTTCGAGCTCTACATCGCCGGTGATCTGGCAACTGACCTGCGGATCTACCTCTACTGGCTGGAAGAGCGGCAGTCCCCCACCCCCGTTGACCCCTTGCCCGAGCTGTAGCGTCACGCGGCGAGTGCGTGGGCCCGCTGGGACCGAGCTGGATCCCGGTGGCGGTCGTCGGACGCCTCCAAGGCGGCGGGGGAGTAGTCGAGCAGGGCGTGCCGCAGCCGCTGCGTGATGCGGGTGCGTTCCCAGATCAGGGTCTTGTGCGCGCGTCACGACCTTGACTCCCTTTGGGGCTCCAGTGCCCGGCGCTCATGGGCGGGTGAAGGCGGTGATGTCCGGGAGTGGTGGGTGGTAGCCGTGGGTGGTGTCCACGTGCAGGTGGGGTACGGGGAGGGACAGTGGGGTGAAGTCGTCGATCAGGTTGCCCGGGCCGGTCGGGGCGGCGAGCAGGGCGTGATCGGCGTGGGCGGCGCGGTGGGCGCCGGTGGCCAGGCGTTCGGCGATGCGGCGCCGGGCCAGGGCGGGGGCCACCCGGCAGTGCACGATGCGCAGGTCGGTGCGGGTGGCGAGCGGGGCCAGGCCGGTGCGCCAGAGGCGGTCCTGGTAGGCGGCCTCGGCGACCACGCTGATCCCGGCGTCCACCAGTACGCCCAGGACGTCGAAGAACGCGTCGCGCACCGCCAGGTCGGGTTCGGGCGTACGGGTGCCCGCGTGCAGCAGGCCCTCCTTGAACTCGTCGCGGACGACCGCCGGGCAGCCGACGGCCCGGGCCAGGGCGTGCGCCAGCGTCGTCTTGCCGCTGCCCGGCCCGCCGCTCACCACGATCAGCATCGCCTGTCTCCCGTCCAACCCGCTCGCCCGTCAAGCCCGTTGGGACTTCGTACCCGAAACCTCCGGCGCCCGGCGATCGTTGGGACCGGTGGACGGACCGACCGGCCCGACCGGCCCGGGCGGCGTCTCGACGGCGCGCGGGCCCGTACGAAACGGAGGGGACCATCATGACCCAGCCAGGGGACGCGGTGCGCGGCGGCAGCCCGGACTCGGCGGTCGACCGGGTGGCCGACTTCTACGGCGCCTACATCGACGCCGTCTCCGACGGCACCGACGACCTGTCGGACGGCCTGCGCGCCCACTACCTCACCGAGGACTTCCGTCAGCGCCTGGCGGCGTGGGAGGAGGCCAACCACGCCGACGGCGTGCTGCGCGCCCAGGACGTGCCCACGGCCTGGGAGGTGCGCTACCACGACTCGGGCGCCGGGCACCTGTTCACCACGGTCACGCTCACCTGGGGCACCGGCCCCGACGCCGGGCACACCCGGCTGGCGGTGCAGAGCGACCTGAGCACCAAGCTGATCTCGGACATCGAGGACGCCCCCGCCGGAGGCCAGTAGGGGGAGGCTGCCGCGGGTTCAGGCCAGGGCGGCGGTCAGGCGTGCGGGCAGGGTGTCGTAGGGGCGGCACTCGACCACCGGCAGGCCGGCGGCGCGGGCCCGGTCGGCGAGCCAGTGGGAGTAGCGGGCGCTGACGTCGGCGCGGGCGTCCTGGGGTCCGGCGTCGGGTTCGCGGTGGGCGTAGTTGGCGCCGATGCGCCGCGGGTCGCCCTCGTGGAGGAAGACGGCGCGAAGGCGCCGGCCGAGGGCGGCGGCCTCGGCGGCAGCCTGTACGGCGGCCGCGGGGGTGAGGTAGTCGCCCTCGACGACGGCCGGCACGTCCACGCTCAGGCGGTTGCGCACGACGCCGAGCAGGGCTTCGTCCAGGGCGTGGGCGGTGGCGATCTGCAGTTCCAGGACGCGGTCGGCGCCCAGTTCCCGCTCGGGGTCGCGGTAGGGGGCGAAGTGGTGCAGTGCGGGGTGGGTGGCGGGGGTGGTGGCGGCCGCCCTGCAGGGCGGCGACGACGTCGTCGAACTCGACCGTGAACGCGCCGTGCTCGGCGGCCAGGCGCTCGGCGGCGCGGCTCTTGCCGAGACCGGAGGCGCCGCCGATCAGCAGGACGTCCCAGGGACGGTGGTCGGTGTGCATACCGTCACATTAGAGGAGGGCGGTAATCGTTTTCGGGTGCCGGTGGACTCTATGAGGGTGGGGAAGGCGGGACGTCCGGTGAGCGGCGCCCCGCGGCCAGGCCCCCGGCGCCCGGAAGCCGGCCCACGGTCTGGTCCCGGTGCC
>NZ_JBHJWG010000114.1:0-3640 GCF_042266305.1 Kitasatospora sp. NPDC056076
ATCTTGATCTGGTCGTCCGCGCGGCCGACGAACTCCAGGTCGCCGTCCTCGCCCCAGCGCACGGTGTCCCCGGTGCGGTACATCCGGCCGCCGGGCGGGCCGTACGGGTCGGCGAGGTAGCGGGCGGCGGTCTCCCCCGGCCGCCCGGTGTAGCCCCGGGCGAGGCCGGCCCCGGCCAGGTACAACTCGCCTGTGGTGCCCGGGGGTTGCGGCTGGAGTGCGCCGTCCAGGACGTACGCCCGGGTGTTGTCCAGCGGGCGGCCGATCGGCAGGACGGCGGGCAGCGGGTCGCCGGTGCGGAAGGCCCGGCGGGTGGCGAAGGTGGTGGTCTCGGTCGGACCGTAGACGTCGACCACGGTGAGCCCGGGGCAGGCCTCCAGCACCCGGCGCACCACGGCGCCCGGCACCGCCTCGCCGCCGGTCCACACCTCGCGGGCGCCGCGCAGGCAGCCCGGGTCCTCCTGGGCGAGCACCCGGAACAGGCCGATGGTCAGGAACAGGCAGCGCACGCCCTGCTCGGTGACGGCGCGGCGGACCACGGCGGCGTCCACGTCCCCGGGCGGGGCCAGGACGGCGGTGCCGCCGCGCAGCAGCGGCACCCACAGCTCGTAGGTGGAGGCGTCGAAGGCGTGCGGGGAGTGCACCAGCACCCGGTCGTGCCCGGCGAAGGCGCCGTCCAGGGCGAGCGCGGCGACGTCCCGGCGGCGCACGGCGACGCCCTTGGGGGCGCCGGTGGAGCCGGAGGTGAACATCAGGTACTGGAGGTGGTCGGGGTGGACGGGTGCCGGCTCGAAGCGCTCCGGCTCCGGGCCCGCGGGGCCGCCGTCGACCAGCAGCACCCGCTCGTCCGGGCGCAGTCCGGCGGCCGTACCGGCCCGGTCGGCGTCGGTGAGCAGCAGGTCCGCACCGGCCGCGGTGAGCATCCCGTGCAGCCGCTCGCGCGGGGCCCGGCCGTCCAGCGGGACGTACACCCCGCCGGTGCGGACCAGCGCCAGCTGGGCGACGACCAGGGCGACGGAACGATCCATCAGGACCCCGACCGCACGCTCCGGGCCGACCCCGAGCGCCGCCAGCCGGGCGGCCAGGGCGGCCGCGCGGGCGTCGAGTTCGCGGTAGCTCAGGCGCTCCTCGCCCGCCTCCAGGGCGACCGCCCCGGGCGACCGCCGCACCTGCTCGGCGAACAGCTCGGCGACGTCCCGCTCCGGCCGCTCGACCGCGGTGGCGTTCCAGTCGACCAGGACCTTCCGGCGCTCCCCCGCGGACAGCAGCGGGATCCGCGCGGGCGGGCGGTCGGCGCCCTCGGGCAGCGCGGTCAGCAGGGCGGTGAGCTGCCGGGCGGTGCGCCGGATTGTGCCGGGGTCGAACAGCCGCGGGTCGTAGCACAGCCGCAGGGACAGCTCCGGCCCCGGGTGGGCCAGCAGGGCGAGCGGGTAGTTGGTGGTCTCGATCCCGTCCAGCTCGCGCAGCCGCAGGCCGTGGGCGGCCGCCGCGCCGTCGTCGACCGGGTAGTTCTCGAAGACCACGATGCTGTCGAACAGGGCGGCCTGCTCGGGGAGTCCGGTGGCCGCCCGGAGCCGGGTGAGCGGCAGGAAGCCGTGCCGGCGGTCCTCGCTCTGCTCCCGTTGGAGCCCGCGCAGCCAGTCCACCAGGGTGCCGTCGGCGGGCACCGCGGTCCGGGTGGGCAGGGTGGTGATGAACAGCCCGGTCATCGACTCCACCTCGGGCAGCTCGGGCGGGCGGCCCGAGGAGGTGGTGCCGAACAGCACGTCGCCGCGGTGCGCGCCGCGGCCGAGCAGGATCGCCCAGGCGCCCTGGACCAGGGTGTTCAGGGTCAGGCCGGCGCCGCGGGCCAGCTCCTCCAGGGCCCGGGTCGCGGCGGCGGGCAGGGTGAACGGCAGGGCCCGGCTGGACTCGGCGCGGTGGCTGCCGCGCGGCTCGCGGTCGTAGGGCAGCGGGGTCGGCTCGGTGACCCCGGCCAGCCGGGTGCGCCAGTGCCGCTCCGCCTCGGCGTTGTCGCGCCCGGCCAGCCAGGCGAGGTAGTCACGGTAGGGGCGGCGGTCGGGGACGGTGCCGGGCGGGACGGTGCCGAACGGTGCGCCTCCCTCCGGGCCGGACCGGGCCAGGGCGGCGTGGGCCGCGAAGACGTCCGTGAGCACCTGGAACAGGCTCCAGCCGTCCAGCACCAGGTGGTGGAAGGACCACAGCACCCGCACCCGGTCCTCACCGAGCCGGATCAGCGCCAGCCGCTGGAGCGGGGCCCGGTCGAGGTCGAGGCCGCGGGCCCGGTCGCGGTCCAGCAGGTCGGCCAGCCGCGTGGCGCGCTCGGGCTCGGGGACCTCGCGCCAGTCCAGTTCGGTGACCGGCAGCTCCGCCCGGCGGTGCACCACCAGCAGCGGCTCGGGGACGTCCTGCCAGCGGACCCGGGCGCGCAGCACCTCGGTCCGGTCGGAGACCCACTGCCAGGCCGCGGACAGCCGGCCTGGGTCGGGCACGCCGTCCAGGACGAAGTCCAGCTGCTGGAAGTAGGCGCCGCCGCCGTCGTCCGCGAGGTCGTGGAAGAGCATGCCGGCCTGGGTGGGCGTCAGCGGGAGGACGTCCGCGACCGCGCCCGGGTCCTCGCCGGTGATCCGGTCCACGGCCGCCTGGTCGAGCCGGGCCAGCGGGAAGTCGGACGGGGTCCGCCCGGCGGCGCCGGGGCTGACCGCGAAGCGGGCGAGGTCGGCGAGCTCCTCGGCGTAGCGCCGGGCGAGCGCCTCCACGGTGGCCCGCCGGTGCCGGGGTTCGGCGTAGTGGAAGGTGAACTCCAGCGCCTCGTCGACGAGTCGGCCGACGATCTCCAGGGGGTGCGGGCGCTCGACCCCCGGGTCGGCGTCCAGCTCCAGCGGGCGGATGGTGCCGCGCAGCAGCCCGGCCCCGTCGTCCGCACGGTCGTCACCGCTGCCGCGCCCGCCCGAAACGTCCATCCGGCCCAGGTAGTTGAAGCTGATCCGGGCGGTGGGCGCGGCCGGTGCCGTGCCGGGGCGGCCCAGGTGGCGCAGGGCGTCGAAGCCGAGCCCGCGCCGGGGGACGGCCCGCAGCTGCTCCTTGACCTGCTTGAGCACGGCGTCCCAGCCGGCCTCGGACGGCACGGCCAGCGCGACCGGGTGGCGGGTGGTGAACCAGCCGACGGTGCGGCCGAGTTCGAGCTCGGCGAAGAGCTCCTCGCGCCCGTGCCCCTCCACGTCCACCAGCACCTGCGCCGGCCCGCCCGCCCCGCGCAGCGCCCGCCCGAGGGCGGACAGCAGCACGTCGTTGGCCCGGGTGCGGTAGGTCTCGGGCAGGGTGCGCAGCAGGGCGGCGGTGGCGGCGGGGTCGAGCCGTACGGTCACCGAGCGGGCCGAGGCGTAGTCGTCGGGGGCCGTCCGGTCCTCGGCCGGGAAGGGCTCGGGGTCCTGGCCGTGCGCGGACGGCGAGGGGAGGGCGTGCGCCCAGTACTCCGTCTCGTCCTCGAAGCCTCCTTCGGCGGCGAACCCGGCCAGCCGCTCGGCCCACTGCCGCAGCGGGGTGGACTTCGGCGGCAGGGCGGCCGCGCCGTCCCGGCCAGCACGGCGGGCCCGGTAGGCGGTGTCGAGGTCCTCCAGCAGCACCCGCCAGGACACCC
>NZ_JBHJWG010000115.1:0-3437 GCF_042266305.1 Kitasatospora sp. NPDC056076
GGGGTGTGGGGGGTGGGGGGTGATTTCCCCCGCGCCCACGGCGCCCAGCCACGTGCCCACAGGGTCGGCGGTCGGAAAATCACCCAGCCCCCGGAGCGCCCACCCCCGGAACCGCCCCCGGACCAACCCACCCTCCCGAGAGCCCACCCCCCCCACCAAAGCCCCGCGCAGCGGCCCCCCAGACGGCCCCGCCCAGTGGCCGCCCCGCCACCCCCCTTGTGGACTGGTCCTCGAACACCGTCCGGGTCAGTGAACAGAGCGGGGATCGATATGCGTTGGGGAACCGCAGCCGTCGTGGCGGCCGCCGCCGCCGGGGCCGCCGTCCTGGTCGTCGGCCGTCGGGCCTCCGAGCGGTTGGTCCGTCCGGGCGCGGGCCCGGCCGCCGGCGGCCCGGATTCGGGGCCGGTGCTGGTGCAGAGCCTCGCGGCGGGGCGGGTGACGTTCAGTCGGCGTCCGGAGAGCCTGCGGCCCGGTCGCTGGGCGGTGGAGTGGGCGGACGGCGGGCACGCGGTGGTGGAGGAGGTCCTGCACAGTGACGCGCAGGGCGTCACCCGCCGGCTGGTCCGGGCGGACCGGGGCACCCTGACGCCCGGCACCGAGGTCCGCTTCACTCCGCGCGTGCACCTGGGCGATCCGACCTCGGCGCTGGGCCTGGCCTTCACCGAGACCGTGGCCGACGGCGAGCTCGGCCCGCTGCCGGTCTGGCTGCTCGGCGGCAAGCGCGGCACCTGGGTGGTCCTGGTCCACGGCCCGGAGGCGGACCGCCAGCAGGTGCTTCCGGTGCTGCCGGCCCTGCACCGCCTGGGTCTGCCGGCGCTGGCGGTCACCTACCGCGGCGACGAGGGCGCCCCGGCGTCCCCGGACGGCTACAGCCACTTCGGCGAGACGGAGTGGCGGGACGTCGAGTCGGCGATGCGGCTGGCCCTGGACCACGGCGCGGGCCGGGTGATCCTGTACGGCTGGTCGGTGGGTGCGACGACGGTGCTGCAGACGGCGGCGCGTTCGGCCTGGGCGCACGCGATCAGGGGGATCGTGCTGGACTCGCCGGTCCTGGACCTGCCCACGGCCGCCCGTCGGGACGCGGCCCGGGCGGGTTTCACCGGGGTCTCCGCCGAGCTCGGCGCGCTGGCGGCGGAGGGCCGTACGGGCGTCGACCTGGCGGACTCCTCCCGCTTGGCGGAGGGCGCGGACCTGCGGGTCCCGACCCTGGTGCTGCACAGTCCGGACGACACGCTCGCGCCGATCGGCCCGGTGGAGCTCCTGGCCGCAGCCCGCCACGACGTGGTGAACCTCCAGCGCTTCCCGGGTGCCGAGCACGCGGCCCTCTGGAACTCGGCGCCGGACCACTACACCGAACTCCTCCGTCGCTGGCTGACCCCTCTCCTCTGACCCACCCCCTCCGGCCCTCCCCTTCCCCCCTCCCCGCCCCTCCCCTCCGGCCCCACCACCCTGACCCGCCCTCAGGGGCAAACCTTGCTCCCGAAAGCCCACCCCAAGCCCGTCAGCAGCTCCCTTCCCCCCTCACCCCCTGCACCGGAAGTCGACCCCGCCGACTTCCGGTGCCGCCGCGTCCCCCCGCAGGCACATGCCACCTGGCCGGATCGCAGCCCTCCACTTGCACCGCTCCCCACCCCTCCCGCCCCCGTGAAACCACCCACAGACCCCGTCCCCACACGCAGCGTGACGCCCCGCCGCCCCCTGGCATGACCCCGCCACACGTTTCCGGCCAGGCGGTTTGCCTCTGTTGCCCGATCTTGCGGAGGTGCCGCCCCCGGTCGAGCGGTCGTACGGGCAACCGGATGTGACAGAAGGCCGGTACAAGGGGAAGACTGCTCGACGTGACGTCTCGGAACCCGCGCGACCGTGATGCCCCGCTCCCGCCGACGATCGGTACCGGTGCGACGGTGACCCGTCTCCCAGGTACGGCCCAACGGCCTTCCGGCGGCAGGCCGGGCGGGGCCGCCGTACCCCGGCGCCGTGGGCCCGCGCCGGCCCCCGGCCGGGGCCGGGTTCCGGTGCCGGAGGGCTTCCCCGCGCCGGCCGAGCTGGCGCCGCTGGCCCGTCGGATGCTGGTGGACGCCGTCCGGATCGCCCGCTGGGCCGGGGAGCTGGCGGAGGTCGACAAGCGCGGCGAGCTGCTCCCGGACGACGCCCGCGACGCCGGCCGGGCGCTGGCCATGACGGTCGGCGCGGCGGTCAAGGCCTGGGGCCAGGCCCTGCTGGTGGGCCTGGTGGAGGCCCGGGACGGCGGAGCGGGCCCCGGTTGGCGCCTGCACGCCTGGGAGCACGACGACGAGGCCGTGGTGCGCGGCTGGTCCGGGCTGTTCGACGCCTGGACGCTGCTCGCCCCGGTGCCGCCCGCCGCGCTGCGCGGGGTGTTCGCGGTCCTGGCCGGCCAGGCCGTGGACCAGGCCCCGCAGTTGCTGTCCTTCCTGCACCTGGTGGACGGCCCGGTGGCCGAGAGCGAGCTGCTGGAGCTGCTGCGCCGCGGCCTGGACGAGCGCCGGGTCGGCGCCGGGCTGGGCAACCCGGGCCTGTCGCCGGTGCCGCACGCCGCCTCGGCGGTGTCCGCCGTCCGCGGCACCTGCCGGGCGCCGCAGATCGACACCCCGGCCGCCGTCTCCGACGTGGCCGCGGTGCTGGACTGGATGCTGGACGGCCTGACGGCGGTCGGCGCCGTGGTGCGCCGCGACGACGCCGCCGAGCTGTCCCCGCTGGGCCACTGGGCGGTGCGGGCGAAGCTGGAGGAGATCTGCACCGTCGCCCAGACCGCGGCCGGGCACATCGAGCAGAGCGCCTTCGAGCTGCTGAACGCCTGCGCGGACTACTCGCCGGGCCCGGCCCGGGCGGAGTTCCGCGCCTGGGTGGCGGCCCGCCCGGCGGACCGCGCGGTGGCCGAGCTGCTGGACGCGGCCCAGGGTGACGACGCGCTGGTGCGCGGTCTGGCCTTCGAGGCGCTGCGGGTGGCGGGCGGTCCGGCCGAGCAGGCGGTGCGGGCAGCGGTGGACGAGCCGGTGCTGCGCCCGTACGCGCTGCTCTGGCTGGCCGAGCGTTCGGACGAGGGGGTCGCCCCGGCGGACGTGCTGGGCGCCGAGGACGCGGCCTGGCTGTGGGTGGACACGGCGGCGGCGGTGCTGGACCACGGCGAGACGGAGCTGCTGGTGGGGCACGTCGAGGGCGCCTCGGCGGGTGACCCGGTGCGGCTGTTCGCCCGGGCCCGGCAGTCCGGGCACCCGCGGGCGGCCTCGGTGCTGACGGCGGTCTCCGGCGTCCACCCGGACCCGGGCGTGGCCCGGGCGGCCCGCCGCTCGGCGTTCAGCGTCCACACCGGCGGGGCCTAGCTGTTCTGTCCTGTGAGGTTGGGGACGCGGCTGGCGGGTGGCTTGCCTGCGAGTGCGGTGTGTCCGCGGTGGTGATTGTAGGTGTGGAGCCAGTCG
>NZ_JBHJWG010000116.1:0-3015 GCF_042266305.1 Kitasatospora sp. NPDC056076
GAGGGTGGTCAGCCGACCGAGCTGTTGTAGCTCTCGATCGCGGGCTGGAGCTCCTTGGCCGCGTCGGCGAGCGCCTGCTGGGCGGTCTTGCCGCCGGCCACGGTCTGCTCGATGGCCGTCTCCACGCCCTTGCGGGCCTGCGGCATCACGCCGAGCAGGCAGCCGGCGGTGGCCGGGGTGGGCTTGGTGGCCTTCAACTGGTCGATGGCCGTCTGGAACTGCGGGTACTTGCCGACCCACTCCTTGTCCTTGGGGTCGTCCAGGGACTTTTTGTTGACCGGGAAGTAGCCGGTGCCGGTGTGCCACACGGCCTGCTGCTCCGGGCTGGTGGCGAACTTCTCGAACTCCCAGGCGGCCCGCTTCTCGGCGTCCGAGTGGCCGGGGCCGCTGATCCACAGCGAGGCGCCGCCGATCGCCGGGCCGCCCTGGTCGGCGGCCGTCACCTTCGGGAAGGGCGCGGTGCCGACGCCGAACTTGGCGGCCTCGGTGTAGCCGCGCAGCACACCGGTGGACTCCAGGTGCATGGCGACCGTGCCGGACTTGAAAGCGGCCTGGGCGTCGTCGGTGACCCGGCCGGTGTTGGCCGCGTAGCCGCCCTTGACGAGGTCGGCCCACCACTGGACGATCTGCGCGCCCTGGGCGGAGTCGAACACGACCTTGCCCGCCTTGTTGCTGCGGCCGTTGTCGTTGTCGCAGTACATGGTGCCGGACTCGGCGAGCAGCTCCTCGACGAACCAGCCGTAGATGGCGGCGCCGAAGCCGTAGCGGACGGTCTTGCCGTCGGCGTCCTTCTTGGTCAGCTTCTTGGCCAGGTCACCGAGCTCGTTGAGGTCCTTCGGCGGCTGCGCCGGGTCGAGGCCGGCCTCCTTGAAGGCGTCGGTGTTCAGGTAGAGCAGCGGCATCGAGGAGTTGAACGGCATCGAGACCAGCTTGCCGTTGGCCGAGTAGTAGTTGCGGATGTTGGGGTCGAGGTCGTCCAGCGAGTAGCCGTCCTTGTCGGCGAAGGCCTGGGCGGGGACGGTCTGCTTGGAGTCGATCATGAAGCGGGTGCCGATGTCGTAGACCTGCACCAGGGCGGGGGTGCCCTTCTGCTGCACCGCGGCCTTGTACTTGGTGACCAGCTCGTCGTACTTGCCCTGGAACTGCGCCTTGACCTCGATCTTGCCCTGGTGGGCCGCGTTGAAGTCCTTCACCAGGCCGTTCAGCACGTCGGCGTTCTTGCCGGTCATCGAGTGCCAGAACTCGACGGTGGTGACGCCGGAGGCCTGGTCGAGCGCCTGGGCACCGGGCGCCCCGGCGTCGGCGGAACCGCCCGAGCCGGCGTCCGAGCCGCTGGAGCTGCAGGCGGTCAGGGACAGGCCGGCCACCAGCAGGGCCGCGAGCGCGCGTGCACTCTTCTTCACGAGGGTTTTCTTCTTTCCGGTTGACGAACGGGATGTACGGGCGGGATGTACGGGCGGAGCGGGTGCGGGCTCAGCGGACGGCGCCCGCGGTGAGGCCGCGGACGATGAAGCGCTGGCCGAAGACCACCAGGGCGAGGGTGGGCAGCAGGGAGAGCACCACGCCGGCCAGGATCAGGCCGGGGTCGGCCATCTCGGCGTCGCGCAGCGAGGTGAGGCCGATCTGCAGGGTCTGCATCTCGGCGGTGCGGGTGATGATGAGCGGCCAGAAGTACTGGTTCCAGGCCGACAGGAAGACGTAGATCGACAGCGCGGCCAGGGCCGGCTTGTTGAGCGGCACGACGATCCGCCACAGGAACCGCCAGTGCCCGGCGCCGTCGATCCGGGCCGCGTCGCGCAGTTCGCCGGGCAGCTGGCGGAAGGCCTGGCGCAGCATGAAGGTGCCGAAGCCGGAGGCGAGGAACGGCAGCACCAGGCCGAAGTAGGTGTTGCCGAGGCCCCAGCCCGACAGCGTCAGGTAGTTGGGGATGATGATGGCCTCCCAGGGGACCATCAGCGTCGCCAGGAACAGCCCGAACACCGCGGCCCGCGCCTTCATCGGCAGGAAGACGTAGGCGTACGCGGCCAGGATGGAGGTGACCAGCTGGGCGATGGTGATGGCGGTGGCGGACATCGCCGAGTTGGCGTACTGCCGGAACAGCGGGATGGTGTCCACCGCGCCGGAGAAGTTCCGGCCGGTCACCGAGTGGGGCACCAACGCCGGTGGGTAGGAGGCGAGTTCGGACGGCTCCATGAAGGCGCCGACCACCGCGTAGTACACCGGGAAGGCCACCGTGACCACGGCGACGGCGAGCAGCAGGTAGACGGCGGCGCGGCCCAGCAGGTCGCGCGGGGAGCGTCCGGCGAGGGGGCGGACCCGCGGGCGGGGCGGATCGGCCCGGACCTCGGCTTCGGTGACGACCGTGCTCATGCGTAGTGCACCTTCCGCTCCAGGACGCCGAACTGGACGGCCGTACAGGCGAGGACGACCAGCAGCAGCACCACGGCCTGGGCGCTCGCCGTGCCGAAGTCGCTGGAGCCGTAGGCGAAGGCCTTCTCGTAGACGGAGTAGACCAGGGTCCGGGTGGAGCCGTCCGGCCCGCCCTTGGTGAGGATGTGGATCTGGCCGAAACTCTGCAGTGCGTGGACGGTGGAGACCACCGTCAGGAAGAACAGGTTCGGGCCGAGCATCGGGACGGTGATCGAGCGGGCCAGCCGCAGGCCGGAGGCGCCGTCGATCCGGGCCGCCTCGACGACCTCGCCGGGGATCGAGCCGATGCCCGCCGAGAGCACCAGCACGTTGTAGCCGAGGTTCATCCAGACCGTGGTCAGGGCCACCGAGAACAGTGCGTACCGGGATTCGGTCAACCAGCCGACCGGGCCCAGGCCGAGGTGCGACAGCAGGCCGTTCAGCACCCCGCTGGCCGGGTTGTAGAACACCGCGAAGACCACCGAGGCGCTGGCCACCGAGAAGGCGAAGGGCAGCGCGAAGGCGGAGCGCAGCAGCCGTACGCCCCGGATCCGGTTCTCCAGCAGCAGCACCAGCACCAGCGCGCCGAGCACCCCGGGCACCACG
>NZ_JBHJWG010000117.1:0-2920 GCF_042266305.1 Kitasatospora sp. NPDC056076
GCCCTGCGCCGTGCCCTGGCCGCCCTCCGGGCGCACCACGACGCCCTGCGCTGCCGCTTCACCCCCGGCCCGGACGGCACCTGGCAGCAGCACTGCGAACCCGCCGAGGCCACCGCCCCCGAGCTGCTGACGGTCCACCACCGGGACGAGGAGGCGGCCGTGACCGCGGCCGCCCAGGCCGGCTTCCGGCTGGACACCGGCCCGCTGCTCACCGCCCGGCTGTTCCGGCCCGGCACCACCGGCCCGGCCCGGCTGCTGCTCGTCGTCCACCACCTGGTGGTCGACGGCGTCTCCTGGCGGGTGCTGCTGGAGGACCTGGAGACCGCCTACCGGCAGGCCGTCGAGGGCCGCCCGCTGCGGCTGCCCGCCCGCACCACCTCCGTCCGGGAGTGGGCCCGGCTGCTGCGCGTCCGTGCCGAGTCCGGCGGCTTCGCCGGGCAGCGCGCCCACTGGGCCGAGGCCGCCCGGGCGTGCGCCGCCCCGCTGCCGGTGGACGGCGAGGGCGCCGACACCGCCGCCGAACTGCGCTCGGTGACCGTCCGGTTGGACCGCGAACGCACCGACCGGCTGCTGCGCCAGGTGCCCGCCGTCTACCGGACCCGGATCGACGACGTGCTGCTCACGGCGCTCGGCCGGGCGCTGGCGGACTGGGCCGGGCGGCGCACGGTGGCGATCGGCCTGGAGGGCCACGGCCGGGAGGACGGCCTGTTCGAGGGCGTCGACCTGTCCCGTACGGTCGGCTGGTTCACCTCGCTCTACCCCGTCGCCCTGGACGTCCCCGACGCCCCCGGCGGGGACTGGGGCGCCGCGCTCAAGTCCGTCAAGGAGCAGCTGCGCGCGGTGCCGGACCACGGCCTCGGCTACGGCGCGCTGCGCCACCTGGCGCCCGACGGCGGACTCGCCGACGCCCCCGCGCCCGGCATCAGCTTCAACTACCTCGGCCGCTTCGACTGGTCCGCCGAGGGCGCCGCCCTGGTGCGCGCCGTCCCCGGCGGCCTGGGCGGTTCGGAGGCGCCCGGCACCGAGCGGCCCCACCTGCTGGACGTGGTCGCCCGGGTCGAGGGCGAGGAGCTGGAGATCGCCTGGTACTACGGCGTCGGCCGGCACCGCGCGGACACCGTCACCGCCCTGGCCGAGGCGATGCTGCGCGCGCTGGAGGGGATCCTCGCGCACTGCGCCGCACCGGGCGCCGGCGGGCGCACCCCCGCCGACTTCCCGCTGGCCCGGCTGGACCAGGCGGCGGTGGACCGGATCGTCGGGGACGGGCGCGAGGTCGCCGACGTCCTCCCGCTGACGCCGATGCAGGCGGGCATGCTGTTCCACAGCCTGCTGGAGCCGGCCGGGCGCACCTACGTCAACCAGGTGCAGCTGGTGCTCACCGGGGTCACCGGCCCGGGGGCGCTCGCCGAGGCCTGGCAGCGGACCGCGGACGCCAACCCGGTGCTGCGCACCCGGCTCAGCTGGCAGGACACCGCCGAGCCGGTCCAGGTCGTGCGGCGGCGGGCGGCCCTGCCGATCGCCCACCACGACTGGTCGGACCGGCCCGCCGAGCGGGTTGCCCGGGACACCGCCCGGCTGCTCGCCGCCGACCGGGAGGCCGGGATCGACCTGGCCACCGGGCCGCTGCTGCGGCTCTCCCTGGTCCGGCTGGGCGCCGACCGGGTGCGGGTGGTGTGGACCTTCCACCATGTGCTGCTCGACGGCTGGAGCGCGGCCCAGGTCTTCGACGAGGTCTGCGAGCGCTACGCCGCGCTGACCGAGGGCCGGCCGCCGCAGCTCGTCGAACGCGCCCCCTTCGCCGACCACCTGCGCTGGCTCGCCGCCCAGGACGGGGCGCGGGCCGAACGGTACTGGCGCGACACCCTGGCCGGCTTCCCCGCGCCCACCGAACTGCCCCGGGACCGGCGCCCCGCCGGGGCCCACCGGGCCAGCTCCGGTGCCAAGGTGCGGATCGGCCTCGGCGCCGAACTCTCCGAGCGGCTGCGCGACACCGCCCGGCAGGCCGGGCTGACCGTCAATACCGTCCTCCAGGGCGCCTGGGCGCTGCTGCTCTCCCGCTACGGCGGCGGGGACGACGTGGTGTTCGGCACCGTCGTCTCCGGGCGGCCCGCCGAACTCCCCGGCGTCACCTCGATGGTGGGGCTGTTCATCAACGCGCTGCCGACCCGGGCGCGGATCGACGAGCGCCGCCCGCTGCGGGAGTGGCTGCACGCGCTGCAGGGCGCCCAGTCGGAGGCCCGCCGGTACGACTCCGTCTCGCTGGCCCAGCTCCAGAACTGGAGCGAACTGCCCGGCGGGACGGCCCTGTTCGAGAGCATCGTGGTCTTCGAGAACTACCCCTTCGACGCCGGTGCGCTGAGCCGGCACGGCCTGGCGGTGGAGACCGAGAGCGTCCAGGAGCCGACCAGCTACCCGCTCAGCGTGGTGGTCGCCCCCGGCGATTCGGTCGTGATCGACCTTGACCACGACCCGGCCGCCTTCGACACCGCGACCGTCGAGGGCCTCGGGGCGAGCCTGCGCACGCTGCTGGCCGGGTTGGCGGCGGGCCTCGACCGGACCGCCGCCGAACTCCCGCTGCTGGCACCGGACTCGGGCCGCGAGCTGGTCCGACGCCTCGGCGGCGCGGTGGTCGAGCCGCCGGAGCGCACCCTGCCCGAGGCCTTCGCCCGGCAGGCCGCCCGCACCCCCGACGCCCCGGCTGTCCGCTCCGGCGGCACCGTGCTGAGCTACCGGGAGCTGGACGAGCGCTCCAACCGGCTGGCCCGGCTGCTGATCGCGGCCGGGGCCGGCCCCGAGCGCTTCGTCGCGCTCGCGCTGCCCCGCACCGCCGAGCTGGTGGTGGCCCTGCTGGCGGTGCTCAAGAGCGGCGCCGGCTACCTCCCGGTCGACCCCGGGTACCCGGCCGAGCGGATCGCGTACC
>NZ_JBHJWG010000118.1:0-2809 GCF_042266305.1 Kitasatospora sp. NPDC056076
ATGGCGGGGGCGGTGCCGGTGCCGGGGGTGAGCGGGCCGGTCCAGGTGGCGACCACGGTGGCCTCGGTGGGGCCGTAGGAGTTGACCATGCGGCGGCCGGGGGCCCAGGTGTCGACCAGGTCGGCGGGGCAGGCCTCGGCGCCGACCACCAGGGTGCGCAGCTCGGGCAGCGCGCCGGCGGTGCCGGGTTCGAGGGTGGCCAGGGCCGCCGGGGGGATCAGGGCGTGGCTGATCCGGCGTCCGGCCAGGGCCTCGGCGAGGCGTTCGCCGACCAGCGGGCCCTCCTCGCCGGTGACCAGGGCGGCGCCGCTGAGCAGGGAGATGCACAGTTCCAGGACGGAGGCGTCGAAGCTGGGCGAGGCGAACTGGAGCACCCGGTCGCCGGGGCCGACGGCGTACTGGCGGGCGGCGGCGGCCGCGAAGGAGGCGAGTCCGGCGTGGGTGACCACGACGCCCTTGGGGGTGCCGGTGGAGCCGGAGGTGTAGACGACGTACGCCGGGTGGCCGGGGGTGAGGGGGGTGGTGCGGTCGGCGTCGGTGGGGGCGGTGTCGGGGCCGTCGGCGGCCCACACCCGGGCGGGGTCGTCGATCAGGACGGTGGCGCCCGCGTCGCGGACCATGAACTCCCGTCGGGCGGCCGGGTAGGCGGGGTCGACCGGGAGGTAGGCGCCGCCGGCCTTGGCGACGGCGAGTTGGGCGACCACGGCGGCCGCCGAGCGGGGCAGGGCGAGGGCGACCAGCCGTTCCGGGCCGATGCCGTCGCGGATCAGCTGCCGGGCCAGGCGGTTGGCCGCCCGGTCGAGTTCGGCGTAGCCGATCACCCGGTCGCCGTCGAGCAGGGCAGGGGCGTCGGGGGTGCGGGCCGCCTGCCATTCGAACAGCTGGGGCAGGGTGGCCTCCGGCACCGGGGGGAAGTCGCCGGTGGCAAGGGCGAGTTCGGCGGCGAGCCGGTCGGGGCCGGCCAGCGGCAGGGAGCCGAGGGCGCACTGCGGGTCGGCGGTGACGGCGGTCAGCAGGGTGGCCAGCTGCTCGGCCATCCGCTCGGCGGTGGCGGGCTCGAACAGGTCGGTGTTGTAGGTGAGTTGGCCGTGCAGCGCACCGTCGTCGGCGTGGGCGAACTCCAGCACCAGGTCGAAGGCCGTGCCGGTGGCGTCGGTCTCGACGTCGGTCACCGCCAGGCCCGGCAGGTCGAGTTCGGCCGCGGGGGTGTTCTGCAGCACGACCAGCACCTGGAAGAGCGGGCTGCGGCTGGTGTCGCGCACCGGCTGCACCTCGTCGACGACCCGCTCGAAGGGCACGTCCTGGTGGGCGAAGGCGTCCCGGACGGTCTGCCGGACCTCGGCGAGGAAGGCGGTGAAGGGCTGCCGGGGTTCGATCCGGGAGCGCAGCACCAGGGTGTTGACGAAGAAGCCGATCAGCCGCTGGGTGCCGGGGTGCTCGCGGCCGGCGGTGACGGTGCCGACGGCGATGTCCCGGTCGCCGCCGAGCCGGGCCAGGTAGGCCTGGGCGGCGGCGACCAGGGTGGTGAACAGGGTGGTGTCGCCGCCGCGGGCGACCCGGGCGAGCCCGCGGGCGGTGTCGGCGGGCAGGTCGATCCGGACGCTGCTCCCGGAGCTGGTGCGGACCGTCGGCCGGGGCCGGTCGAGCGGCAGCCGGACGGGATCCAGGTCGGCCAACTGGCCCTTCCAGTAGGCGAGCTGGTCGGTGGCGTCGTTGGCGCGCTGCCAGTGGGCGTGGTCGGCGTACTGCACCGGCAGCGGGGCGAGCGGCGGGTGGGCCGGGTCGAGGGCGGCGCGGTAGAGGTGGGCCAGGTCGGTGAGCAGGACGGCGTTGGACCAGCCGTCGGTGACGATGTGGTGCAGGGTCAGGGCGAGTACGTGGTCGTCGGCGGCGAGCCGGACCAGCGCGGGGCGCAGCAGCGGGCCCCGGCGCAGGTCGAAGGGGCGGGCGCGTTCGGCGGCGAGCACGGCGCGCAGGGCCTCCTCCCGTTCGCCGGAGGGCAGTTGGGCGAGGTCGTGGCGGGGCAGCGGCACCGGCTGCGGCGGGTGGACGAGTTGGACGCCGTGGCCGTCGACGCCGTCGAAGGTGGTGCGCAGCGACTCGTGCCGGGCGGCCAGGGCGGTCAGCGCCGCGCCGAGGGCGTCGCCCTCCAGCGGGCCGCGCAGCCGCAGGGCGAGGGCGGTCACGTACTCGGCGCCGCCGGGTGCGAACTCCTCCAGGAACCAGAGGCGTTGCTGGGCGTAGGACATCGGCGCCGCGCCGTCCCGGGCGACCGGGACCAGGGGCGCCACGGGGGCGGCGGGGACGGCGGGGACGGCGGGCGGTCGGCCCGGGCCGGACCGCCCGGTGAGCAGTGCGGCGAGACCGGCCGGGGTCGGGTGGTCGAACACCGCGCGGGGCGTCAGTTCGGTGCCGAAGGCCTCGGCGAGGCGGCCGGCGAGCCGGATGCTGAGGATGGAGTCGCCGCCGAGCGCGAAGAAGCCCTCCGTCACCCCGGGCGGGTGGATGCCCAGCACCTCGCCGAAGACCTCGGCGGTGCGGCGTTCGGCCTCGGTGCGCGGCTCGGTGCGCGGCTCGGTCCGGTCGGCGGCTCCGGCGGTGTGCCGCTGCTCCGGTGCGGGGAGCGCGGCGCGGTCGACCTTGCCGTTGCGGCTGAGCGGGAGGGCGGCGAGCGGGACGAAGGCGGCGGGCACCAGGTAGTCGGGCAGGGTGCGGGCGGCGAAGTCCCGCAGGCCCTCGGGGTCGGCGGCGCCGACGGTGTAGGCGACCAGCCGGCGGGCTCCGGGCCGGTCGGTGCGGGCGACCACGG
>NZ_JBHJWG010000119.1:0-2778 GCF_042266305.1 Kitasatospora sp. NPDC056076
CTTGACCTGGTCGTCGGTGCGGCCGAGGAAGTCGAGGGTGCCGTCGGGGCGGTAGCGGGCGAGGTCGCCGGTGCGGTAGAGCCGGGCGCCCGGGGTGAAGGGGTCGGGGACGAACCGGTCGGCGGTGAGCGCCGGTTGGTGGTGGTAGCCGCGGGCCAGGCCGTCGCCGCCGAGGTACAGCTCGCCGGTGACGCCGATCGGGACGGGGCGCCCGGCCGGGTCGAGAAGGTGGATGCGGGTGTTGTCGATCGGCCGCCCGATCGGTACCGGACCCTCCCACGACCCCGGCCGACAGGTGAAGCACGTGGCCATGGTGGTGCTCTCGGTGGGCCCGTAGACGTTGACGACGGCCGAGCCGGGGTGGAGCTCCAGGAACGTCCGGACGTGGGTGGCCGACAGGGCCTCGCCGCCCGTCAGGACGTGCCGGACCCCGGCCAGGGCCTGCGAGGACTCCTCCACCAGGGTGTGGAAGAGGGCGGTGGTGAGGAGGAGGGCGGTGGGTCGGTGGGTGTGGATGTCGTGGGTGGCGGTTTCGGTGGTGGTGCGGCCCGGGCTGGCGATGGCGAGGGTGGCGCCGGTGGTGAGGGGGGTCCAGATCTCGTAGCTGGAGGCGTCGAAGGCGATGGAGTTGAGGTGGAGGAAGACGTCGTCGGGGGTGGTGTCGGTGATGCGGGTGTTGTGGGTGAGGCGTAGGACGGCTTGGTGGGTGATCTGGACGCCCTTGGGGGTGCCGGTGGATCCCGAGGTGTGGAGGACGAAGGCGAGACTGCCGGGGTGGGCGACGGGATCGGGATCGGTGGTCGGGTGCCCGGCGGTCGTCGGGTCGTCCAGGGCGAGGAGGGTGCCACCGAGGGAGGCCGCCAGTCCGGTCTGGTGGGGGTGGTGGAGGACGACGGTGGTGTCGGTGGAGGTCAGGAGGTGGGTGAGGCGTTCGGTGGGGTGGGTGGGGTCGAGGGGGAGGTAGGCGGCGCCGGCTTTGAGGACGGCGAGCAGGCCGATGACGAGTTCGGGGCTGCGTTCGGCGCAGATGCCGACGGTGGTGTCGGGGTGGACGCCGGATTCCCGGAGTCGGTGGGCGAGTTGGTTGGCACGTTCGTTGAGCTCGCGGTAGCTGAACCGTCGTTCGCCCTGGACGAGAGCGATGGCCTCCGGCCGCAATCGGGCGTGCTGTTCCACCAGTTGGTGGACGGTGCGGTCGTGGGGGTAGGGCGCGGTGGTGTCGTTCCACTCGTGCAGGATGCGGCGGCGCTCGTCCGGGCTGAGGAGGTCGAGGTCGTCCAACCGCGCGTCGGGGTCGGTGGTGACGGCGGTGAGCAGGTGCTGGAAGTGGGTGGCCAGTCGCTCGATGGTCGCCGCGTCGAACAGGTCGGTGCTGTAGGTGAAGTCGATCGTCAGCTCGGGACCCGCCTCGGTCGCGCTGACGGTCAGGTCGAACTTCGCGACCGTGTCGTCCAGCGGAAGCGTCTGGACGTCCAGTCCTGCCAGTTGCCAGCAGTGGGAGATGTCCGTGGTCGAGCCGTGGACGGTGAGCATGGTCTGGAAGAGGGGGGTGCGGCTGAGGTCGCGTTGGGGGGCGAGTTCGGAGACCAGGCGTTCGAAGGGGAGGTCCTGGTGGGCGTAGGCGTTGAGGGCGGTGTCGCGGGTCCGGTTGAGGACGTCGCGGAGGGTGGGGTTGCCGGTGAGGTCGGCGCGGAGGACGAGGGTGTTGACGAAGAAGCCGATGAGGTCTTCGGTTTCGGAGCGGTTGCGGTTGGCGACGGGGGTGCCGACGGCGATGTCGTGGTGGCCGGTGTAGGTGCGGAGGAGGATCTGGTAGGTGGCCATCAGGGTCATGAAGGTGGTGACGCCGTGGTCCTGGCCGAGTTTGTGCAGGGCGGTGGTGAGGTCGTCCGGCAGGGTGAGGGTGTGGGTGGCGCCTCGGCTGCTGCGGACGGCGGGGCGGGGGCGGTCGGTGGGCAGCTCCAGCGGTTCCAGCCCTGCGAGTTGCTCCCGCCAGTAGGCCGACTGCCCCTCGACCAGCTCGCCCTGGAGCCAGGAGCGCTCCCAGATCGCGTAGTCGGCGTACTGGAGGGCGGGTTCGGTCAGCCGGCTGGGCCGTCGCTCGCGGAGGGCCGCGTAGAGCTCGTCGAGTTCCCTGGCGACGATGCGGTAGGACCAGCCGTCGGTGACGATGTGGTGCATCGAGAGCAGGAGCACGTGCTGCTGCGGGTCGAGGCGGAACAGGTGCGCGCGGGCGAGCGGCCCGTGCGCGAGGTCGAAGGGCCGGCTCGCTTCCTGGTGCAGTGCTGCCACGAGGTCGGCGTCGTCCCAGTCGCCGGCGTCCACCTGGACGAGCGGCAGGGAGCCGGTGGGCTCGATCACCTGGGCGGGTGCCGAGTCCGCTCCCTCGGCGAACCGGGTGCGCAGGATCTCGTGCCGGGCCGCGAGCTGCTGCAGCGCCTGTTCCAGGGCTGCCGGGTCGAGCGCACCGAACAGGTGCAGCGCGACGGGGACGGTGTAGGCGTTGCCGTCGGGGTCCATCCGGTCGAGGAACCAGAGGCGTTCCTGGGCGTACGACAGCGGGACGGCGGCCGGTCGTTCCGCGCGGCGGACGGCCGTGGTGTCGACCGCTGCCGACGTGCCGAGGGTGGTGGCGAGTTGGGCGATGGTGGGGGTCTCGAAGAGGGCGCGGACGGGGAGTTCATGGCCGAGTTCGGTGCGCAGGCGGGAGGTGACGCGGGTGGCGAGGAGGGAGTGTCCGCCGAGGTCGAAGAAGTTGTCGTGGATGCCGACGGTGGT
>NZ_JBHJWG010000120.1:0-2300 GCF_042266305.1 Kitasatospora sp. NPDC056076
GGTGCCGGGCGGGCCGTACGGGTCGGCGAGGAAGCGGGCGGCGGTCGCGCCGGGGCGGCCGAGGTAGCCGCGGGCCACGCCCTCACCCGCGAGGTACAGCTCGCCCGCGCAGCCGGGCGGGACGGGCCGCAGCCGGCCGTCCAGGACGTGCAGGCGCCGGTCGTCCAGCGGGCGGCCGATCGGCAGGGTGTCGGGTACGGCGGCGGGGTCGGCGAGTTCGTGGGCGGTGGCGAAGGTGGTGGTCTCGGTGGGGCCGTAGCCGTCCACCACGGTCAGCCCGGGGCAGGCGGCGAGCACCCGGCGCACGGCCGCGGCGGGCACCACGTCGCCACCGGTCCACAGCGTGCGCAGGCCGGCGAAGCAGTCCGGGGCGTCCTGGGCGAGCAGCCGGAACAGTCCGGCGGTGAGCCACAGCGCGGTCGGGCCCTGCGGTCCGGCGAGGCGGCGCAGCAGCGCGGCGTCCACCGGCCCGGCGGGGGCGACGAGCACGCAGCCGCCGGTCAGCAGCGGGGCCCAGACCTCGAAGGTGGCGGCGTCGAAGGCCACCGGGGAGTGCAGCAGCACCCGGGCGCAGCGGCCGTCGGCGAAGCGGCCGTCGGTGCCGAGCGAGGCCACGTCGCGGTGCCGGACGGCGACGGCCTTGGGCTCGCCGGTGGAGCCGGAGGTGTACATCACGTAGGCCAGCCGGTCGGGGTCGGCGAGCGGCAGGGCCGTGCCGGTGGCCTCGGTGCGGGCGGCGTCGGTGCGGGCGGCGTCGGTGCGGGCGGCGGCGACCAGGTCGGCGGTGAGCCGCCGGGTGGCACCGGCCCGGGCGAGCAGGGTGCGGCGGCGCTCCTCGGGGGCCCTGAGGTCGACGGGCAGGTAGGCGCCGCCCGCCTTGAGGACGGCGAGTTGGGCGACGACCAGGGCGGTCGAGCGCTCCAGCTCCAGCGCGACCCGCTCCTCGGGGACCAGCCCCTCGGTGAGCAGCCGGTCGGCGAGCCGGTCGGACCACTCGTCGAGCTGCCGGTAGGTCAGCCGGTGTTCGCCCTCGCGCACGGCGGGGGCGTCGGGGGTGCGCCGGACGTGCCCGGCGAGGACGGTCAGCGGGCTGCGGGGTACGGCCGGGCGGGCGGTGGCCTGCCAGTCGGCCAGCAGGGCGCGGTCGGCCGGGGTGAGCGGCTCCAGCGTGTCGAGGTCGCGGCCGTCGGTGAGGGCCTCGGTGAGGGCGGTGAGCAGCAGGGCGAGCCGGTCGGCGGCGTCCTCGGCGGTCCGGTGGTCGAACAGCGCGGGGTCGTACCCGAGGTCGAGGCCGAGGCGCTCGCCCAGGTGGGCGCGCAGGCACCAGGGGAAGGTGGTGGCGTCGTCGGCGCGCACCTCGACCACCCGGACCCCGGTGCGGGCTTCGGCGGACTCGTCCACGGGGTAGTTCTCGAAAACCAGCATGCTGTCGAACAGCGGCTCCCCGGCGGGCAGTTCGCCGAGTGCCCGGATCCGGGTCAGGGACAGGTGGTCGTGGGCGCGGGCCTCGCTCTGGCGCGCCTGGAGCTCCCGCAGCCAGGGCAGCACGCCGCCGGGGGCGAGCCGGACCCGGGTGGGGACGGTGTTGATGAACAGGCCGATCATCGCCTCCACGCCGGGCAGTTCGGCGGGGCGTCCGGACACGGTGGTGCCGAAGACGACGTCCTCGCCGCCGCCGTGCCGGGCCAGCAGCAGGCCCCAGGCGCCCTCCAGCACGGTGTTGACGGTCAGTCCGGCGGCGGCGGCCCGTTCGCGCAGCCGCCGGGTGAGCGCCTCGTCCAGCTCGCGGTGGACGGCGGCGGTGGAGCGGGCCCGGTGGGCCTGCGCCGGGCGGCGGTCGTACGGGAGCGGGGTGCGGGCGGTGAAGCCCTCCAGGGCGGCGCTCCAGTGCGCCTCGGCGGCGGGCCGGTCGCGTTCGGCCAGCCAGCCCAGGAAGTCCGCGAAGGGGCGGCGGACCGGGCGCGGGGCCTGGGGGCCGCCGGTGAGCGCGGCGTACTCCTCGCAGACCTCGGTGAGCAGCTGGCCGGTGCTCCAGCCGTCCAGGACCAGGTGGTGGGTGGACCACAGCAGCAGCAGCTCGTCACCGGGCAGGGCGGCCAGGGTGAGCCGGGTGAGCGGCGCGGTGGTCAGCTCCATCGGGGTGGCCCGCTCCTCGGCCAGCAGCCGTTCGGTCACCGCGGCCAGCTGTCCGGGGTCGGCCGGGTCGATGACGAGGTCGAGCAGCCGGACGGCCAGCGCGCCGTGGCGGGCGACCTCTTGGACGGGGTGGGGCAGCCGGCGCCAGTGAACGCCGGTGCCCA
>NZ_JBHJWG010000121.1:0-1771 GCF_042266305.1 Kitasatospora sp. NPDC056076
GTGCTGCACGGCTGCACCGTCGAGGACGACGTCCTGGTCGGGATGAACGCCACCGTCCTCAACGGCGCCCGGATCGGCGGCGGTTCGCTGGTCGCGGCGGGCGCGGTGGTGACCCAGGGGATGGACGTCCCGCCCGGCTCGCTGGTCGCGGGGGTCCCGGCCAAGGTCCGTCGGGAGCTGACGGAGGAGGAGCGGGCCGGGATCAAGGCCAACGGCGAGGGCTACCTGCTCCTCGCCGAGGCGCACCGGGAGGTCTAGGCACGCCGCGTCGGCGGTCCGCCGCTACAGCCGGTCGTAGACGGCGGACAGCCGGCGCAGCACCTCGGCGGCCCGGTCCAGGGCCTCCTCGTCGTAGTCGTCGAGGTCGGCGTGCAGGGCCTCGGCCAGGGCGGCCTGGCGCTGCTCGTGCCGGGCCCGGCCGTCCTCGGTGAGGGCGACCAGGACGGACCGCTTGTCCTCGGGCGGGCGGGTGCGGGTGACGTAGCCGGCGGTGACCAGGCCGTTCACCAGCTGGGTGGTGGCCGGGCCGGTGGTCTCGGTGCCGGCGGCGAGCTGGGTGATGCTGAGCGGCCCCCGCTCGGCCAGGGTGCGCAGGGCGCGGGCGTGGGTGAGGGACAGGGCGCCCGGGGTGCGGGTGGCGCGCCCGCGCAGCCGGGAGTCCGCGGCGCTGAGCCGGTAGGCGGCGCGGGCCAGGCGGTCGAGTGCCTGGGCGCGTTCGGGCGCGGGCGGCGGTGCGGTCGTCATGGTGGGTTCCTCCTCGGCGGGTTGACAACAGACTAGCCTCAGTACTTAATGGATAAGTACTTACTCACTAAGTACTTATCTACGCCGCTCCAGGAGGAGACCGTCATGACCATTCGCTCGACCGGCCAGAACTGGGCCCTGGACATCGCCCTCGCCCAGGGCGGCTTCGACGCGCTGCACCCCGAGGCCGTCGGGACCATGGAGGAGCTCGGCCACGACCTCACCGACTTCGCCAAGGTCTTCGCCCTGGTCAGGAGCGGTGCCATGCTTCCCAAGGCGTGGGCGACGGTGGCCGGCCAGGCCGAGGAGCGCGCCGCCCACCACGAGCGCGCGGGCTTCGCGCAGACCGCCGCCGACCTCTACCTGCGGGCCGCCGTGATGTGGGGCCGGGCGCAGTACTCGATCTTCGACGCCACCGACCCGCGCAAGGCGGTGCTGCGCGCCCACGCCGACCACTGCGTGGACCGCCTGGGCGCCCTGCGCGACGGCCGGGTCCGCCGGGTGGTGCTGGACTTCGAGGGCTCGACGATCCACGCCCTGCTGCACCTGCCCGCCGGGCGGGTCGAGAACGCGCCCGCCGTCATCCTCGGCCCCGGGATGGACATGATCAAGGAGGACTACATCTGGGCGGCCGAGCGCTACTACACCTCCCGCGGCATCGTCGCGCTCTCCATCGAGGGCCCCGGCCAGGGCCAGACCCGGGCCGGCGGGCTGACCGTCGACCTCGGCAACTACGAGCGGGCGATCGGCCGCTACCTCGACCACCTGGCCGAGCTCCCGGAGGTCGACGCCGAGCGGATCGGCATGTTCGGCATCTCGATGAGCGGCTACTGGGGCTCCCGGGCCGCCGCCACCGACCGCCGGATCGCCGCGCTCGCCGCCTTCGAGGCCGTCACCGGGGACTTCGCGACGATCTTCGAGCGGGCCCAGCCGACCTTCAAGAACAACTACATGTACATGGCCGGGTACACCGACGAGGAGGCCTTCGACCGCGACCTCGCCCACCGCATGCCGCTCGGCGACCTGG
>NZ_JBHJWG010000122.1:0-1727 GCF_042266305.1 Kitasatospora sp. NPDC056076
AGCACGTCCTCGACCGCGCGGCCGTCGCCGACCAGCCGGTCCAACTGCTCCTGGTCCAGGCCGGCCAGCGGGAAGTCGGACGGGGTGCGCCCGCCGGCGCCGGGCCGGGCGCAGTGCTCGGCCAGTTCGCGCAGGGCGGTGCGCATCTCCTCGGCGAGGCCCCGGACGGTGGCCTCGCCGTAGATCTCCGCGGGGTAGGTCCAGGCCAGTTCGAGGCGGCCGTCCTGGACCGCTCCGGTGACCTCCAGCAGGTAGGGGCGCGGCTCGTCCGGGTCGGTGTCGCGCCCGGCCGGGGGCAGCTGGCCGCGGACCAGGCCGTCGGCGCCGGGGCCGTCGCCGGATCCGACGCCGCCGGGGTCGAAGCGGCCGTGGTAGTTGAAGCCGACCTGCGGGGCGGCGCCGCCGGTCAGCGGGCCGTCCGGGTGGAGGTGGCGCAGCGCGCCGTGGCTGAGGCCGCGCAGCGGGACGGCGCGCAGCTGCTCCTTGACGGCCCGCAGGGTGTGGTGCCAGTCGGCGGCCGGGTCGACGCGCAGGGCGAGCGGGAACTCGGCGGTGAACCAGCCGACCGTGCGGGAGAGGTCGAGGTCGTCGAAGAGGTCCTCGCGGCCGTGCCCCTCGACGCCGATCAGCACCTCGTCCCGGCCGCACCAGCGGGCCAGGGTGCGGCCCAGGGCGCTGAGCAGCACGTCGTTGACCTGGGTGCGGTAGGCGGCGGGCGCCTCGCGCAGCAGGGCCGCGGTGGTGGCCCGGTCCAGGGTCACGGCGAGGGTGGCGGCACCGGCGTGGGTGTTGGCGCCGGGGCGGCGGGCGTCCAGGTACCAGCGCTGGATCGGGGTGAGCGGCGCCTCGGCGGGCTCCGGCTCAATCTCCTGATGTTCGATCACTTCTTGTGTGATCAGGGCGAGTTCGGCCACGCTCTGGTGCCGGAAGACGTCCTTGGTGGTCAGCGCCAGCCCGGCGGACCTGGCCCGGGAGACGATCTGGATGCTCAGGATGGAGTCGCCGCCGAGCGCGAAGAAGTTGTCCCGGGCGCCGACCCGTTCGACGCCGAGCACCTGGGCCCAGATCTCGGCGAGCCGCTGCTCGGTGCCGGGCGCCGGGGCGACGTACGGGGTGGAGCGGTCGGGCTGGGCGGGCGGTGCGGGCAGGGCGCGGCGGTCGGTCTTGCCGCTGACGGTGCGCGGGATCCGGGCCAGCGGGACGAAGGCGGCGGGCACCAGGTGGTCGGGCAGGGTGCGGCGCAGCGCCGCCCGCAGGTCGGCGGCGGTCCGGGCGGCGCCGTCGGCGAACACCAGGTAGGCGGCCAGCCGGGTGTGGCCGTGCCGGTCGGGTACGGCGGCGACGGCGGCCGCGGCGACCCCGGGCAGGTCCAGCAGGGCCGCCTCGACCTCGCCGGGCTCGATCCGGTGGCCGCGCACCTTGACCTGGTCGTCGGCGCGCCCCAGGTACTCCAGCCGTCCGTCGGCCGTCCAGCGGGCCAGGTCGCCGGTGCGGTACATCCGGGCGCCGGGCGGCCCGTACGGGTCGGCGGTGAACCGGGCGGCGGTCAGCCCGGGGCGGCCGGCGTAGCCGCGGGCGAGCTGCTCGCCGGCCAGGTGGAGCTGGCCGCCGACCCCGGGCGGCACCGGCCGGAGCCGGTCGTCCAGGACGTACGCCCGCAGGTTGGGCAGCGGACGCCCGATCAGCGGGCGGTCCTCGGCGGCGATCCGGCAGGCCAGCGCGTCGAC
>NZ_JBHJWG010000123.1:0-1708 GCF_042266305.1 Kitasatospora sp. NPDC056076
GAGAGGGCCGACGGCCGGGATGAGGATGAGGGCGAGCGCCCGAGCGGTAACCCTGGTGGCCTCGTCCGGCGGACGGCACGTCACCACTCCGGCGAAGTCCACGGGATCACTCGCACGGGGCACCCGCCCCGAATGCACGACCCCCTCCCGAACAGAGGAGCCCCCCACCGGCCGTCCTGTCGAGCGCCGCTCGGCCGGCGCACTTCCGCGCGCCCCCGGCGTGCCCCCTGACACGGGCCCTTGTTGCCGAGATAGTGCAACTACAAGACCGGGGCGCTTCCAAGGGCGTCCCGGCAGCGGATGGAGGAAGGACGGCCATGGCCTCCTCGTCACCGACCCCCGTTCAGGACCCTCCCAGACCCGCCCGGCCGGGCGCGCTCGCCTCGATCACCCGCCAGGAGTGGCAGCGCCTGGCCGGGATGGGCGGCTTCATCATCGCCCTGCACGTCATCGGCTGGGTCACCCTCGTAGCAGTCGTCGCCCCCGAGCACCACACCGTCGGCGAGAAGAGCTTTGGCGTCGGAATCGGCATCACCGCCTACACGCTCGGCATGCGCCACGCCTTCGACGCCGACCACATCGCCGCGATCGACAACACCACCCGCAAGCTGATGGACCAGCGCAAGCGGCCGCTGTCCGTGGGCTTCTGGTTCTCCCTCGGACACTCCTCGATCGTGTTCGTGCTCGCCGCCTTCCTCGCGCTCGGCGTCAAGAGCCTGGCCGGCCCGCTCCAGGACGACGGCTCGCAGCTGCACCGGGTGACCGGCCTGATCGGCACCGCCGTGTCCGGGGCCTTCCTGTACCTGATCGCGATCGTCAACCTCGTGATCCTGGCCGGGATCTGGAAGGTGTTCCGCGGGATGCGGACCGGGCACCTCGACGAGGCGGCCCTGGAGGAGCAGCTGGACAAGCGCGGTCTGATGAACCGCGTGCTGGGGCGCGTGACACGCTCGATCAGCAAGCCGGGGCAGATGTACCCGCTGGGGATGCTGTTCGGCCTCGGGTTCGACACCGCCACCGAGATCGCGCTGCTGGTCCTGGCAGGCTCCGGCGCCGCGTCCGGCCTGCCCTGGTACGCGATCCTGTGTCTGCCGGTGCTGTTCGCCGCCGGGATGTGCCTGCTGGACACCATCGACGGCTCGTTCATGAACTTCGCCTACGGCTGGGCGTTCTCCAAGCCCGTGCGCAAGATCTACTACAACCTGACCATCACCGGCCTGTCGGTGGCCGTCGCCCTGATCATCGGCACCGTCGAACTGCTGGGCCTGCTCGCCGACGAACTCGCCCTGCACGGCGCGTTCTGGGACTGGATCGCGGGCCTGGACCTCAACGCGGTCGGCTTCGTCATCGTCGGGCTGTTCTTCGTCACCTGGGCCGTCGCGCTCGCCGTCTGGAAGGTCGGCCGGATCGAGGAGAAGTGGAGCGTCCCGGCTCCGAAGTCACCGGGCGCGCTGTCGGGCGAGGGCTGAGCGCGGGCAGGGACCACTGACGATCCGTGACGTCCCTAGGCGTGCCGTACCGCCCTCCAGGTGGTCCGGCTGGGCCGGGCGGGTGAGGCGACCAAACCTCAACCGCCCGGCGCGCGAAGCACGAACAGGATCCGGTTCACAGTACCCCTTGCGGCTGCCCAGCCGGACCTGCGCCGGGGCCGGACGGGCCCCGGGCGGACACCGACCGTCACGGAAGCGAGAACCCGACCCCCAATGAA
>NZ_JBHJWG010000124.1:0-1688 GCF_042266305.1 Kitasatospora sp. NPDC056076
AGCAGGTCCAGCATCTCGGTGCGCGGGTGGAGTTCCACGTTCCCGGCGGCGATCTGCCGGGAGAGCGCCTGGTAGGCGCCGAGCAGCAGTTGCTGGCCGGTCTGGCCGCGGGCGTAGAAGGTGCGGGAGACCTGCACGCCGCCGAAGGAGCGGGTGTCCAGCAGGCCGCCGTACTCGCGGGCGAAGGGCACGCCCTGGGCCACGCACTGGTCGATGATCTCCACCGACACCTGGGCGAGCCGGTGCACGTTGGACTCGCGGGCGCGGAAGTCGCCGCCCTTGACGGTGTCGTAGAACAGCCGGCGGACGGAGTCGCCGTCGTTGCGGTAGTTCTTGGCCGCGTTGATGCCGCCCTGGGCGGCGATCGAGTGGGCGCGGCGCGGGGAGTCCTGGAAGCAGAACTGGACGACGTGGTAGCCCTGTTCGGCGAGGGTGGCGCCGGCCGCGCCGCCGGCCAGGCCGGTGCCGACCACGATCACGGTGTGCTTGCGCCGGTTCGCCGGGTTGACCAGCTTGGCGTCGAACCGCCGCTGGTCCCAGCGCTGTTCGATCGGTCCGGCAGGGGCCTTGGTGTCGGCGACCGGCGCGCCGATCGCGTAGTCCAGGTAGCTGTTCACGTCGGCGCTGCTCACTTCACCACTCCGAACATCACGGCGAGGGGGACGGACAGGAAGCCCGCGGTCAGCACCAGCGCGAGGCCGTCGGCCGTCAGCTTGAGCGCCTTGTCGCGGCGGGCGTTGTTGGCGCCGAGGGTCTGCGCGGCGCTCCAGAAGCCGTGGCGGACGTGGAAGCCGAGGGCCACCACCGCGAGGATGTAGAACACGTCGCTGTACCAGCGGCCGAAGGTGCCCACGATGTTCTGGTAGACGTGGCCGTGCTCGGCGACCGGGTTCACGGTGAGGGTGGTGAGGTCCAGGATGTGCCACACGATGAACAGCCCGAGGATCACCCCGCCCCAGCGCATGGTGCGGGTCGCGTAGCTGGCCCGGCGGCGCCGGTGCACGTACTTGCTCGGGCGGGCGGCGAGGTCCCGGCGGCTGAGCTGGTACGCGGAGACGCCGTGCAGGACGACGGCGGCGACCAGGCCGGCCCGGGCGATCCACAGGAACCACTCGTGGCCGAGGAAGGGCTGGCCGATGGTGCGCAGCCAGGCCGCGTAGCCGTTGATGTCGTCGGGTCCGAAGAAGACCTTGAGGTTGCCCAGCATGTGCGCGACCAGGTACAGCAGCATCGCCAGTCCGGTGACGGCCATGACCGCCTTCTTGCCGACGGTCGACCGCCACAGGGTCACCAGGGTGGACGGATGCCGGGCCGTCCGAGTCGCGGTTGTCATGGCAGCAACGGTAGGGACGGCGGCCAGGGTGCGTCCAAGACATGCTGCGGCTGGTGACGATAGCCGGGGCCTATCGTCGCGGCTTAACCTGGTGGTGTGCAGCTCCAGCAACTCCGCTACTTCCTGGCCGTCGCCGAGACCCGGCACTTCACCCGGGCCGCCGAGGCCGAGCACGTCGCCCAGCCCTCGCTCTCTCAGCAGATCCGTTCGCTGGAACGGGAGTTGGGCGCCGAGCTGTTCCACCGCACCCGGGGCAACATCGCCCTCACCGACGCCGGGGACGCCCTGTTGCCGCTCGCGCGCCGGATCCTCGCGGACACCGAGAGCGCGCGGCTGGCCGTCCAGGAGACGGTGC
>NZ_JBHJWG010000125.1:0-1683 GCF_042266305.1 Kitasatospora sp. NPDC056076
GAATCCATGAGTGTCACCACGACGGCGCGGGGGAGCTTCGCGCTGCTCGGCGTCGTCCAGGCCGTGCTGATCTTCACGATCATGATCCTCACCGTTCCGCTGCCCCTGGTCGCCCGGGAGCTCGGGCTCGGCCCGTCCGACGTCCTGCTGCTCAGCGCCGCGTACGGCCTCTCCTTCGCCGCCCTGCTGCTGCTCGGCGGGCGACTGGCGGACCGTCACGGCGGCCGTCCGGTGCTCCGCTGGGGCCTGGCGCTGCTCGCCGCCGCCTCGGTCGCCTGCGCCCTCGCACCGGACTACCCCGTCCTGCTGGCGAGCCGCTTCGTCCAGGGCGCGGGCGCGGCCCTCGCCGCCCCGGCGGCGGTCGCCGTGGTCCGCCGGCTGCACCCCGAACCCGCCGCCTACCGGCGGGCGATGGCCACCTGGGGCGGACTCTCGGTGCTCGGCGCGACGACCGGCAGCCTGGTGTCGGGCCCGGTAAGCGCCGTGGTCTCCTGGCGCTGGCTGTTCGCGGTGCCCGTCGCGGTCGCACTGGTCGGCCTGCTCCGCTCCGGCACCCTGCCCGAGCCCGTACCCGCCGCCGTCCCGGCATCCGGCCCCGACCCCGACCGTGGACCCGCCCCCGCGAGCCGCCGCCCGGCACTGGACCTGCGCGGCGCGTTCCTCGCCACCACCGGTGTCTGCGCGGCGAGTTACGCCCTGGTGGCGTCCACCGAGCACGGCTGGAGCAGCCCCGGCGTGCTCGCACCGTTCGCCGGCGGCGTGCTCCTGCTGCTCGCCTTCGCCGCCGCCGAACGCCGCACCGCCGACCCGCTGCTGCCGCCCGGCTTCCTCGCCGACCGCCGCCGGGCCACCGCCCTGGTCGCCGTGATGGCGACCTCCGCAGGCACCGCCCTGGCGTTCGTGCTGCTCTCGCTCTACCTCCAACAACTGCGCGGCTGGAACGCGGCCGACACCTCCGCCGCGTTCGTGCCGTACGCGGTCGCCCTGCTGCTGTCCGGGCGGCTGGCCGGGCCGCTGACCGCCCGGTACGGTCCGGTGCCGGTCACCGCCGCGGGCCTCGCCCTGGAGGCGGCCGGACTCGCCCTGCTGGCCGGGCTCGACCCCGCCAGTGGCTACCCCACCGGGTTGCTGCCCGGACTGCTCCTGCTGCCCGCCGGCGCCGCCGCGTCCTTCGCCGGGGCGGCCGTGCTCGCCACCGGCGGGGTGGCGCCCGAACGCACCGGTCTGGCGGCGGGCGTCCTCAACACCGCCATGGAGCTCGGCCCCACCGCCGGGCTGGCCGCCCTGATGGCCCTCGCCGCCACCCGCCCGACCGTCGTCGGCGGCTACGCGGCGGCCTTCGCCGCGGCCGCCGCCGGGCTGGCCCTGACCGCCGTCGCGGTCGCGGTCCTGCCCCGGGCCGGTGCCACCGGTGTCACCGGGGCCACCAGCGAGGTCACCACCGAGACCATCGCCGAGACCACCATCACGACCACCACCAAGAGCACCACCAAGAGCACCACCAAGACCACCGCCAAGAGCACCACCCACACACCTGAATGCACCACTCGGACCAAGGAGTTCAGCTCATGAGCACGCGTTTCGCCGACAAGTCCGTCCTCATCACCGGCGGCGGCAGCGGCATCGGGCGGGGGATCGCGCTCGCCTTCGCCGGGGAGGGCGCCCGGGTCGCGGTCGCCGGGC
>NZ_JBHJWG010000127.1:0-1415 GCF_042266305.1 Kitasatospora sp. NPDC056076
TCCAGGTGGTGCTGCCGTCGATCGCGGTGGTGAGCTTGAGGTCGACGGTGTACTTGTTGGTGCAGGAGAAGTCGGAGGACTTGGCCTCGAAGAACGACACCGTCGCCTTGTTGATGACGACGTCGTTGTACCAGTGGTTGTCGAACTGGAAGTAGGAGCGTTCGACGCCCTTGGAGGTGCGGTAGCCCTGGTAGCCGACGCCGGGCTGGGCGTACTGGTCGCCGGAGTTGGCGACGGTGCGGCCGAGGTTGTTGGTGCCGGGGTAGGCGGACTGGGTCCAGGTCCAGGTGGTGGCCTCGCGGCGGTCGTAGATCCAGCCGGGGTCGATGAACCAGGGGCCCTGGCCCTTGCCGAGGACGGTGTCGTCGGTGGTGAGTTCGACGGCGTCGGGGGTGGCGGTGGTCGGCATGGTGGCGACCTTGGCGGCGGCGCCGGGGGCGTCGGCGGTGCTCTTCTGTTCGGGGGCGTCGCCGCCGGCCGGGGTCTGGGTGGGGGTCTGGTCGTCGCGTTGGGCGGCGGCGGCCTTGCCCTTGGGGGCGTTCGGGGTGGTGGTGCCGGTGGTGGTGCTGGTGGTGCTGGTGGTGCTGGTGGTGCTGTCCCACATCTGGGGGGTGGCGGCGTGCCAGCGGACCTTGCCGTCCTTGGTGGTGGCGGTGAGGTTGCCGGCGTCGTCGGCCTTGACGGTGACGCCCTTGGCCTTGGTGGGGAAGCGGACCTTCTTGAGGGCGGGGTTCTTGGCGGCTTCGGCGGTCTTGACGACGAGGACGGTGGAGAGGCCGCCGAGTTTGGAGGCGGTGACGCGCAGGTCGATGCCGGGGGCGACCTCGGGGTAGAGGAGGGCTTCGCCCTGGGGGTCGAGGGTGGGCTTGGTGAGGGGGAAGGGCGAGTCGATGGTGAGGGACTCGCCGTCGGGGCTGGTGAGGGTTCCGAGGGGTCCGTCCGCGCCGCCGGAGAGGTGGACGTCGGCGACGGCGGTCCTGGGTCGGTAGCCGCCGTGGTCGTCGGGGACGAGGGTGGCGTCGAGGGTGGCCCAGGTGTTGTCGTGTTTCACGCGTTGGGGTTCGGCGTGCTGGGTGCGGGAGAGGTGGCCGGTGGGGGTGGCGACGGTTTCGCTGTACTCGTCGGTCAGTTCCGGTACGGGGACGGGTTTGCCGGTGCGTTTGGCTTCGGCGATGGCTTGGTCGGAGGCGAGTGGGGGCTTCTGGCCGGCGAACTTGGCGTCGCCGGCGGCTATCCGGTCGGCCAGGTCCTTGGGGATCGCTCCCGGGGTCCGGTCGGTGGAGGCCGCGGGGGTGGCGGGGGTGTCGGCGGCGAAGGCCAGTGGCGCGATCGGCCCGACGGAGGTCAGTGCGAGTACGAGGGCGACCGCGACGGCGTGGGAACGCCGGGGCGGATGCCCGGTTCTGCGCATACCG
>NZ_JBHJWG010000128.1:0-1052 GCF_042266305.1 Kitasatospora sp. NPDC056076
TGCACGGTGGTCTCGGTGATGCCGTACATGTTGACCAGGCGCGGGGCGTCCTGGGGGTGGCGGGCGTACCAGTCGGCGAGCCGGGTGACGTCCAGCGCCTCGCCGCCGAAGACGACCGTGCACAGCGCCGACCGCCGGGAGAGTTCGGGGTGTTCGGCGTCGGCGCGGACCAGCGGCAGGAACGCGGACGGGGTCTGGTTGAGCACGGTGACGCCCTCGTCGGCGAGCAGCCGCAGGAACGCCTCCGGGTCGCGGGCGGTGTCCGCGGGCACCACGACCAGTCGGCCGCCGTGCAGCAGCGGGCCCCAGAGCTCCCAGACCGAGAAGTCGAAGGTGTAGGAGTGGAACAGCGTCCAGACGTCCTGCGGGCCGAAGCCGAGGAGTTCCCGGGTGTGGTCGAACAGCCGGACCACGTTGGCGTGCGGCACCACGACGCCCTTGGGGCGGCCGGTGGAGCCGGAGGTGTAGATGGCGTAGGCGGGGTTGTCGGGCAGCGGGCGGTGGCGGGGGCCGAGCGGGGCGGCCGGGCGGCGCTCCAGGTCGGCGCGCACGGCCGGGTCGGCCAGTGCCAGGACGGGGACGTCCGCGTCGGTGCGGTCGAGCGTCACCAGGGCCACCGGGGCGGCGTCGCCGAGCAGTTCGGCGCGGCGTTCGGCGGGCAGGTCCGGGTCGAGCGGCAGGTAGGCCGCACCGGCCTTGAGCACGGCGAGCACGGCCACCACCAGGTCGGCCGTCCGGGGCAGCGCGAGGGCGACGAACCGCTCGGGCCCGGCGCCGAGTTCGGCCAGCCGGTGGGCCAACCGGGAGGCCCGGGCGTCCAGTTGGGCGTAGTCGAGGTGCTCGGTGCCGTGGCTGACGGCCCGGGCGTGCGGGGGGCGGGCGGCCTGGGCCACGTAGCGGTCCACCAGGGTGTTCCGGGGCCGGGCCGGGAGGGTGACCGGCCCGGTCGTCCGGCGGCGCTCCTCGGGCGTGGTCCAGGCGAGTTCGCGCAGCGGCCGGTCCAGGCCGTCGGCCAGCCCGGCGAGCAGCAGGCAGAGCCGCCCGGCGAGGGC
>NZ_JBHJWG010000128.1:1062-1401 GCF_042266305.1 Kitasatospora sp. NPDC056076
GCTCCGGGTCGTACCCGAGGTCGAGGCCGAGCCGCTCCCCCTGGTGGGCGCGCAGCACCAGCGGGAAGTTGGTGGCGTCCCGGGAGGAGACCTCGGCCAGCCGCACCCCGGTGCCGGCCGCGCGGGCGTCGTCGAAGGGGTAGTTCTCGAAGGCGACGATGCTGTCGAACAGCGCGCCGCCGGGGGGCAGATCGCTGTACCCGGTGAGTTCGGCGAGCGAGACGGCGGCGTGCCGCCGGGCCTCGGCCTGGGCCTCCTGGAGGGCGCGCAGCCAGTCGGCGGCGGTGCGCCCGCTCTCCACCCGGACCCGGGTGGGCAGGGTGTTGATGAACAGGCCGA
>NZ_JBHJWG010000129.1:0-1363 GCF_042266305.1 Kitasatospora sp. NPDC056076
GCAGCAGGCCGAGCAGGAAGACCGCCCGCCAGCCGAAGTGGGTGGTGAGCGCGCCGCCGACCAGCGGCCCGGCGGCGACCGCGAGGCCGAGGGCGGCGGTGCGCACGGCGATCGCGCGGGGTAGCAGGTCGGCGGGCCAGACGGCCCGCAGCATGCCGATGGTGGCGGGCTGGAGCAGGGCGCCCGCGAGGCCCTGGGCCACGCGCAGCGCGATCACCCAGCCGATGCCGGGTGCCAGGGCGATCGCGGCGGAGGTGGCGGCGAAGCAGACCACCCCCGCCACGAAGAGCCGCCGGTGGCCGTACCGGTCGCCGAGCCGCCCGGCGAAGACCAGGAGCGCGGCGACGGTGACGAGGTAGCCGCTGCTGGTCCACTGGACGGCGGCCAGGGAGGCGTGCAGGTCGCGCTGCAGGGTGGGCTGGGCGACCGTGAGCACCGTGCCGTCGACGGCGACCAGGACGGCGCCGGTGATGCTCGCGGCGAGGGCGAGCCCCCGGTGGCGGGCGGTCACCGGTCGGCCGGGCCGAGGTGGGCGGTCAGGGCGGCCCGCAGCACGGGTTCGATGCTGTCGCTGTCGCTGTCGCTGTCGCTGCCGGTGGCCAGGGCGAGGCTGCCCCAGCTGCGGAGTTGGGCCAGGCCGTGCAGGTTGGCCCAGAGCGCGGCGGTGGCGGCGGTCGGGTCCCCGCCCTGCGGGTGGAGTTCGCCGACCAGGCCGACGAGGGTGCGGAACAGCGGCAGGGTGGAGCGGCGCAGTTCGGTGCCGCTGCCCTCCAGCAGGTCGTGGCGGAACATCAGCTCGAACAGGCCGGGGTTGGCCGCGGCGAAGCCGAGGTAGCCGCGGGCGAGGGCCTCGATCCGGGCCCGGGGGTCGGCCCCGGTGCCGGCGGCGAGGGCGTCGGCACCGGCCAGGGTGTCGGTGAGCCGGCCGAAGCCGTGTCGGGCGACGGCGGCGAGCAGTTCTCGGTGGGTGGGGAAGTAGCGGCGCGGTGCTCCGTGGGAGACCCCGGCGCGGCGGGCGATCTCCCGCAGCCCGAGGGCGTGGACGCCCTCCTCGGTCACCAGCTCGATGCCGGCGGCCACCAGCCGGGCGCGCAGGTCGCGGTCCTGTTCGGTCATGGACACTGTCTACCGGATCGCCGTAGACAGTGTCTACTCGCCGGGCCGCGGGTCCGCCGGGCAGAATCGCGGGCATGGACGAAGGCGGCGAGTCGGCCTGCTGGCTGGACCGGGTGTGCCCGGAGTGCGGGCGGTTGCGGGCGCGGCCCGGCCCGGGGCCGTGCGAGAACTGCGGCGCGGGCGGGGGTCCGGTCGGTGCGGCGGCAGGGGCTGCTGCCCTGAGGTACGCGGGGCGGGCCGACGTCAC
>NZ_JBHJWG010000130.1:0-1334 GCF_042266305.1 Kitasatospora sp. NPDC056076
GGATGCTCTTATGGATGTCAAGCAGCGATGGTGAGCTGCTCGGTGGTGGTGCTCGGTGTGCTGGGCGTGGTCAGGACTCGGTAGATCTCTCGGGCGATGAACCGCTTGAGGCAGCGGATGATCTCCTTCTTCGAGAGGCCTTCGGTGGTCCTGCGCTGCATGTAGTTCTTGGTGCGTTCGTCCCAGCGCAGTCGGCACAGGACGATGCGGTAGAGGGCGGCGTTGGCCGCCCGGTCACCGCCCCGGTTAAGGCGGTGGCGGTGGGTGCGGCCGGAGGACGCCGGCAGCGGGGCGGCGCCGCAGAGCATGGCGAACGCCGCCTCGGAGCGCAGGCGTTCGGGGTTGTCCCCGGCGGTGACCAGCAGTTGTCCGGCGACTTCCGCGCCGACCCCGTTCAGTGCGAGCAGGTCCGGGGCGATCTCGGCGACCAGCGGGGCGATGAGGGCGTCCAGGTCGTCGATCTCCTCGCTGAGCCTCTGGTGGCGGCGTGCCAGGGTCCGCAGGGCGAGCTCGGTGGCGACGGTCGGGTCGCCGGCCCGCTCAGGGGCCGGGCCGGCGGAGGCGCAGGTGGCTATGAGCTGTCGGTCGCCCAGGTCCCGCAGCGCCGATCGGAGTTCCTCGGGTGCGGTGACGATCAGGGTCTTCATCTGGCGTGTCACGTCGGCGCGTTGACGCACCGCGCTGCGGCGGGCCACTCGCAGGCTTCGCAGGGCCTCGACGCGGCCGTCGCGCCGCTTGGGTGTGCCGGTGCGCCGGGCGGACAGGGCGGCCCTGGCGGCGGCTTCGGCATCGACGGGGTCGGACTTGCCCTGCCATCGGCGGGCCTTGCGGTCCGGGCGGTCGATCTCCACCACGGTCACGTCCTGCTCGCGCAGGTGGCGGGCCAGGCCCGCCCCGTAGGCGCCGGTGCCCTCCACTCCGACCAGGACCAGGGTGCCGAACGAGCGCAGCCACGCCAGGAGTAGGGCGTATCCCTCGGCGTTGGCTTCGAACTGCTCGGATCCCAGCGGGCGTCCGGCCGAGTCGATGACGGCGGCGGTGTGGGTGTCCTTGTGGGTATCGACGCCGCCGGTGATCTCGCGGTCCTGGTGTGCGATGGTGGACATCGCCGTCCTCTCCATTGATCCGGGTGGGGCGGCAGCCGCCGGTCCGGCGGGCGGACAGGACAGTGAAGGGGCCTCTGGCCAGGCTCTTATGAAGTCACGCAAGCCGGGCCGGCGGATGCTCACGAGCGGCTCCCGGACGAGGCCGACAGATCCGGTTGAGGACCCGAGGTCAGTCAGAGGTTGAGTCAGACCTGCCCGGGAACCGCTCATGAACATCCTCACTGTCAG
>NZ_JBHJWG010000131.1:0-1324 GCF_042266305.1 Kitasatospora sp. NPDC056076
AGCTAACCGGTCCCCTTAACGTTCCAGCACCGGGCAGGCGTCAGTCCGTATACATCGCCTTACGGCTTCGCACGGACCTGTGTTTTTAGTAAACAGTCGCTTCTCGCTGGTCTCTGCGGCCACCCCCAGCTCAGAGTGCAAGACTCATCACCAGGAATGGCCCCCCTTCTCCCGAAGTTACGGGGGCATTTTGCCGAGTTCCTTAACCATAGTTCACCCGAACGCCTCGGTATTCTCTACCTGACCACCTGAGTCGGTTTGGGGTACGGGCCGCCATGAAACTCGCTAGAGGCTTTTCTCGACAGCATAGGATCATCCACTTCACCACAATCGGCTCGGCATCAGGTCTCAGACTATGTGTGAGGCGGATTTGCCTACCTCACGTCCTACACCCTTACCCCGGGACAACCACCGCCCGGGCTGGACTACCTTCCTGCGTCACCCCATCGCTCACCTACTACAGACTTGGATCGGCGGCTCCACCACTTCCCTTTGCCCGAAGGCTCCGGGACGGCTTCACGGCCTTAGCATCATCTGGTTCAGCGTTGGCGCTTCAAAGCGGGTACGGGAATATCAACCCGTTGTCCATCGACTACGCCTGTCGGCCTCGCCTTAGGTCCCGACTTACCCTGGGCAGATCAGCTTGACCCAGGAACCCTTGGTCAATCGGCGCAAGAGTTTCCCACTCTTGTATCGCTACTCATGCCTGCATTCTCACTCGTATACCGTCCACGACTGGTTTCCACCGCCGCTTCACCCGGCACACGACGCTCCCCTACCCATCCACGCAGCCGTTAGGCCTTCACACGTGAATGACACGACTTCGGTGGTGTGCTTGAGCCCCGCTACATTGTCGGCGCGGAATCACTTGACCAGTGAGCTATTACGCACTCTTTCAAGGGTGGCTGCTTCTAAGCCAACCTCCTGGTTGTCTCTGCGACTCCACATCCTTTCCCACTTAGCACACGCTTAGGGACCTTAGTCGGTGTTCTGGGCTGTTTCCCTCTCGACCATGGAGCTTATCCCCCACAGTCTCACTGCCACGCTCTCACTTACCGGCATTCGGAGTTTGGCTAAGGTCAGTAACCCGGTAAGGCCCATCGCCTATCCAGTGCTCTACCTCCGGCAAGAAACACGTGACGCTGCACCTAAATGCATTTCGGGGAGAACCAGCTATAACGGAGTTTGATTGGCCTTTCACCCCTAACCACAGGTCATCCCCCAGGTTTTCAACCCTGGTGGGTTCGGTCCTCCACACGGTCTTACCCGCGCTTCAACCTGCCCATGGCTAGATCACTCCGCTTCGGGTCTTGGGCATGCAACT
>NZ_JBHJWG010000132.1:0-1304 GCF_042266305.1 Kitasatospora sp. NPDC056076
ATGCCCGACTACGGCCGGCTCCGCAACCAGGCGACCGTCCAACTCCCCGGCGGCGGGCAGACGGTGGCCACTCAGGCCGCCGA
The DNA here is from genome assembly GCF_042266305.1 of Kitasatospora sp. NPDC056076. Classification (NCBI taxonomy): domain Bacteria; kingdom Bacillati; phylum Actinomycetota; class Actinomycetes; order Kitasatosporales; family Streptomycetaceae; genus Kitasatospora; species Kitasatospora sp. NPDC056076. Next base: position 84 of record NZ_JBHJWG010000132.1, read on the forward strand.
CCCGTTCTTCCTCGACCTGCGGGTCTTCGACCTGCTCTACGGCGGCAACCTCTCCGAGGTCGGCCAGAACACCCTCGCCGGCTACAACGTCAACACCGTCGCCCTGCAGATCCCCAAGAGCCGCCTCGCCTTCAAGGGCGACCCCGGCCGCAACCCCGTCATCGGCGTCTGGTCGAGCACCGAGAAGCAGACCCTCAAGCTCAGCCCCGGCAAGGCGGACCCGACCGGCCGGCACGTCCAGGTCTCGCGCCTGGGCAACCCGCTGGTCAACGAGGTCGTCGTCCCGGCCGGCCTCAAGGACACCTTCAACTCCCTGCCCCCGTCCCAGGACCACAACCAGCCCGCGCTGGTGAACAAGGTCCTGAACCCGGAGGTGCCGCAGCTCGTCCAGGCCATCTACGGCATCCCGGCCCCCGCCACCCCCCGCACCGACCTCCAGGAGATCTTCCTCACCGGCATCGCCAAGGCCACCAACGGGCCCCTCGCCGTCGACCTCAACTCCCAGCTCATGAACCAGGACATCGACACGTCCAAGTTCGTTCCCGCCGAGGAGCTGCGCCTGAACATGTCGACGCCCGTCACCGCGAATCCCGACCGGCTCGGCGTCCTCGACGGCGACTTCCAGGGCTACCCCAACGGGCGCCGCCTGACCGACGACGTCGTCGACATCGAACTCCAGGCGCTGGAAGGCGCGACCCCCGGCCACCTCATCCCCGCGCTCGCCGCCGGCGACAAGGTCGACCACGCCGACAAGCCGTTCTCCGCCGCGTTCCCGTACGTCGCGCTGCCCTACGCCAAGGCTGTCAACCAGCCCAACTAGCAGCGTTCTCAGGGCCTTTGTCGGGTCAGCGTGCGGCGTCGGTGTGCGTGCATCGCAAGGCGGAAGAGGGAACCACTGCCCAGCAGTGGCGACCGACGACAACGCGGCGAGATGCGCGCCCCGGCCTCACACCCGGCAAGGGCCCAAGAGCCAAGCCCTAGCAGCGTGGTTGCGGGTGGTCGGCGGCGAGACCGCCGACCACCCCCCCCCCCCCCCCCCCCCCGCCCCCCCCCCGCCCCCCCCCCCCGGGGGGGGGGGGGGGGGGGGGGGCGCCCCCCCCCCCCCCCCCCCGCCGACCCTCCCCCTCCGCCACCACCAGAGGACCCCGATGCGCCGCCTGCCGCTCCTGCTCACCACCGCCGCCCTCTGCGGCGCCCTGGCGACAGCCGGGGCACTGCACC
>NZ_JBHJWG010000133.1:0-1299 GCF_042266305.1 Kitasatospora sp. NPDC056076
ACTATATTTCGCTCGCCATCACAGCTCAGCCTTATGGGAAACGGATTTGCCTATTTCCCAGCCTAACTGCTTGGACGCGGATATCCAATACCGCGCTTACCCTATCCTCCTGCGTCCCCCCATTGCTCAAATGGTGAGGAGGTGGTACAGGAATATCAACCTGTTGTCCATCGCCTACGCCTTTCGGCCTCGGCTTAGGTCCCGACTAACCCTGAGCGGACGAGCCTTCCTCAGGAAACCTTAGGCATTCGGTGGAGGGGATTCTCACCCCTCTTTCGCTACTCATACCGGCATTCTCACTTCTAAGCGCTCCACCAGTCCTTCCGGTCTGGCTTCACAGCCCTTAGAACGCTCTCCTACCACTGTTCGAAGAACAGTCCGCAGCTTCGGTGATACGTTTAGCCCCGGTACATTTTCGGCGCAGAGTCACTCGACCAGTGAGCTATTACGCACTCTTTAAATGGTGGCTGCTTCTAAGCCAACATCCTGGTTGTCTAAGCAACTCCACATCCTTTTCCACTTAACGTATACTTTGGGACCTTAGCTGGCGGTCTGGGCTGTTTCCCTTTCGACTACGGATCTTATCACTCGCAGTCTGACTCCCAAGGATAAGTCATTGGCATTCGGAGTTTGACTGAATTCGGTAACCCGGTAGGGGCCCCTAGTCCAATCAGTGCTCTACCTCCAAGACTCTTACCTTGAGGCTAGCCCTAAAGCTATTTCGGAGAGAACCAGCTATCTCCAGGTTCGATTGGCATTTCACCCCTACCCACACCTCATCCCCGCACTTTTCAACGTGCGTGGGTTCGGGCCTCCATTCAGTGTTACCTGAACTTCACCCTGGACATGGGTAGATCACCTGGTTTCGGGTCTACGACCACGTACTCATGCGCCCTATTCAGACTCGCTTTCGCTGCGGCTCCGCATCTTCTGCTTAACCTTGCACGGGATCGTAACTCGCCGGTTCATTCTACAAAAGGCACGCCATCACCCGTTAACGGGCTCTGACTACTTGTAGGCACACGGTTTCAGGATCTCTTTCACTCCCCTTCCGGGGTGCTTTTCACCTTTCCCTCACGGTACTGGTTCACTATCGGTCACTAGGGAGTATTTAGCCTTGGGAGATGGTCCTCCCGGATTCCGACGGAATTTCACGTGTTCCGCCGTACTCAGGATCCACTCAGGAGAGAACGAAGTTTTGACTACAGGGCTGTTACCTCCTATGGCGGGCCTTTCCAGACCTCTTCATCTACCTCGTTCCTTTGTAACTCCGTACAGAGTGTCCTACAACCCCAAGAG
>NZ_JBHJWG010000134.1:0-1228 GCF_042266305.1 Kitasatospora sp. NPDC056076
GGTAGTCCCGGCGGCCCGCCCGCGGCGGACCCCCCCCCCCTCGCCTCCCCGCGCCCCCCCCCGACCCCCCCCGGCCCCCCCCCGACGGTCGGCCCCCCCCTCGGGGGCCCCGGCGTGGGCCCGACGCTGTTCTCCGGGGCGTGCGAGGGGAGTTCGCGCTCCCCGAACGAGTGGTGGAACGCCGCACGCGGTGCTTCCTGGCGGAAAATCGCGCTACGGTGGTGCTCCGCTACGGGAGGACGGCATATGCCCGAGGTTCAGTCCTGCTCCGGCTGCGGCGGGTCCGGGGGGACCCAGAAGACCGAGGCAACGGTCGAACTGGACGAGGAAGGAGGCATGGTGCCCAGCGTTCACACCTTCTGGTCACCCTGCGGTCGGTGCCACGGATCCGGGACGGTGATCGTCGGATGAGGTTGGTCTTCGAGTGCGTCGAGTGCGGTGGGCACTACCTGCCGCCGGAGGGCATGGTCTATCCGGACGGGCCGGCCTCACCGGTCTGGTGCTCCCCCTGTCAGACGTCCAAGCGCACGGCGGGCCTCCGGGAGGACCCGCTGCTCGCCCGGGTCGCCCTGGCCGCCGCCCGGGCCGCACTGGCCCGGCGCACCGCCGAGGCCGTCGAGCCGGTCCCGGCCGGGCGCGCCGACGTCCGCCCGTCCCGTCCGCCGCTGTCCCGGCGGGCACGCTCCGGACCGGGCGGGGTACGCGGCAAGCTGGGCTGAGCAGCTCCTCCGGGCATCCGTCAAGTACCGCTTTCGACACAGCGCTTACGCCTGCCACGAGCCCACCGGACTGACCCGCGAGCCGGGGGACGTCGCCGCACCCACGCTGGGCCTGGCGATGTCGATGTCGATGAGGATCTCGATGAGGATCCTGCCTCAGGAGGCGCTCGCCCTCAGAACAGCGCCTCCTGGGTGTCCGGCTCCGGCGGGCGGACCCGCTCCTCCAGGACCAGCCCCTCGGAGGCCCGGCCGGCCGCCGGCGTGAGCGTCCAGCCGGTCAGCCGTCGGGTGTCCAGCAGCAGCGGGCCGGAGCCGTCCGGCTGGTCCAGGAAGAGGTGCCGCCCCACCGGCGGGCGCAGCGTACCGGCGACCACCGCGCCCGCGGCCAGGCCGGTGACCTCCCGGTAGGTCTCGGGGGCGCCGCCGGCCAGGCCGTAGCGCTCCACGTGGTCCGTCACCGGGCGGTCCGCGAGCAGCTCCACGGCGTGCCCGTCCAGCAGTCGGTGTAC
>NZ_JBHJWG010000135.1:0-1203 GCF_042266305.1 Kitasatospora sp. NPDC056076
TCGCCGGAGTGGTGACGTGCCGTCCGCCGGACGAGGCCACCAGGGTTACCGCTCGGGCGCTCGCCCTCATCCTCATCCCGGCCGTCGGCCCTCTCGGCCGTGGTGGCGGGTCGTTCTCCCCGGAGGCAATGACGTGGTGCTGCCGCGACGCGTGGTTCGGACGGGCGCGGGGGCGGTGGGCGCGCTCTGTCTGCTCGGCCTCGCGGCGCCCGCTCACGCGCACCCGCTGGGGAACTTCTCCGTCAACCACTACCTCGGGTTCACCGTCCACCCCGACCGGATCGAGGCCCTGGCCGTCACCGACGCCGCGGAGATCCCCACCCTCCAGGAACGGCCGAGGGTCGACCGCAACGGCGACGGCGCGATCGACGACGGGGAGCTTGCCGCCTGGGCGGCCGAGCAGTGCGCACAGACCGCCCAGCGCCTCGAGGTGACGACGGAGCAGGCGTCCACGGCGCTGCCCTGGACAACCCGGTCCGCGCGGTTCCGGTACGAGGACGGCTCCGCCGGTCTGCCCACGAGCCGGCTGGAGTGCGTGCTGGACGCGCCCCTGGGCGTTCCGGCCGGCGGAACCACCGTGCGGGTCTCCAGCGGGAGCGACCCCGGCCGGGTCGGCTGGAACGAGATCACCGCGCGGGGCGAGGACGCCCGGCTCGACCCGACGGACGTGCCGGCCGAGTCGGTGTCCAAGGAGCTGCGGGACTACCCCCGCGACCTCCTCAACAGCCCCAGCGGCGTCACCCGCGCACAGTTCCGGGTCCTGCCGGGCGGCGGCCCAGCCGCCGGGGCGGGGACCGCCTCCCGAAACGACGGCTCGGGCCCCACCGCCTGGCTCGCCGGCCTCGACAGCCGACTCGCCGGCCTCGGGGCGGCCCGTCAACTCACCGTTCCCATCGGCCTGTTGGCCGTCCTGCTCTCAATCGTACTCGGGGCCGGGCACGCGCTGCTGCCCGGGCACGGCAAGACCGTGATGGCCGCCTACCTGGCCGGCCGGCGCGGGAGCACCCGGGACGCGGTCGCGGTCGGAGCCACCGTCACCCTCACCCACACCGCCGGGGTCCTCGTGATCGGCCTGGCCCTGACCGCGTCCGCTTCGCTGGCCGGCGACGTCGTCCTGGGCTGGCTCGGCGTTGCCAGCGGAGCCCTGGTCGCGGTCGTCGGCCTCGGCCTGCTGCGGGACGCGACCCGCCGCGCGCGCGGCGG
>NZ_JBHJWG010000136.1:0-1201 GCF_042266305.1 Kitasatospora sp. NPDC056076
GCCAGGTGCTGCTGGCCCGCTGGTCCGGGCAGCGGGACTTCGCCGTCGGCACCGTCACCTCCGGCCGCGAGCAGGGCGAACTCCACGACGTGGTCGGCATGTTCGTCAACACCCTGGTGCTGCGCGGCAGCGTCCGCCCGGAGGAGCCGTTCCGGGCGCTGCTGGCCCGCGCCCGGGGCACCCTGCTCGACGCCCTGGCCCACCAGGAGGTGCCCTTCGAACGACTGGTGGACGCCCTCCAGCCGGAGCGGGACACCAGCCGCACCCCGCTGTTCCAGGTCATGGTGGCCCTGCACAACCTCGGCGCCGAGGCGCCCCGGCTGCCCGGGCTGACGGCGGAGCCGCTGACCCCGCCGGTGCGCACCGCCGGCTTCGACCTCTCCTTCGACTTCGTCGAACGCGACGGCGGCCTCACCGGCCACCTGGAGTACAGCACCGGGCTGTTCGACGCCCGCACCGCCGAACTGCTGGCCGAGCGGCTGACCGTGCTGCTGACGGCCGTCGCCGACGGCCCGGACACCCCCGTCGGCGACCTGCCGCTGATGACCGCCCAGGAGCGCGAGCGCACCCTGCGGCAGGGGCGCGGCGAACCGCTGCCGCAGGCACCCGACACCACCTTCACCGCCCTGTTCGAGGCCCAGGCCGCCCGCACCCCGCACGCCACCGCCCTGGTCGCTCGGGACACCACCCTCGACTACGCCGCGCTCAACGCCCGGGCCAACCGGCTGGCCCGCCACCTGGTCGCCCTCGGCGCCGGCCCCGAACAACTGGTCGCGGTCCGGTTGCCCCGCACCTCCGCGCTGGTGGTCGCCCTGTTCGCGGTGCTCAAGACCGGCGCCGCAGTGCTCTTCGTCGACCCGGAGCTGCCCGAGGAACGCGCCGCCCTGCTGCTCGACGACGCCCGGCCGCGGGCCGTGCTGACCGAACGGACCCTGCGCGACACGGCCTGGCAGGCCCTGCCCGACCACGACCTGACCGACGCCGACCGGACGTCGCCGCTGCACCCGGCGGGCACGGCGTACGTGGTCTTCACCTCCGGCTCCACCGGCCGCCCCAAGGGCGTCGCCGTCGAACACCGCCAACTGGTCAACCTCTGCCGGGACCACCGGCTCGGCCTGGTCGACCCGCACACCGCCGACGGCGAGCGGCTGCGGGTCGCACTCAGCGCCTCCTTCTCCTTCGACACCAGCTGGGAGGGCCC
>NZ_JBHJWG010000137.1:0-1197 GCF_042266305.1 Kitasatospora sp. NPDC056076
TAGTCCCCGGGCGGGGCCTGGGGGCCCCCCGGGGGGGGGGGCCCCCCCCGGCCCCCCCGGGGGGGGGGGCCCCGCCGGCGCGCGGCCCCCCCCCGCGGCGGCTACTTGAACTCGGGTACCGCGGTGTCGTTCTTGAACGCCTCGAAGACCTGCTTGGACTTGGCGGCGTCCCACTGCACCGCCGACTCGCCGGTCTTGGTGTGGTAGTCGGCGTTGCCGATCGGGACGGTCATGGTCTTGCCGCCGCCGCCGTTGACGTCCTTCATGGCGAGGAAGAGCGAGCCCAGGTCGGTCAGCCCGCAGTCGTCGTCGACGATCAGGGTGCCGAGCGCCGAGTCGACCAGCGGGTAGAAGGTGAACGGGTTGAGCACGGTGCCCGGGGAGGCGGCCTGGTGGGCGAGGGCGCCGAGGAACTTCTGCTGGTTGCGCATCCGGCCGAGGTCCTGGTCGGCCATCTGGTGGCGCTGGCGGACGAAGGCCAGGGCCTGGGTGCCGTTGAGGGTCTGGTCGCCGGCCTTGAGGTCGAGGCCGGAGTCCTTGTCCTTGATGTCCTGGTCGATGTGCATCTCGACGCCGCCGACGGAGTCGACGATGCCCGCGAACCCGGCGAAGCCGATCTCGGCGTAGTGGTCGATGCGGATGCCGGTGTTGAGTTCGACGGTCTGCACCAGGAGGCGGCCGTTGCCGGTGGCGAAGGCCGAGTTGATCTTCGAGGTGGTGGCCTTGACGGTCTTCCCGGCGCTCGTCCTGAACTCGGGGATCGGCACCCAGGAGTCGCGCGGGATGCTCATCAGCGTGTTCCCGTTGTCCCCGATGTGCAGGATCATCATCGAGTCGCTGCGCTTGCCCTCGACGTCGTGGCCGGTGTGCATGGTGTCCATCTGGGACTCGCTGAGGCCCTCGCGGCTGTCGGAGCCGACGATCAGCCAGTTGGTGCCCTTGCCGGCGGCCGGGCGGCCCGGGTAGCCGGCCAGCACGTTGTCGTGGTTGAGCTTGGAGTCCGCCCAGAACCAGGTGGACACGGAGGTCACCATGACGGCGATCAGCAGGCCGAAGACCGTCCACTTGACGATCCGCCGCCGCGGCCAGCGCCGGGACTGCGCGCCGCCCGGCCGCGCACCGGCGGGACCACCGGGGCCGCCGGGGCCGCCGGGGCCGCCGGGCCGACCCGGTCCGCCCGGGCCGCCGGGGCCCGGC
>NZ_JBHJWG010000138.1:0-1146 GCF_042266305.1 Kitasatospora sp. NPDC056076
CAACTTCTTCCTGCTCGGCGGCGACTCCATCCTCAGCATGCAGGTGGTCTCCCGACTGCGCCGGGACGGCCTGCACCTGGCCACCCGCGACCTCTTCACCCACCAGACCGTCGCCGAACTCGCCACCGTGGTGCGCGACGCCCCCGACCGCGCCGACGACGGTCCGGTCACCGGAGCCGTGCCGCTCACCCCGATCCAGGCGTGGTTCCTCACCACCCCGCGCGCCGCCCACCACCACTTCAACCAGTCCGCGCTGCTCGAACTCGGCCCCGACCCCGACCACCCCGCCCTGCGCGCGGCCCTGGACACCGCCCTGAACGCCCTGCTGGAGCACCACGACGCGCTGCGGATGCGCTTCACCCACGACGCCTCCGGCTGGCACCAGTTCAACCCGCCGCCCGCCCGCACCGAGGACCTCCTGGTCCACCACGACCTGACCGGCCAGTCGCCCGAGTCCGCCGACGCCGCCCTCGCCAAGGCCGCCGACGAGCTGCACGGCGGCTTCGACCTGGCCCGCGGCCCGCTGCTGCGCGCCGCCCTGTTCACCTTCACCGGCGAACCGGACCGCCCGCCGCTGCTCCTGCTGGTCGCCCACCACCTGGTGATCGACGCCGTCTCCTGGCGGGTGCTGCGCGACGACCTGGAGAGCGCCTACCACCAGGCCCGGGCGGGCGGCCCGATCGACCTGGGGGAGCGCGGCACCTCCTTCCGGGACTGGGCCCGGCGGCTCGCCGCCCACGTCGCCGAGGGCGGCCTCGACCACGAACTGCCCTACTGGGAGCAGGCGGTGACGGGCCGCGCCGAACCGCCCGCGCGCCCCGCCGACGCCCCCGGTACCGGCACCGGCACCGGGACCGGCACAGCCGCCGGGACCGGGGCCGTCACGGTGGAACTCGACGAGGCGGACACCGAGGCCCTGCTGCGCGCCGCCCCCGCCGCCTACCGCACCCGGGTCAACGACGTGCTGCTCGCCGCCCTCGCGCTCGCCCTGGCCCGCTGGACCGGACAGCCGCGGATCCGCCTCGACCTGGAGGGCCACGGCCGGGAGGACCTGCTCGACGGTGTCGACCTGTCCCGTACGGTCGGCTGGTTCACCACCGTCCACCCGGTCGGCCTCGACGTCCCCGCGCCCGAACAGCTCGGCCC
>NZ_JBHJWG010000139.1:0-1123 GCF_042266305.1 Kitasatospora sp. NPDC056076
GGCCCTGGAAGCGGTCGCGGTCCTGGTACGGCACGCCGAGCAGCTCGCAGATCACCAGCGAGGGCACCGGCAGCGCGAACTCGGTGACCAGGTCGGCCGTGGTCCGGCCCGCAGTCATCCGGTCCAGTGCCTCGTCCACGATCCGCTGGATCTCCGGGCGCAGCGCTTCCACCCGCTTGACCAGGAAGTCCCCGGTGTCCTGACGGCGCGGGGCCGCGTGCGGGGGGTAGTCGAGGCGCCGGGTGGTCCGCGGGCACCTGTCCAGCTGGGGGCTGGCGCCGGCGACCAGCAGCGGGAAGGCCGGGTGGCGCACGTCGGCGCTGAACCGGCGGTCGGACAGCACGGTGCGGACCTCGGCGTAGCCGGTGACCAGCCAGCAGGCGTCGCCGTCGGGGAGTTCGGCCCTGGTCATGGACGCGGTGGCGGCGGCCTCGGTGTACACGGGCGGCGGGCCGAACGGGCAGCCGCTGGAGTGCGGGGCCGGCAGCAGCGGGACGGCGGGGGCGGTGGGTACGGCGGTCAAGGCGGGGGTCTCCTCGTGTCGCAGGTGTCCTCGTGGGGTTGCCGGGTGCAGGGAGGCCTCCCGGCGGCCTGCGGGGCCGCAGGTGGGGACCGTCAGACCTCGGCCTGGGCGGGCCCGTCCTCGGTGACGCTGATCGCCCGGCCCGGGCAGAGCTCGGCGGCGAGTCTGACGTCGTCGAACTGCTCAGGCAGCAGCACGACCTGACGAAGCGTCACAAGACTGTCCCGCTCGTCCTGGTCGAAGACCGCGGGCACGTTCATCACACACATTCCGGAGCTGCAGCAACGGTCCCGGTCGACGCTCACCTGCATGTCGGCACCTCTCGCCAGGGCACCGCCGGCTGCCCGGCGGCCGCCTCTCGTTGTCACGGTCAACCTAGCCGCCGCTGGTCCGCCTACGGAGCGGTAGGGCGGACGGATCGGCAAGAATGGCCGATTCGGCTCCTGCGTGAACGCCCTTGCCGCGCAATGCGTTTCAACCGGCGCCAGGCCGTCGGACGGGGCGGCGCGGACGGCCTCACAGGCCCTCGGCGGCGGCCAACTCCCTGACGGCGGCCACGGTGTCGGTCTCGGCGGCGCTCTTGTCCGGCCGGTACCGCAC
>NZ_JBHJWG010000140.1:0-1095 GCF_042266305.1 Kitasatospora sp. NPDC056076
GCTCGGCCCCGACCGCGACTGGCGCGCCCTGGTCAAGGCCGTCCGCCGGCAACTGCGCGCCGTGCCCGGCAACGGGCTCGGCTTCGGCGCCCTGCGCGCCTTCGGCCCGCCCGAGGTCCGCGAACGCCTCGCCGCCGCCGCCCACGGCCAGGTGGTCTTCAACTACCTCGGCCAGTGGGACGCCCGCCCCGAGGCCGCGGGCGGGGGCCTGGTCCGCGCCGAACTCGGCTCCTGCGGCCAGGACCACGACCCCCGCGACCCCGGCTCCCACCCGCTGGAGGTGGTCGGCGCCGCCCAGCGGGGCCGGCTCGCCTTCACCTGGCACCACCGCCCCGCCGTCCACGACCCGGCCGAAGTGCGCCGGGCCGCCGAGGAGTTCGCCGAGGCGCTGCGCCACATCGCCCGGCACGCCCGGAACGGCCGGCCGGGCCGCTGACCGGCACCACCCCACGAGAACGAGAAGAGGCAGGAACGACATGGACGAGAACACCCGCTTCCAGGTGCTGCGCAACGACGAGGAGCAGTACTCGCTCTGGCCGGTCGACCTCGACGTCCCGGCCGGCTGGCAGCCGGTCGGCCGGGAGGGCACCGAGGCCGAGTGCTCCGCCTACGTCGACGAGGTGTGGACCGACATGCGCCCGCGCAGCCTGCGCGAGCGCATGGAGAACGCCGAGGCCTGACCCGACCGCCCCACCACGAGGAAGAGGAGTCCGCCGTGACCCCCGTGCTGCACACCGAACGCCTGGAGTTCGTCCCCTACCGGCCCGAGGACGAGGACGCCTTCGTCGCCCTGCTCCGCGACGCGGAGGTCTGCCGCTGGATGGGCCAGGACCTGGTGCCCGAACCGCAGCTGCGCACGCTGTTCCGCGCGATCCTGAGCGATGTGTACCCCCAGCGGCTCTTCGACGTCTGGGGCCTGTGGCTGGACGGCGCCTACGCGGGCCACGCGGAGGTGAAGCGGACCGGGAACGTCGACGGGCACGAGCTGGTCGCCGCCCTCGCCCCCGGCTTCTGGGGCCGCGGCCTGGGCACCGAGGTGGTCCGCGGCCTGATCCGCTACGCCGCCGACGAGTTGGGGCTCAAGGAGGTCTACGG
>NZ_JBHJWG010000141.1:0-1087 GCF_042266305.1 Kitasatospora sp. NPDC056076
GGTGAGCCCGGCCCGGCGGGCCGTGTCGGCGAGCCGTCCGGAGACCTCCTCGGACAGGCCCGCGCGGTGGCTCTGCGCCGAGCGGGCCCGGTGGGCCTCGCGCCGGGCCCGGTCGACGGGCAGCGGGGTGGCGCCGGCGAAGCCCGCCAGCACGCCGCGCCAGTGGGCCCGGGCGGCGGCGGCGTCCTGGGCGGCCAGCCAGCGCACGTAGTCGCCGAAGGGGCGGCGCACCGCGGGGGCGGGGGTGGTGCCGGTGGTGACGGCGGCGTACTCCTCGAAGACCTCGGTGAGCACCTGGGCGAGGCTCCAGCCGTCCAGGATCAGGTGGTGGGAGGTCCAGAGCAGCTGCAGCCGGGCCTCCGGCAGCCGGACCAGGGTGAGCCTGGTCAGCGGGGCGGTGGCGATGTCCAGGCCCAGGGCGAGGTCCTCGGCGCGCAGCCGCTCCAGGCGTTCGGCGCGCTGCGCCGGGTCCAGGGCCCGCAGGTCGTGCACCGTGACGGGCAGCCGGACGCCGCGGCGCACCAGCTGGAGCGGGGCGGGGACGCCCTCCCAGACCACCGAGGTGCGCAGGGCGGGCGTGCGGTCGGTGACCCGCTGCCAGGCCAGGGCGAAGGCCTGCGGGTCGGTGACGCCCTCCAGCAGCAGGGCGGCCTGGTCGAGGTAGACGTCGTCGGGGCCGCCGACCAGGCGGTGGAAGAGCATGCCCTCCTGGAGCGGGGTGAGCGGCAGCAGGTCCTCGACGTCCCGGCCGTCGCCGACGGTCCGGTCCAGGGCGGCCTGGTCCAGCCCGGCGAGCGGGAAGTCGGAGGGGGTGCGGCCGCCCGCGCCGGGGCGGGCGCAGTGCTCGACGACGGCGGTCAGCGCGGCCGCGGTGGCGTCGGCGAGGGCGCGGACGGTGGCGCTCGCGTGCACCTGGTCGCTGTAGTGCCAGGTGAGTTCCAGCTCGCCGTCGGCGACCACGGCGGAGACGTCCAGCAGGTGGTCCAGCGGCTCGCCGGGGGCGAGCTCCCGGCCGGGCGCCGGGCCGGCCGGGGCGAAGTCGCCGCCGGCGGGCGCGGTCCACTGGCCGTGGTAGTTGAAGCAGACC
>NZ_JBHJWG010000142.1:0-1070 GCF_042266305.1 Kitasatospora sp. NPDC056076
TGTTCTGTCCTGTGAGGTTGGGGACGCGGCTGGCGGGTGGCTTGCCTGCGAGTGCGGTGTGTCCGCGGTGGTGATTGTAGGTGTGGAGCCAGTCGGGGTAGGCGTCGCGGCGTTCCTGTTCGGTGCGGTAGGGCCTGGCGTAGGCCCACTCGTCGAGCAGGGTGCGGTTGAAGCGCTCGACCTTGCCGTTGGTCTGCGGCCGGTAGGGCCGGGTGCGTTTGTGCGTGATGCCCTCGACGGCGAGGGCATCACGCCACGGGTGCGAGCGGTAACAGGAGCCGTTGTCGGTCAGCACGCGCTGGACGGTGATCCCCGCCCGGGCGAAGAACGCGTTCGCCCGGGTCCAGAACGCGGCGGCGGTCTCCTTGCGCTCGTCGGGCAGGATCTCGCTGTAGGCAAGGCGGGAGTGGTCGTCCACGGCGTTGTGCAGGTAGCTGTAACCGGCCCCGGAGCGGGTCCTGCGGCTGGCCTGGCGGCCGAGGGTCTTGTGGCCGCCGCCGTCGGGGATGTTGCCGAGCTTCTTGATGTCGACGTGGACCAACTCGCCCGGTGCGGCGCGTTCGTAGCGCCGCACCGGGCGGGCGGTGGCGCGGTCGAGGTGGGCCAGGCGGGCGAGGCGGTAGCGGACCAGGACCCGGTGGACGGTGGCCGGGTTGAGGCGGAGCAGGTAGGCGATGCGGGCCGGTCCCCAGCGGCGGAGCACCCGGACCTTGACGATCCGCCGCTCGGTGCGGGACGGCAGGCGGCGTGGGCTGCGGTGCGGCCGGCTGGAGCGGTCGCTCATGCCGGCCTCGCCGAGGGCTCGGTAGCGGTCCGCCCAGCGTTTGGCCGTCGTCGGCGAGACCTGGAAACGCTCGGCGGCCCTGCGCAGCGGCCAGCCGTCCTCGACCACGCAACGGGCCAGACGCAGGCGGCCGGTCTCGGTCAGCGGTGCGTTACGGTGTGGCATGAGGGCCTTTCTGGGAGCCGGTGCAGATGTCGCAATCCACACCGAGCCAGAAGGCCCTCACTCATTTCAAGATCACCCAGCCGTGAACCCCGTCACCAACCTCCGTGGTCAGTACACCTAG
>NZ_JBHJWG010000143.1:0-1035 GCF_042266305.1 Kitasatospora sp. NPDC056076
GGGATGCTGCCGCCGCCCTTGGTGCCGCAGAGGAAGCCGAAGAGCGCGGCGGAGCCGTGGCAGGCGAAGAGCAGGCCGACGACGATCCTGAAGACCGTCAGGACGAGCGGTCGCGCGGCCTCGACGGCCTGCCGGGGGTTCGGGGGGATGTGTGCGGGCATGCCGGAACGCCTCCTGCGGGTGTGGGGGAGAAGGAGGGACGGGGCGGTAAGGGTAGGCTTGGTCTAGTCCACTTGGCAATGCTCCGTCAGATAACGGTCTGGACCACTCCTCGCCCTTTCTTGACCGAGCGGTCTCGAAAGGGCTACTGTTCCGGTCATGGCACGGACCAAGGAATTCGACCCGGACGCGGCGCTCCAGGCAGCTCTCGAACTGTTCTGGCAGCGCGGCTACGAGGCCACCTCGATGGCCGGCCTGGTCGAAGGGCTGGGCATCGCCCGGGCCAGCATCTACGCGACCTTCGGCAGCAAGCACGAGCTCTACCTGCGTGCGCTGGAGCGCTACAACGAACAGCACGACCCCGGCCTGCTGGCCGAGCTGTCCCAGCCCGGCCCGGTGCTGCCGGCCGTCCGCGCCCTGGTGCGCCGATACGCGGGAATGGGGGGCGAGGACCGCAGGCGTGGCTGCTTCATCACCAACACGGCCGTCGAACTCGCCCCGCACGACGAGGCGGCGGCCCGCCGGGTGGAGGTCAGCTACGACCACTTGGAGACGGCGCTGACCGCCGCCCTGCTGCGCGCCGGGGCCCAGGGCGAACTGCCCGCCGGGCGGGAGCCGCGGGCGCTGGCCCGGATGCTGGTGGTGCTGCTGCAGGGGATCCGGGTGGTGGGCAAGACCGCCGAGGGCGGGCCCCGGGTGCGCGACGCCGCCGAGCAGGCGCTGGCGCTGCTGGACTGAGCGCCGGCCCGGACCGGAGGCCCACGGGGGTGTCTCCGGCCCGGTCGGCCCGGCGTCCTGCGCCGTCCTCCATCGTCTTCCGCCGTCTTCCACCGGCTTTTGCAGCCTTGATTTTGGACCGAACGTTCTGAAAAATTT
>NZ_JBHJWG010000144.1:0-1035 GCF_042266305.1 Kitasatospora sp. NPDC056076
TGTACAGCAAGGGGTCACTCCCAATAAAAAGACTACGACATATAAAACAGGTTTAGCTTCAGAGAAAAAGAGCATAAGGAAACTCGGTGCCACCCTAAAAAAAAGGGTGTCAAACAGGCTGTGCCTGTTGAGTTTCTATGCTCTTAGAACAGGTGCCGTTTTTGAAGCCAAAGATATAGCATAGATACCCCATAGATATAGCAGGGATATACCAAAATATCTCTAGAGATACGGGTATCTATGCTATATCTCTCTACAAGATTCCTCCACACGCTTGACGGAAATGCTTCAGCATTTTAGCACTCACTCGACAGAGTGTATAAGTGCGCCATTCGGAATTTCAAAGCTTCAAATTTCACAGAGAGTGCCCATTTATACACACCCCCTAAATCGTGGTGTGACAATGGGTTCTCGCCGGCTCGAAATCGGTTTGTCATTCTGACAAATAACCCTTCGGGAAATAAAAAAAACGGCTCCATAAAGAGGAACCGTTTTGCTTCAAAAATCACGTTTTGTGTTATACTGGAGAAACGAAATTGTGTTTTCAAAATTGTCATTTTCGACATGATAACTTTTCTCGTAGTGTGGTTTTGCCGAACCCACTACTTTTTTTATGTCTCCGAACTTCATTTCTTCCCGTTCCGGCTTAACAATCCCTTTTGATTTTCGATACATATTCATTCCGGAAGGATACATGTGCAGCCGTCCGCCTTTTAAAAATTTCTTTTCCCGACCTTCTACGATCTTTGTTTGCACCTCACAGCCCTCTGAAGCCACTTTTAAGGCTGTTTCCCTGTCTTGGACATCTTCTAGGTCTATATCAGTCAAATAAGCGCTCAAATAGGCTCCTATGTTGTCTATATCCTTTAATGACTTGATTGTTACAAATCCTAAACCCCATAGACTCCTTAATTCAGCATTTTTAATATAAATCTTATCCAAATCATTAAAGCGCATTAAAACATGACAATGCCAGGCTCCACGTCCTTGTGGCTCTACCACCGATAAATAATCTATCGAACTTTCTTTCTTGTA
>NZ_JBHJWG010000145.1:0-1024 GCF_042266305.1 Kitasatospora sp. NPDC056076
GGTCCTCGAAGTCCAGCGGATCCATCTCGAAGAGGTCCGGGTCCTCCTCGCCGAAGTGCCCGGCCAGGCTCCCGCCCACCGACTCCGGCAGCCGGTCCGGCTTCACCTCGTCCAGCCGCTCCGGCCGCGCCGACAGCTTGCCGCCCAGCCCCTGGAAGCACTCCACCGGGGCCACCCGGTCCAGCGCCAGCCCCGAGAACTCGGCCCGGGTCGCGGTCAGCGTGGACAGGAAGCGCTCGGCCTCCCGGCCCGTCGCCGGATCGATCCCCAGCACGAAGCCGTTCACCACCACCGAGTCCAGCATCCCGTCCCGGTCCGCCCGGAACAGCTCGGCCGCCAACCGCAGCGCCGACTGCGCCAGCACCTCCCGGTACAGCGCCTTGCGCTCGGTCGCCGGCCGGGCCACCTCCGCCTCGCGGTCGTCCGCCTTCACGTACCGCACCCGCCCGGCCGCCGGCACCACGTCCGGACCGGGCAGCTCCCAGTTCACCACCAGCTGACGGCTCGACACCTCCCAGGCCGCCACCAGCCGGTGCGGGAAGCCCTCCGGCCAGGCCGCCGAGGCGTACAGCCCCGCCGTGAAGTACTCCTGCACGGCCTCCGGCTCGCCCGCCCGAAGCCGCCGCAGCAACTCCTCCGTCCCCGCGCCGCGCTCCTCCTCCTGCCGGCGGAAGCCCTCCGCCCACCCCAGGTACTCCTGGTGGTACGCGGCCAGCCGGGACTGCCGGTCCGCCTCCCGGGCCTGCGCGGCGTACCAGTCCTGCTCGAACCGGGCCCGGGCCTGCGCCAGGTACTGCTCGTACTGGCGGCGCACCCCGGCGTTGCGGGCCTGCGCCGCGTCCGGCGGCGGCACGTGGTAGGCGGCGGACGCCTGGTCCGGCATCGGCACCGGCACACCCAGCGGCCCCGGATTGAACGGCGGCTCCGGGCGCGGCGGCAGCAGGGCCTGCGGCCCGAACGCCGGCGCGGCCAGGCCGGCCGCCAGCAGCCCGCGCAACTCCTCCACCCGCGCGTCCAGCTCCGC